>CAZCXI010000038.1:0-29376 GCA_964502635.1 uncultured Desulfobacterales bacterium
AGCCACTGAACTCTGACCTTGCCCAAAGGGCAAGGGTTTCTATACTGGACTAAAAGTTCTTTTGGGTCTTTCTGGAAGTAAGTGCATATGACATTTCAAGTCTTCTACGTCATTGAGGTTCAAGAAAATGATGCACACAGGATCATAGGTTGCCTCGGCATCCATGAGGGGTCAGCGTAAATGAACAATACGTCCCAATCTATAGGTCGATATTGCCAGATCTGCCGCAAAGGTCCCTCTCAGGCAGAGCTCGTAGAGGCGAGCGCGGTCAGGCCAGTTGTCGTTGATATGATCAGGCAGTCTCATCCCGAATGGTCTGCCGAGGGATTCATCTGTGTAGATGATCTGAATCGGTTTCGATACGACTATGTTCGCTCGCTTATTGAGGCCGAGAGGGGCGAGTTGTCGGATTTGGAGAAAGAAGTCCTGGATAGCCTAGCAAAACATGAGATCCTCACCACGCATGTTGAAAAGGAATACGAATCGCAGTTAGCCTTTGGGCAAAGGCTGTCTGACAGGATTGCGAGGTTCGGGGGGAGTTGGAGATTCATTATCATCTTTGCGTGTGTTCTCGTTCTCTGGATGTGCGCTAACTCTTTACTTTTGCTATCAAGGCCATTCGATCCTTACCCTTACATTTTGCTGAATCTCGTCCTTTCGTGTCTCGCCGCGATGCAGGCACCCGTTATCATGATGAGTCAAAATCGGCAGGAAACAAAGGATCGTCTTCGAGCATCTCATGACTACCAAATTAATCTGAAGGCAGAGCTCGAGATTCGACAGTTGCACCAGAAGCTTGACCATCTTCTGTCTCGGCAATGGGAACGTTTGGTCGCAATTCAAGAGGTCCAGCTTGAACAACTGAACGAAATGCGGAGTCACGGGGTGCAGCTATCCCCTGCCCAGGAGAAGACTCCATCGTAGAGGCGTTTCGGGCGGTGTGAAACGATGGCCCGAGGCTTGGGGCTGGAGACTGTATCGCAAAGGAGGAATAAGGTGGCAAAGCGAAGCCCGCGCTGGGTGGTGCTCAGCATTTCGGCCCCTGTCATTTTGGCGATAACCGGCTGCATGGTGGGACCGAATTATCACCCGCCGGATGTCTCCGGTTATACGAAACAAAGCTGGCAGGCCTCCTCCTTGGAAGGGAGCCAAGCGCTGGACGGACAAGCGCAACCGATGGCGGCCTGGTGGCGCCAATTCAAGGATCAAGAGATGAGCAGCCTGGTTGAAAAGCTCGTTGGTTCCAACCTTGCGCTGGCCGAGGCCCGGCAACGGATTATCGAAGCCCGCGCCCGTCGGGGGATCGTCCATGCTGATGGCCTTCCCCAAATAAATTTGAACGCAGACTACACCCGTGCCGGAACCGGCAAAGAAGCCGTGTCGTTCCAGGGGCCGCCTCCGGGTGAAGAAATAAATCTCTATGCGGCCGGCGTCGTTGCCGGATGGGAACTCGACTTGTGGGGACGGGTGGCGCGCCTCGTTGAAGCCGCCGATGCTGAAATCGAAGCCAGTTATGCGGACTACCACGATATGATGGTCTCTTTGGCCGCCGAACTGACCCTGGCCTACATCGATGCCCGCACCCTTCAGGCCCGACTGAACATGGCCAACCGGAATATCGCCTTGCAGGAGAAAACCCTGGATCTATTCGAAACCCGGTACCGGGCCGGAACCGGTACGCAGCTCCAGGTTGCGCAGACCAAGCGGCTGCTGGAAAACACGCGGACCCTTATTCCGGAATATAAACGCGCGTTGACAGTGGCGGAGAATCGGATCAATTTGTTGCTCGGACAGCCACCAGAGGCGAACATTCTCAAACCGGGTCCGCTGCCGTCCGTGCCCCCGCTCATCGGCATCGGGCTTCCAGTGGATCTTCTGGTGCGGCGGCCCGACATCCGCGGGGCAGAACGCCGGTATGCCGCTGCGGTGGCCCAAATCGGCGCTGCCGAGGCGGACAGATACGTCCGGCTTTCACTTTCAGGTACCCTGAGCCTGCAAACCGACACGGCCAGCGCGCTGCTGGACAAAGACGCCCTGATCTATATGCTGGGCCCCGGCCTTCAATTTCCGCTTTTTTCCGGCGGCCGAATCCGCAGCAATATCCAGGTTCGCCAATCCCAGGCAGAACAGGGGCGGCTCGCGCTCGAGCAGCAAATCCTGGCGGCGCTTTCCGAAGTCGAGAACGCCGCCGCAGGCGTTGTTCGGAGCCAGGAGCAGGTGATCGATTTAACTGCCTCGGAAAAAGCCGGCGAACAGAGCGTCCACCTGGCCGATAACCTGTACCGGGTCGGGTTGGGCGATTTTTTCCAGGTCATTGACGCCGAAGAAAAGCTCGTCGCTGCACGGGAAGAGCTCCTCCTGGCCAGCCAGAACGCGCTGGCCCAGGTAGTCCAGCTTTACAGAGCCCTGGGCGGCGGTTGGCAGGTTCTGGAATCTCCCGATGGTGCCGGGGCTGCGACGGTCGAGCCTCCATCTCCGAAACCCCATGACATGAAACGTGGAGCATCCGCACAATGAAAAGAGTTCTTAAAGGGGTCATTCCGGCAGCTATTCTCATCGCTATCGGGGTGTTGGGCGGCCGGTGGCTGCTCCAAATGGAGAAGCACAAGTCCGAGGTCGAACTCACGCTTTACGGCAATATCGATATCCGAGACGTTCAGCCGACCTTTAATGAAGAGGAGCGCATTGCCGAGGTTTCGGTGGAAGAGGGCAATCGTGTTACGGCAGGCCAGATTCTGGCGCGGCAGCAAACCAACCGCCTGGAGGCCCAAATCAAGGAGGCGGAAGCTCAAATTGCCGCCCAGCAACAGGTGGTCAATCGGTTGGAAGCTGGGACCCGACAGCAGGAGATTGAACAGGCGCGGGCCGAGGTGGAGGCAGCCAAGGTCAAGGCCAAGAATTCCAGGCAGAAGTTTGAACGCATCCAGAAAACAGCAGGGACCGGGGCCACGAGTGAACAAGCCTTGGACGATGCGCGGGCCCAGGCCGAAGTAGATCAGGCCCAGCTCAAGGTAAAGGAAAAGGCACTCGACCTGGCCCTAGAGGGGCCCCGCAAAGAAGATATTGCTGCCGCCAAAAAGAAGCTGGAATCGTTCAAGGCTTCTCTTTCGCTCTTGAAGATAAGGCTTGCGGATATGACCCTCACAGCGCCGGCCGCGGGGGTGATCCAAAACCGGATCCTGGAACCCGGAGATATGGCAAACGCCAACCGGCCCGTGTTCACCCTGGCGTTGATCGATCCCAAGTGGGTTCGGGCCTATGTGCCGGAGCCGGATCTGGGCCTCATTAATTTGGGCATGAAGGCGAAGATCCTGAGCGATTCGTTTCCAGATCACACCTTTGACGGTTGGATCGGTTTCATTTCCCCCGTGGCCGAATTTACCCCGAAAACCGTGGAGACGACGGATTTGCGGACCAAGCTGGTGTATGAAGTCAGGGTGTACGTTCACGACCCCAATGACGTGCTCCGTTTGGGAATGCCGGTCACGGTCTTCGTGGACAGAACCCCTTCGGAGGCGCCATCCCGGCAGGGCGACGCTGGGACTCCCAAGACATCCGTACCGGCTGACACCTAATCCGAGCTCGTCTTAGAAGAGATGGCAGGTGCTATGGCGACAGAGTCCCACGGGCATAGCGCGGCAGCAACGGAGGTGGTGCTGGCGGTCCAGAACCTGAAGAAGGAATTCCCTTCCGAGAAGGGGCCTGCGATCCAGGCCCTGCGCGGTGTTTCCCTGGAAGCCCGCCGTGCACAGGTCACCGGGCTTGTGGGGGCGGATGGGGCTGGAAAAAGCACCCTCATCCGCCTGGCCGCCGGTCTCCTCGTGCCCACGGCCGGGTCCGTCACCGTCTTGGGGCTGGACAGCGTGGGGCACAGCATCGAAATCCAGAGCCGTGTGGGTTATATGCCCCAGAAATTCGGCCTGTACCAAGACCTGACGGTTGCGGAGAACATGGATCTGTTTGCCGATCTTCAGGGGGTGTCGCATTCCGAGCGCCATGAGCGCTACCGTCGCTTGCTCGATATGACCGGCCTCGGGAACTATACCGGGCGTATGGCCGGTGCGCTTTCCGGCGGCATGAAGCAGAAGCTGGGGCTGGCCTGCTGCCTGATCAAATCGCCACAGATGCTTTTGCTGGATGAACCGACCGTGGGGGTGGATCCGCTCTCGCGGCGGGAGTTGTGGAAGATCGTTTATGAGCTTGTAGACAAAAACGGCATCGGCGTCTTGCTGTCAACGGCGTATCTGGATGAAGCAGAGCGATGCCGCCACGTGGTCCTACTGCATGAAGGCGAGGTCCTGGCCGAGGGAACGCCCAAGCAATTCAAAGAGCAGGTGGCAGACAGGGTGCAGCTGGTGACGCCGCCGCCGGGCATCAAACCGCGCCGGATACAAACGCGCCTTGCCGGCCGGGCGCATATTGTGGACACCACCATCCGCTCGGGCCGGGTGCGCGCTGTGACCGACGCTGCCGGATCACAAGCCGTGGCCGACGCCTTGCCGGAGCCGTGGCGGGCCGGCATTCAGGAGAGGTCGCCTACCTTTGAAGATGCCTTTATGGCGCTCATTCCGCACCCCGGCTTTTCTCAAGCCAATGGCGGCGAGCCATCTTCCGGCGGGACGACCCCGGTAGAGGAAAAGGACGTAGGCGAAAAAGCCGAACAGGTGGTCGTGAAAACCAGTGATCTGCAGAAGTTTTTCGGTGAGTTCGAGGCGGTCAAACCGCTTACCTTTGAGGTGCGGCGCGGCGAGATATTCGGTCTGCTCGGCCCCAACGGCGCCGGGAAAAGCACCACCTTCCGAATGCTGTGCGGATTGTTGAAGGTCAGTGCCGGGGAGATCCGCGTGGCCGGGCATGACTTGCGGCGCTCGCGCTCGCAGGCCCGTGCCCGCCTGGGATATATGGCCCAGCAGTTCTCCCTTTACGGCCAGCTCAGCGTGCAGGAGAACCTGCGTTTTTTCGGCAGCGCCTACGGTCTTGGCGCTAACCGGCTGCGGCAGCGGCTGGAATGGGCCTTTGCGGAATTTGGGCTTGGCAAATGGCGCGATAATGCCGCAGGCAGGCTCCCAGGTGGTTACAAACAACGCCTGGCCATGGCCGCGGCCCTGCTGCACGAGCCGGATATCCTCTTCCTGGACGAACCGACCTCCGGAGTGGATCCTTTTGCCCGGCGGGAGTTCTGGCTCAGGATCAACGATTTTGCCGAACAGGGGGTTACCGTGGTGGTAACGACCCATTTCATGGAAGAGTCCGAATACTGCGACCGGATGTTGATCATGTCCCAGGGAAAGGCCATGGCCATGGGTACACCTGCTGAAATCCGGGCACTGGCCCTTTCGGAAGAAAACCCCGAGCCGACCATCGAGGATGCGTTTATCGCCCTGGCCGAGGGTAATATCGCATCCGCTGCCGGACAGAATCTCGGCGGCAATGGAGGTCGAGCAAAATGACAGCGCACGCTCTCTTTCTCATGCGCCTACGGGGATTTCTGCGCAAGGAAGTGCTCCAGATCCGGCGCGATCCCAGCAGCATTGCGCTGGCCCTTGTCTTGCCGCTGGCGTTGCTTTTCATTTTTGGATACGGGGTGTCGCTGGATGCCGAAAACGTGCCGATTGCCATTGTGCTCGACGACAACAGTCCAACGGCCCGCGAGTTGGCGGCCCGCTTCGATCTGTCGCCCTATTTCAAAGCCGACTACGTAAAATCCATGCCTGAAGCGGTGGATCGGCTCAACCAGGGGCACGTCGACGGCATCGTACGCGTGCAGAGCGATTTTTCATCCCGGTTGGATACGCGGAATCAAGCGCCGGTGCAACTGATCGTGAACGGCATCGATGCCAACCGGGCCCGGCTGATCCAGGGATATACGCGGGGCGTGCTGCAGATATGGACCGCGCTGCGTCGGGCGAGAGGTAAAGCAGCGGCCGGTCCTGCAGTGGAGATATCCCAACGGGTCTGGTTCAACGAAGCGGCGGTCAGCCGGAATTTTCTCGTGCCGGGACTCATCACCCTGATCATGACCCTGAGCGGAATTCTTTTGACCGCGTTGGTGGTGGCCCGCGAATGGGAACGGGGGACCATGGAGGCCATTCTGGTCACCCCGCTTCGCAGGATCGATCTGCTGCTGGGCAAGGTACTGCCGTATTTCTTTCTGGGCATGCTGGGCATGGTTCTGTCTGTCGCGGTCGGCACCACGCTTTTTCATGTGCCGTTCCGCGGCTCCCTGGGCGCGCTCATTGTATTGAGCGCCCTTTTCATGCTGGCTTCCCTGGGCTTTGGGCTCTTCATATCGGCGGCCATTCGCGTCCAATTTGTGGCCGCTCAGATTTCCATTATAGCGGGATTTCTGCCGGCTTTATTTCTCTCGGGCCTTCTTTTTGATCTGGAGAGCGCTCCGCGCTTCATTCAAATTATCAGCCATGTCGTCCCGGCACGCTATTTCGTGACCATCAGTCACACCCTTTTCATGGCCGGCGATATCTGGCCGGTGCTGCTGCCCAACGCCCTGGCCCTGCTCGTCATGGCAGTGGTCTTCATCAGTCTCGCTTTTCGCAAAATCACCAAACGCCTGGAGGGCTAATGGAGAGCGTTCGCCGCATCATCGCCTTGATGCTCAAAGAATTCTCCATGGTCCTGAAGGACCCCAAGAGCCGCTTTGTCATCATCGGCCCGCCGTTGATCCAGTTTTTTGTGTTCGGGTATGCTGCGACCTACGATGTCAAGAATGTCCGCTACGCGGTGTTCGACGAGTCTCGCACGCCTGAATCCCGGCAGCTTTTGTCCCGATTTGGCGGATCCGGGCATTTCGAGCTCACAAAGACGCTTTTGAACGAAAATGAGATCGCTTTCATGATCAATCGCCAGGAGGCCCGGATGGTCATTCACATCGGCCCCCAGTTCAACCGCGACCTTCATGCCGGCCGACCGGCGACGATGCAGGTGATCGTGGACGGCCGCAATTCCAATGTAGCCCTGATCGCCCTGGGGTACATCGGAGCCATCGTCAAACAGTACAATCAAGAACTCGTCAAGACTGGCGTGGTCACCCCGAACGGACCCGGCGTGTTGCTGGTGGACCGGCCCTGGTTCAACGCCAATCTCCAGAGCCGGTGGTACATCGTATCGGCCCTGGGTGGCATCATCAGCATGGTGGTCGTCATGATTCTCACCAGCCTGTCGGTGGCACGGGAGCGCGAATTCGGTACGTTCGACCAACTCCTGGTCGCGCCGTTCATGCCCGGCGAAATTCTCGTCGGCAAATCCCTGCCCGGCATGTTCTTCGGTCTCATGGATGCGCTGATATTCTGCCTGGGCGCAGTTTACTGGTTCGGGGTGCCGTTTCGCGGGACCGTTCCGGCGCTCGTCCTGGTCCTGGCGTGTTTTATCATCACCATCGTGGGAGTCGGGTTGCTGGTTTCGTCTCTTTCCATGACCATGCAGCAGGCGCTTCTCGGATCCTTTGTCTTTATGATGCCGTCCGTCATCCTTTCGGGCTTTGCCACTCCCATTGAGAACATGCCCCGCTGGCTCCAGATCGCGACCCTGGGCAACCCCCTGCGCCACATCATCAGGGCGCTGCGAGACATCTTCCTGGAAGGCGCCGGCCCCGGCATGGTGTGGCCCCAGATCTGGCCGCTTCTATTGATGGCGGCCTTTACGCTGCCGCTGGCCGCGTGGCTGTTCCGGCACCGATCGGAGTGATGGGCAGGTGACGGAAAAGATTGAAGCTCCCTGTAGCAAGCTTTTCCCTTGAGGCTGCAGGTCCTCAGCTTCAGGCCCCTTGAAAAAGGAGGCAGCGACGAATCAAACTTGATGGCTGGCGCAAGGTGACGGAGGACATTCTATCTCTGCAACACACGTTGGTTGTTTGCTTGTTTCCGGCAGTAGGCATCCCGGCGTTGGACGTCTTTCTGACTAACTACATGCTTTCTCTTATTGAAATACATCAGTCACAGTATTTACATTCTTGCCGGCGTAAAGCAGTTTACATGTGTCGGTTCTCATAGCCGGGATGAGGATGTGTGAAGGTGAAAGATCTGCAGGCGTTTATATCTCGCGTGCATCAGGATGCTTTTTCTCAGCTCAAGACAGTGCTTGAGCGTCTTGGTATTCGAACAGCCCGATTTAGAGGTTGCATGGAAGACCGCGATCTCGCTCTTCGGCTTTACCGATTTAGAGACTTAATTACCTTGTGTTCTCTGTGTAAACCCGAGGTCTTCTTGGCAGCCAGCGGTGTCCGACTCAAGGTTTGCAGGTCTTTGGCGTCTTTCTGGAGATGGGTGCGTACGACATTTCAAGCTGTCTACGTCATTGAAGTTGAAGAAAGTAACAACGCTTATAGGATCATTGGTTTTGTGGGGATCTATAAAACAGAACTAGGCCAGAGCCTATGGTTTTCACTGGTGCTTTTCGATCCAAAAGATCGAAAACGGGGATATGGGCAGCGTACGCTTCAACTGCTTCTGAGTTCTCTTGAAGAAGATTGCATCGTGAAGAGGGTTTGTGGAGAAGTATTGGCAAGCAATACCGCATCCTTACGGCTTCTGGAAAAGTTGGGATTTGACGTTTTTGCTCAGGACCATGGCCGGCTTTTGTTACGGAAGCAATTGGGGCATGCGCTGGATACGGCTCATTCGTAGAAGCAGGCCGTTCGTCTTGTATTGGATATAGTGGAATTCCAACAAGGGAGGCTTTAAGGTGGAAAAGCAGCATAAGTTTTCAATTTGGTATGTATTAATCGCCGTCTGGATAGTCTTGATCATTCAAAACCTCATCATCCAGACTTTTTCAGTGGAACGCATTCCATACAGTGCGTTTATCAAGGCGCTGGAAACAGGTAAAATTTCAGAGGTAGCCATTACTCAAGACCAGATTCAAGGCAAAATAAAGGTAAATGACAAAGGTAAGGAGGTAGAAAAGACCTTTGTTAGTGTCCGTGTCGATGCAGACCTATCCAAGCTTCTGGAGAAGTATCATGTGACCTTCAAAGGGGTCATTGAGAGCCATTTTCTGAGGAATCTCGCCTCATGGGTCTTGCCCATCTTTCTTTTCATTGGGATCTGGTACTTCATGATGAGACGGTTTGCTTCTCAGCAAGGCAGTTTCCTCACCCTTGGCAAGAAAAAGGCCAGGGTCTACATGGAAGACGAGGTGGGGATCACCTTTGAAGACGCGGCTGGCGTGGATGAGGCGGAGGAAGAACTCGCCGAGGTGATCGAATTTCTCAAATCACCCGAAAAGTTCACGCGGCTGGGTGGCAAGCTCCCCAAAGGGATTCTGCTGGTGGGCCCTCCAGGAACAGGTAAGACACTCCTGGCCAGAGCGGTTGCTGGAGAAAGTGGTGTCCCCTTTTTCAGCATGAGCGGCTCAGAATTCGTGGAGCTCTTTGTGGGCATGGGGGCGGCCCGGGTGCGTGATCTGTTCGCCCAGGCCAAGGAGAAAGCCCCTTGTATCATCTTTGTGGACGAGCTGGATGCCTTGGGCAAGGCTCGGGGCATTGGCGTAACAGGAGGACATGATGAGAGAGAACAGACATTGAACCAACTTTTGGTCGAAATGGATGGCTTTGACGCTACCATCGGGGTGATCCTCATGGCAGCCACCAACCGGCCGGAGATCCTGGACCCGGCTCTCCTGAGAGCAGGCCGTTTCGACCGCCACATCCTGGTCGATCGGCCTGACAAGAAAGGACGGGCCGACATCCTGAAAATCCACTCAAAAGGGATCACCATCGACAAGGACGTAGACTTTGATACCATCGCTGGCATGACCCCCGGCTTTGTGGGGGCGGATCTTGCCAATTTGGCCAATGAGGCGGCCCTGTTGGCCGTTCGCCACAACAAGGACAAGGTGGAAATGGTGGAGTTTGACGAGGCCGTGGAGCGGATTGTTGCGGGTCTTGAGAAGAAAAATCGCCTCATCAATGAGAAGGAAAGAAAGATTGTCGCCTATCACGAGGTAGGTCATGCGCTGGTCGCCCTTTCTTTGCCAGGCACGGACCCGGTCCGAAAAATTTCAATCATTCCCAGGGGGGTTGCTGCTTTAGGCTATACGCTTCAAGTGCCCACAGAAGATCGCTTCTTGATGAGTAAGGGTGAGCTCTTAAACAAGATCGCTGTGGCTCTGGGAGGACGAGCAGCCGAAGAGATCCAGTTTCAGGATATTTCTACCGGCGCGCACAATGACCTTGCCAGGGCCACCGACATTGCGCGAAGCATGGTCAAGGAATACGGGATGAGCGATAAGTTAGGCCATATCTATTTTGAAAAAGAACGTCACAAACCATACCCTGATATGGGCCTGCCCCTGGCAAAGGACTACAGTGAGGAAACAGCAGAAGTGATCGATCGTGAGATCAAGGCCATTTTGGACTCCCAATATGTGGTCGCCAAAGAGATCCTCACCAAGCATCATAAGGTTCTGGATGAGGGGGCGGCCCTGGTCCTAAAAGAAGAGAGTATCGAAGGGGGTCGACTGACGGAACTGCTTGAAGCCCATTCACAACGTTAAGTGCCATGGGGAATCTGCAACACAATGACGAGGTGCTGTCTCAATTCCACAAGGACATTGGACACTTTTCCGATTGGGCGGGACGGGGGGCTATGTCTTCTGCAGGCATTCTAAAACACATAAAGCAAATCGTAAGGGTCATCTATTCAAAGGATGAAGCAGCAGACTTTTGTAAAAAGTTGAAGAATCTTATGGACCTTTATGGAAGGAGTCCGGCTATCTTACAAAGGAGAAGAAAATACGAAGACCGAGTCGTTTTAGACGAAAAAGATGCCGTTCTCATCACCTACCCCGACACAATATACAGGGAAGATGAAAAACCCCTGAACACCCTCCGCCGTTTTCTAGAAACAAAAGTCAAAGACGCCATATCGAGCGTACACATCCTCCCCTTTTTCCCCAGTAGTTCTGATGGCGGCTATGCTGTCATAGATTACAAGGAAGTCGACCCACGATTCGGCACCTGGGAGGATATCCAGCGTATCGCAGGAGAGTACCGTCTCATGGTAGATCTGGTCATGAACCACGTTTCGAGCAAATCCAAATGGTTTTTGCGGTTTTTAAAAGGCGACAGGCGATACGGGGACTATTTCCTCTGGAGCGATAACAGGCTTACGATGCCGGAAGTGTTTCGCCCTCGCGACCTTCCCCTATTTACAAAATTTGAAACAGCTATTGGGACCAAGTACGTGTGGACCACTTTCAGCTCGGATCAAATAGACCTCAATTATAAAAATCCTGAAGTCCTTCTGAGAATTATAGATGTCTTGCTGTTTTACCTGTCTCAAGGGGCGGAAATTATACGCCTTGACGCCATTGGGTACATATGGAAAGAACCGCATACCACCTGTGTGAATCTGTCAAAAACACACCAGATCGTAAAACTCCTCAGGAGAGTACTGGAATACGTTGCACCATATGCACTCATTTTGACAGAGGCTAATTTCCCTTACAGGGAAAACGTGTCTTATTTTGGTGAGGGCCACGAGGCCAACATGGTGTATAATTTCTCCCTTCCACCTCTCGTTATAGATGCCTTTGCTCGCAAGGACACGACCTATATACAGAAGATATCCGACAGAACAAGAGATGATCTACTGTTTTTTGACTTTCTGGCCTCACAAGACGGCATAGGTCTGTTGAGCGCCCGCGAAATTCTCAGCAATAAAGACTTTGACAGTATACTTCGACTGACGGAATCACATGGCGGGCTGATATCATACGAGAGGGAAAACAGGACGAAAGCACCGTATGAGCTCAATATCACGTATTTCGATGCAATTAACAATCCTAACAATCCAACCGACCCGCTGGCCATAAAAAGGTTTATCGCTTCCCAGGCTATCATGCTGTCTCTGAAGGGCGTTCCCGGTATCTATATACACAGCCTGTTAGGCTCCGGAAACTACTACAAGGGTGTACAGGAAACAGGAGAAAACCGAAAAATCAATCGTGAAACACTGCCGGAAGACGCAGTTGACGAAGCTCTTTCAGACGTTCATGCACGGCAACACCAGGTGTTACAGAGATTCTTACAGTTGTTGAACGTTCGAAGGCAGATTCCTGCATTTCATCCATCCGGTGCGAGAGAAGTGATCGCCTCGGACAAGAGGTTGCTGGTCATTGTGAGGCAATTTCATGGGAAAGCGGTTTGGGTGTTAATAAATGTGAGTGAAGATGCGGTCTTGGTGCCTGAATATAGCGGAAAATCAGACATTACCACCAAAACGCCGTTTCATGGAAGAGTGGACCCCTACAGCGTGTATTTTCTGCGATGAGTCTGTCTATCTCAGGTCAACTCTTCAACGTAACTGAGTTGCCAGAAGGAGATAAAACAATGCAAACAATTCCCGTATCAACACAAAGGACAGAGGTTCTGGTCAACGATTTTGTGCGACGTGTCTATAACTGGATGTGCATAGGACTCGGTCTAACCGCTCTTACGGCGCTCTATGTGTCATCCAGTGAGACCATGATGCGCCTGATTTTCGCCAACCCTATCATTTTCTTCGGGTTGATCATAGGCGAACTCGCCTTGGTCTTTTCCATAAGCACTAGGGTGAACAAGATGAGCGCGCAGACCGCCACCACCCTCTTCGTCATCTACTCCGCGCTGAATGGTATGACCTTATCATTCATATTCCTCGCTTATGCACGTGCATCCATTGTGAGCACATTTTTTGTCTGCTCAGTCACTTTTCTGGCGTGCAGTCTTTACGGCTGGACAACCAACAAAGACTTGACCTCTTGGGGTTCGTTTCTCTTTATGGGTCTAATTGGGGTTATCATCGCCTCATTGGTCAACATGTTTATTCGCAGCAGCGCTTTGAACATGGTAGTCAGTTACATCGGGGTTATCGTCTTCGTGGGCTTGACTGCCTATGATACTCAAAAGCTGAAAAATATGGCCATGACGCAGCCAGCCGGGCTGGACGGTATGGTGGCGAGAAAAGGGGCGATCCTCGGTGCGCTCGCGCTCTATCTGGATTTCATCAACCTGTTCTTGCTCCTACTCAGGATCTTTGGTCGCGGTCGAGACTAAATCATGAAGCGGCATTTCATGGACAGGAAGAAAGGGGAATCAAAAACTGGGTTTACATTAGTAATCGTCGTGCAGTCAGGTGGAAGGAAGACGTTTCCCAATGGGGAAATGATGGATAAAACAACAAACAAGAAAGGAAAGGGAGGGACTATGATGAAAAAGATGATAGTTTTGTTGTCGTTGCTCATGACAGTACTTATTCCAAGGCCATCTTATTCGCAAGAGGCGGGCACAAAGGATCTTAGACAGTTGGACAAGGCAGAGGTGTTAGACATCAGAAGCAGACTAACACAGAACGCAGAAAAGTTATCTTCCATAGGAGAGAATCTGAAGCGAGCATGCACTTCCATGGGCGCCTCCCAAGCTGAAGACCGGTTTCTTGCCATGCATTCGCGTGAGAACATCATGAACATAGCGGGAATATATAGGTATGTGGCAGATAATCTTGACGAACTTCTGCTAATGAAGAAAGACAAGGTGCCCTATTATGCTTATCTGGAAGAATACGGCCTTGAACAGATGAGACGGCTTCAGGATGAATATTTCAACCACGTACTTAGAATTCACGGTCAAATATCGAGTGCGGCTGCTTCACATCCCATCGACGAAGCAGCAAGAATCATACGCTCGTCTTCGGGGCTCTTAGACAAGGCTATTGACATCATAAAACAGCAAAGCGAAACTCAGCACTAGATATCATAACGCAACCGAAACGTGGATCCTTGAGAAACCCGGGTATCAGATAGCCGGACGTCAAGAGATGTTGGCTACATTGTCACTCAAAAAGAAAGGGGAGAGTTAGTATGGCGGAAGATCCAGTATGCGGTATGGAGGTAGATGAGAATCAAACCAAGCACAGCATCCAACACAGGGGCAAAATGTACTATTTTTGCGCCTCGAGGTGTAAAGACTCATTTGAAAAGAATCCAGAAAGATATTTGAAGGTGCTCAAGATGGAACATGGGGATGAAAGGAAAGTCGCCATCGTGGGAACAGGCCAAGTAGGTTCCACCTTTGCCTTTGCTCTCATGATCAGCGGCCTAGCCACCAGCATTGTTCTCATTGATCAAGCTCGTGCGCTAGCAGAGGGACACGTCATGGACCTGAATCACAGCCTTTCCTTTGTCCAGCCTTCCAATATTTATGTGGGAGATTACCCGGATTGCAAGGATGCAAGTATGGTGGTCGTGACCGCGGGGGCCAGTCAGAAGCCCGGTGAAACCAGACTCGATTTAGTTCGAAGGAACACGGACATATTCAAGAAAGTCATCCCGCAAATCGTTGAGCATAACCCAAGGATGCTGGTCATCGTCTCTAATCCGGTTGACGTTCTCACCTATGTTGCACTCAAGCTTTCCGAGTACCCCATGAACAGGGTCATCGGCTCGGGAACAGTTCTCGATACAGCCAGGTTCAGGTCCCTGCTGAGCAGACATTGCCAGGTGGACCCACGAAATGTCCATGCTTACATTATCGGGGAGCATGGCGATAGCGAGGTGCCTGTCTGGAGCCAGGTGAACATTGGGGCGGTTGCCTTTCGTGAATACTGCCCTGTATGCCAAAGGGACTGCCCACAGGACGAACGAGACGAGATATTCAACCAGGTCAAGAATGCCGCCTATGAAATCATCAAGAGGAAAGGAGCAACCAACTTCGCCATTGGTCTATCTCTTGTGCGAATCGCAGAGAGCATTCTCCGAGACGAAAACAGTATTCTAACGGTTTCGACTTTGTTGGACAGTTATTATGATATAAGCGATGTCTGCTTGAGCATCCCTGTCATTCTGAATCGCGATGGTGTGTCAAAGACTCTAAAGATCGTACTGGATAAATCTGAGATTGCCAGTCTGCAGGCTTCTGCCAAAGTTCTCAAAGATGTTATCAAGAGTCTTGGTGTCTAAATGCCTCTGGACAGTAAGGTTGTCTTTTACCGCCTCTTTGCATACCTCAGGCCTTAGGGAGGGTAGATAACAATGCACTATATGCCACTCGCCTTACCCTTTTTTTTCATGCTCTTTTTTCTCTTTGTTTTGTTAATCATCTTGATTGAGATCGGTATCCTGCAATATGCCTACGAGAAGATAGGGATCGACAGGCGGCACATTTTCGCTCTGTTGCTTCTGTCACTCCTTGGGAGCTACGTGAACATCCCTGTTGCAGAGCTACCTGCAGAACACATACACTCAGGACAGGTGATTACTTTCTATGGTATGCGTTATGTTATTCCCATGGTTAAGGAGTGGCCCCGGACGATCGTCGCCGTCAATGTAGGCGGGGCTGTCGTTCCTGTAATCTTATCCCTTTACCTCCTTTTCAAAAACAGGCTCTACGCTCGGAGCTTCCTCGCGGTGGGTATCGTGACGGCCATCGTCCACCTCATGGCCTATCCTGTTCAGGGGGTGGGCATTGCTACACCAACCTTTATGCCGCCCTTGGTGGCTACCGTGGCAGCCATTTTGCTTTCCCGGCAGTACGCTCCGCCACTGGCGTATATTGGCGGGAGCCTTGGCACCTTGATAGGTGGCGATCTTATGAATCTGGGCAAAATACAGGGGCTCGGTGCCCCCGTTGCCGCCATCGGAGGAGCTGGGACGTTTGATGGAATTTTTGTGACAGGAATTCTTGCTGTCCTACTGGCTGGTATGATGCCGGGACGACCCCGTCCGTCTTAATGCTGTGTGCGAACAGCTAAGAGATGAGAATGGGGGGTGAGTGGATCGGTTTTACAAAGTAGTCGTATTCAAATTGACGTGGTGAATTGAATTTGGCGTCCCTTCAACTTGGTTCTTCGGGTCGGCCTGGTGACAATCTCAGGTCAAATAGTAGGAGCCTTTCTAGACGAGAACAAGGAGGCGGGTCATGAAGACAATTAAAGTGAAAGACATCATGGTGCCTCTTGCCGAGTGTGGAACCCTGCGTAAGAGGCGACCCTTCACGAGGCGATCTTGGCCTTTGAAAAAGCACAGCAAGGACCTAAGCGGCAGAACACTGTGCTGATACTTGATGACAACCAGGATGTTGTGGGCAAGATTGAGCAGATTGATGCAATAGGGGAATTCGAGCCTGGATATCGTGACATCGGAAAGACAAGATGCTAAGTACAAGAGAGAAAGATCGTCTGGGACCAGCAGCTTAGCGCCGGAGACCAGCTCAGACCTCAGGGCCACACGATAATAGATATCCCACCACTTGACTTTTCTTGGCCCAGCCAGCCAGAATAGAAGTCTCTTTTGTAAATCCTCACCAGCAGACTCTGTTCCCAGGATACAGCTCTCTGGCATTATTCATCATTTCAAAGACTTAAGGGATATTGTGATATCATCTTGAAACATATATATGATCCGATTAAGGCTTTTCACCCCTTTTGTGATGCCTTCAATGAGGTAGCCGTCAGATTACATCAAATCTCTAGGCAACTGATTGTCGGGTTGAATCGTGGTCGTTACAGTATGCGACGAATACACGCTCAGTGGATATGCCAAAGATTCTGTGTATGAGAGCCCTCACCTGAAAAGCAACGGAAGGCAATGCAAACCGGAAAAATGTCAGTCTTCGTCCTGCCTTTCCGCCTTGTCTTCGGCATGAGCCTTTTCGGATTCCTGGCCTATACCTGCCGCCAGACGCTCGCCAGCCCCTCCCTGTAAGATCAATGTCTGCCAACTCCAGGAGGGTTGGCCTTCGTGATCTTTCTGGCGCGTCTCGCACAGGTGACGACGGCAAACCGGGCAATCCGGATCAACGCATGGGTCCATGTGAATGAGGACACTGGCAGCGCCCCCAAAGTGGTCACTGATGACCTTTTCCAGTTCCTTACCTTCTTGATGGGCTTCTTCCAGGGTGAAATCTCGAGGTAGAACCAGGTGGAAGTCGATGAAGATGAAGTTTCCCGAACGCCACGCCCGAAGCTGATGGATATCGATCCATAAGTCCTTGCGGTGTTCGACGAGCAAGGCCGAGATTTCCTTCAGAAGCTCAGGGTCCGACGCATGCATCAGTGCGGAGAAAGATTGACGTACCAGCTTTGCTCCTAAGACAAGAATATTTAACCCCACCATACAAGCGATGGTCCCGTCCAACCAGTACCATCCGGTCTGGCGGACCAAGAAAAGCCCGATCAACACACCTGCAGAGGTATAAACATCCGTAAGCACGTGTTTGCCGTCGGCCATCAGGACAAGGGAATGGGTTCGCTTGCCGATCCTAATAAGCCCCATGCCCAAAATAAGATTGATTAGGCCCGTGCCGAGTAGAATGATCAGACCAATTTCGAGAAGGGGGAGTGGTTGGGGGCGGAGGATGTGGGACAGTCCTGTCTTAAAAATGCCCAAGGCTGCGAAGACGATGAGGGCGCCTTCAAAACCTGCGGAGAAGTACTCAATCTTACCATGTCCGTAAGGATGACTTTCATCAGGCGGCCTAGCCGCAAGCAAGATGCTTCCAAGGGCGAAGGCGCTGGCCACCACATTGATGATGGATTCGAGCGCATCAGAAAGGATGGCAGAAGAATGGGTGAGCCGGTAGGCGTAAAATTTTGCAGCCATGAGCGAGGCGCCGACCAGAAAGGACAAACTGATGGCAATGAGGCGAATCCTCAAGTCGTCTTTTTCAACAGATCTTATCTCATCGTTTCCTTTGGACATGTTGTTACTCAAAAGACATCCCAAAAACGGTTAGATGTATCCCCTGCCTCCACAAGGCCGAGATTCCAGATACGTTTCCAAGGGGCGGGTGCGCGTAATCAGAGGATCAAAGGGTTCTCCTGAAAGTCATGATTGCTGTTGTCATCATCACCATCGTGAAGACCAAGAGGAAGGCGATATCCGTTGCTATGCTCGCGAGATCAGCGCCTTTAAAGAGTAAGCCTTTCAATGCATCAACAGCGTATGCTTCAGGATTTATTTTTGCAAATGTCTTGAGCCACTGCGGGAAACTCGCAATCGGATAAACTGCGCCGCTCGGGAAAAAAAGTATAACATTGAGAAATCCGCTCAATATGCCCACAACCCTTGGATGATTTATCCTGCCCAAAATGACAAACATCAGGCTCAGCAGACAGAGGGTTGTCAGGATGATGATGAGCAATATGGAGGCGAACTGCTGCGGGCTCCGTGAGAAGTGAATGCCTGTCATAAGCATACTGACAGCCAGTATCACGACAGCAATAATCGTCGTAATGAACAACCCGCTTATGATAAGACCAGCTACGATATCTGATTTGGAAAGGGGTGTGAGGAGGTAGCTCTCATCAACCCCAAGAAACCTGTCCATAACGATGTTGAATGCCCCTGTCGTTAATGTCCCAAGGAAAATAGCCATGATCACGACGCCGGGGACAAGCGACTCATAATAATCCACCTGCTTGTAAAGGGTTATATCCCTGAGCAATATCTCGTCGCTCTTGTCTCTTATGGACACATAATCCGATCTGATCGATCTCAAGCCGCCCATAACAGCGTTCTTTACCGCTTCGGACGAAATGCCGTCCGTATTGTCCAGAAAGAGGCCCACCTCAGGCCTGCCCTTCAAAGCCACCCTCTTACTGAAGTCAGGCGGAATGATAAGTCCTGCCTTGTACTTACCTCTCCTGATCCCGTCAATGGCATCTTTCTCGTTTCCGACGATAACGAGGCTAAACGTCTTTGGACCGGCCTCGACAGCCCGCAAGTTGTCCATCACGTTCCTGGAGTAAGGGCCCGAATCGAGGTTTGCAACCACCAGTGGAAGGGCCTGAAGCTTTCCTTGAAATGAATGACCCAAAATGACGAGATAGATCAAAGGCAAGAGAACGCTCATGGCAATGACCAGCGGATTTCTCCTGAATTTCTTTAAGTCCCTCTCTATCACTGCGAGAACTCTCAGCCCATCACTTCTCATATTCTGATCACCTTCCCCATTTTTGGGGTATGCCGGCCCCAACAAGAAAACTCACCTTTTTACCTTCTTCCTCCCTTATGGATTTTCCAGTGTAGTGTATGAAAACGTCCTCAAGGGATTGCTCGTGGACCGTTGCCGACAAAACCTTTCCACCAGAAGACTTGACCTCATCTATCAGCAAGGGGAGGTCCTGCGCACCATGGTCCACATAAATCCTTACGTTGCCATCTTCAGTGTTGACCTTGTGCACAAAGGGCAAATGGTTGACCCTGTCGACGAGGATATCCGTAAGATTCTCGACTGCCAGAGAGACGATATCATTGCCTGGGATCTGTGACTTGAGCTCCTTGGGACTCCCGATGACTACGATTCTTCCAGAGTCGATAATAGCGACCCGGCTGCATAGCATCTCGGCTTCCTCCATATAGTGGGTCGTAATGAAGATGGTTATCGAAGCCTCCTCCATCAACTTTCTTAAAAAGTCCCAGACAACGCGTCTGGACTGGGGGTCAAGTCCAATGGTCGGCTCATCCAGAAAGAGTATTTTTGGCCTGTGCACAAGAACCCTTGCAATTTCAAGCCTCCTCCGCATGCCGCCTGAATAGGCCGCTACAAGCTCATTGGCCCTTGCTGACAGACCAACCGTCTCCAGAAGATAGGGAATCCTGTCTTTCCTTTCCTTGGAAGAAATGCCATAGAAGCGCGCATAAATGTCCATATTCTCAAAGCCTGTAAGGTCCAGATCGCTTGTCATCGCCTGCGGAACAACCCCAATCTCACGCCTCACTGCAGCAGGTTGTTTTGTGACATCGCAGCATCCTACGGTCGCCTCACCACTTGTAGGCTTTATCAGGGTTGTGAGCATTCTGATAAGTGTTGTCTTGCCGGCCCCATTGGGGCCGAGAAATCCGAAGATCTCCCCCTCCATCACATCAAAACTCACATTGTCAACGGCAATCAGCGATCCGAATCTCTTTGTTATTCCCGAAACCTCAACGGCCTTATTCCTTTGGAGCATTATCCATCCTTTTTGGTATCTCCACTTCAACAGTCATTCCTGGCTTTAAGAATTCGCCTGAGTTTTCCACAGCGATCTTGACCCTAAAGGTCTTTATATCCTGCCTTCCTCTGGTCACATCCTTTTGTGTAGCAAATCCAGCGTATCTGCCTATCTCTGAAACCCGACCTTTAAATACTCTATCGATGGAGCCCTCCGCTTTGATCAATGCCTCACCGCCCAGGGCAATGTCGCCAACTATGGTCTCCTCTACATCCGCTCTGATATAGAGATGGCTTAGGTCCACAATGGTCAAAATGGTTACACCCGGACTCACCCACTCACCTTGCTCCAGTGCCTTGAATACGACCGTCCCAGATATGGGGCTCTTGATTATGGTTTGAGCTAACTTGGCCTGAGCATATGCTAACTTGGCCTCCGATTGCCCGAGATTAGCCTTGGCAGAATCCAGCTGGTTTTCGGCTGTTGCCAGTTGCGCTGCGGCAGCATCCCTCTTTGAAGCTGCTGCCATCAGTTTTGCCTTTGAAGCGTCATAACTCGCAACTGTCGTATCATAATCGGTAGTGGCCATCTCAGACGATTCCTTGGAAATGACCTCCCGTTCATAGAGTGCTTGGAACCTCTCCATGTGCCTCTTAGCCTCTCCCGTCTGAGCCCGGGCTTTCTCCATATCCGCCTCGGCATTTTTGATCTCTGCTTCGGCATTTTTGATATTTGCCTTCGAAGCCTTGATGGCCGAATCTGAGACCCTGATTTCGGCCTTTGCCTTCTCAACAGCTGCCAATGCCTCTTCTACAGACGCCTTGAGATCTTCACTTTCCAGTTCAATGAGGGTATCTCCTTCCCTGACAGTATCGCCTTCCCGGCACCATGCCTTGGCAATCGTTCCAGGTACCATCGTGGAAATATTGACCTCCAGGCCTTCAACGACTCCTGTCGTCTGGATCGATTCAGGTTTTCCCCTCCTTTTGGAAAAGAGAAGGAACAACACTGTAACCACTATCAGAACGACACAAGCAACAGCAATCCATCGTCTCTTCATCAATCAGCCCCCATCATGGCTGTTCTGGCCGTGTGCGACGTTCTCATTTTCACGTGGCGGGCTAATTAAAGATGTCCCTAAGATTTCCTGTTAAAATGTATGCAGACAACGCAGGCTTTTCAGGTCTTGTGTATGACACGAATCACGAAGAGGCTATGGTCCACGGCGTGTTCAAGAACGCTATCCTGCACGTTGGTGATCTGTTGATTTCGCCTTATCAGGTCGTTGACCGATTCAGCACTTTTGTTGGAAGCCATAAGGCGTTCGAACCCCACCTCGCAGAGACCATCGCGCAAACCGCTCAAAAGGCTCAAATCAAGCTTTTTGAGACCCCATAAACGGTTCCCTGGGAACGGGCCGCCCGAAGACTTTCCAAGATCTTCTTTGACATCATCGATGTCGTGGCACAGGAAAAGAAGCGATATCTCATATAAAGCCGATGGATTGCAAAGATAGTGCGGTCAAGGGGAGCCACGGTAACCCCAGCAAACCAAGGGACCGCTAACGGCAGCTTCTGCCGCATCAATAAAGAAGAAATAATGGGGCCAGGTCTTGACGAACTCTTGCCCATGGGTGCTCCGACCCCAGAGCTCACCACTCGGTCCAATTCACTGCCTTACTTCACGGATTTTGCCCACTCCTTGGCAAAGATTTCCTCGATCCTGCTGATCTGGCTGCCATCGATATTTAAGGCCGCTGCGACCTCTGTATAGAGCCTTTTGCGGTCTTTGTTCTCAGCCCCTGCCAGATTCTGCAGTAGCCTCCGATTCTTTAAGTCCAGTTGTCCTACGTCTCCTATTGATACATAGCCATCGTTTCCCTCGTTGATTAAACCCTTTTTGTAAAAGGGTTTGAGCTGGGCGAACCGGCTTTTCATCTGTTCCTTCAAAGCGCGAATGGTGGGATTTGAAACAGACGTCACATCCTCAGCAAGGGCAACAGCACAGGATAGGGCGCTTAAGGCTCCTTTAAGGAGAGAATCCCTGGTTCTGTCCGTCGATTCCTTGTTCCCTTCCGACTTGTCCCCCCTGATTTCGTCAACAATCTCCCCGGCAACGGATTCCACCTTTTCGGCCGGAAAGTAGATGTTGACCGTCACGCAGGCGAGCATAGACAACAGAGTGAAACATACAAGCACTCCCAGCGGCTTTTCGTATCTTTTCATTTCAACCTCCTTCAACCGATTATTTGACCACGGGCCCTTGTCTTGAGCTTTTGATACGCTTAATCCGTTTGACCATGTCTTTAAAGCTGGCGCGGTTATCCGGATTCAGATTTACAACATCCACCCCTGAAAAACCACTCCTTTTCACCAGATACTCGACACCGCCTTCTTTGATCGTCCCGTTAATCCTGAACACGTCATTCTCCAGAGATGATCTGACGCCGATCTTTTTGTACGAAAACTCTCTAAATAGAGAAACGAATCGACCGGCCAGCCCCATGAAGGGACTCCGGCCCCCGCCCAGACGTGCGATATTGTCCACGGCCTCGACGCTGATTTTTTGCCGGACCGTCTTTTCTTGAACCGTTTCCAGCCACAGGTCAAATCTTTGTGGCTGGCCGCGAACGATCTCCAAATCCCTGACACCGCCCTCCAAGACCCCTTGAATCTTGCCAAAGGACGTGCCTTCGGTAAGGGCCGCCAGGCTCAGATTGTTCAGTCTGACACCAAGCTTAAGAACCGGGGCAGCGGTGAATAAGCTCGCGACCCCGGGGTCAGTCACGACAATCTGACCGCCAAACACGTCGGCTGTGACACTGCCTTGGCTTTGGATGGCGTTGTCCAAAAAACTGATTCTCCCCAGTTCTCCATGCATCACCCCCTTCACCGGGCCAGGCCAGATCTTTTCCAGTAGCGGTTCAATAGAAACCCCATCCACAACCAGGCTGGTTTCAACAGAACGGTCTGCACTAAAAATATCCTTGCATGCGATGGATCCGACCTGGATCCTGCCCACGGGAAAATGAATGGACGTCGAGGATGGCACAGACAGGCTCCCAGGCTCAGCGACGAGCGGAAAGACGAGAGACTGATTCGGCAGCCGGGGAAGGCTCATGCTGCCAATGAACAATCTGCCCTTCAGGCTTTCCATGTCCTTGCCGGGCGCTGCTGGGCCAGACCAGACCGGAAGGTCAAGTTCAATGTCGCCAAAGGAGACATCTTGGTCGCCAAATGAAAGCGCCCCATCATGCCACGTGGAATGCCCCTTGACGCCCCAGGCCTTTCCGGCCCGTCTGAACGCCAAGTCGGCGGCAATGACGCCTCCCACCTGCAAGGATTCAAGGAAGGGTTTTTCAAATTTATAGGGTTCTGAAACAAAATGCCGGAAAAGCGGACTTAAAGCAGTCGTTGGGAGTTTCACGAAAAGCGCCAGGGTCGGTTGACTGGCCCTGTGGGAAAGGGTCCCTTCCAGTTCAAGGGCCAGCAGGTTTCCCAGGTCGAGCCTCAACCCGCTCACTTGCGCCGATCTCTTTGGGGCATCATAGACACCCTTTCCAGCCACAGAAAGCCCGTTTTCTTTAAAGTCCATGTAAAATCGGTCCAGTAGGATTTCGCCGGCATCGACTTCAAGCCGCATTTCGGCCGCTGCTTTCTTGTTTCCAGAATCGATCCGGGCGTTCACCTCCGAAACGACCCGGATCTTTTCACCCATGCACCTTTCCTTTCCGTCTTGAAAATTCACATCCACCATCTCGAGTTTGGCATCAAGCTCACCCCAACCCGCTGGATTGAAAACAGCCCTCACGGTCAAGGAATCTTGCGCCATCACATGCCAGTCTGAAGGTAAAAGCTTCAGGGTGCTGACAGCTTCAAGCAAATGGCTGTCTTTCGCTTCTAAAATCAGCGAGGTCTGTTCCTTTCTGTGCGTTAAGGACGCATGAACATTTTTCACCAAAGAAGATGAAAACCGAATCTCTGGTAGGAACAAGGCCCCGTTCTCTAAGTTGATTTGCCCGTTGCGAAGTCTAATATCAACGGCGTTCACCGCGTATTCGTTCTTGCCGAGCAATACAACGGCACGAGGAACGCGAGCACCCAGTTCTTCAAGAACAAGCCCTGGAAATTTCCCGCTCATCGCCAAGGCGGCTTCAAAGGGCTCAAGTTTTAATCCCCGCCCCGAAAAAGTGGTTTGCTCGGATGTCATCCTGACAGAATAATCCAGATTCAGAACGCTGCCATGAGCCTTGAGGTTTCCCGAAATCCTCCCCGACAAGCGCTCCTGACCCGTGACGTATGAAACCGGATTTTCCGACAAGCCGGCATCCAGGTCACAACGCCAGGTCCACTGGTGTTCGTCTTTTTCCCCGTCGACACCCCCTTTCAGGCGGACCGACCCGGCCAGGTCCAAGGATTTCATCTTCGCTCCTATATATGGAGAAGCCAAAGGGACAATGAGCCGGGGCACCAGGCGTCCATCAAGCCGGTTGATGGTGATCGATCGAAGGGGCGAAATCCCCATGCCCAGGTTTCCCCTAAACTCCAAAAGCTTTCCGGCGATCAAATGCCATTGGATGACTTGCAGCTGATTTGCCTGAAGGTCCACAACACCGCTTGCGTCGACCTGGAGGCCATGCACTGCTGTTTCCATGCCCGCTGAATTTTTCAGGATGAGATGTTCACATACCAGGGTAGCGGATTCAAATGTCAGGCGTCTCTGTTCGGCGTCATAGGCGAGGGGGATGCGCACCCTCATATCGCCGACTTGTGAATCCGGGCCTTGGATAGATCCCGCAGATATGTCCAGTTGGCCCGTTGTAGTTGACGAGCGCGCAGCCCCTTTGGGATCAGGGGGATCAGTCCGGAAGTGGATTTGGGGCGCAAGAAACCGAAGCTTTTTGGAAAGTACGTTGATCTCCGCAGCGCAAGACACCTCCAATTGGCTGTTGCCGGACAGTCGCGCGTTGATCTGAGTCAGGCCTGCCTGTTCGTCTGCCGAACGGAAGACGATCGTTCCGTTGACGGCTTCCGCTGCTTGAAAGTGTATTTCTCTAAAAATAAAATATGCGGCCAAGGGTTTCATGATTCGGCCAAGATAAGACGACCCCGTCGGCTTCCAGATGGTTGGGGAGAAGCTCAGGTCGGAAAAAACAGATAAGGATGGATTGGTGACGTCGATCTTTTCAATGGAGAGCACCTTGCGGCCAAAGGGTCCTGACAGAGAGAAATGCCCCACAAGCTCCGGAACAGTCAATTCAAAACCGCCTGTGGTTTTACCCGGTGAGAACTTGATATCTTTTGCATGCACGCGCAGGGGGCTTAAAGAAAAAGAGAGTTCTCCAAGGGTCAAAGACGTCCCTGTGGCAACGGAAACCGACTTTTCTATCTGCGATTTTATGGCAGTGGGATGTTGCCAGTAATAGTAAAGGACAGCTAACAGGCAGGCCAAAACAAGAAGCGTGATCCCCGAAACAACGATGAAAGGTCTCGGCCTGATTCTCACTCGAATGACGTCCTCCCTTATACATGTTGTGGGATCCGGCGTTGCAAACTTAATCGGCCTCTCGTCACTTAAACCCTGCCAGGTTTGTGCGTCAAGCCTCCTGAAGAGACTTCAGGAACGGACCCCTTGTCACGATAGTCCACTCTGGGAATGGTTGTGAACATGTCAAAAGCTTCCAGAATGATATCAGATTGTCAAGGACGTTCAGACACGGCCCCAAAGACCTTAAAAAAACGGGCTGGAGATCTAGATATGGAAGATTTGAACGTTGTCATCGCCGGTTCCGCTGGCGAGGGGATACAAACGGTTGGGGCTGTTCTGGCAGAAACCGTTTTGAGCCAGGGCTATGCAGTCTTTGCTTGGAAAGAGTATGAATCAAGGATACGGGGCGGGCAGAATACCTATTCCATCAGGATAGGTGAGAAACCTTGCAACGCGCCGTTGGTAGAGGCCGATATTCTTCTGTGCTTGAACGAGGGCGCCTTGGCCAAGTACGAACCTCTGTTGAAAGATGACGGTATCCTGCTGGCTTCAGAACTCGGCTGGGGGGAGTCTTTCACCCCATCAGGCGCCCTTGAACCAACAATCTCTCAGTATGGCCCTGTGTGCTCATATCGAATAGATCAGGCCCGCTTCCAAGAGAGTTCACTCAACCCGATAAGTTACTCTAACCATCCAGTCTGCGTAATCGGGATGTCGCCTTTTCATCAAGGCAATGACTTGCTGTTTAAACGACGTCTCTATAAGCGCGCCCTGGCCTGGCCATAGTCGGAATTTGACTCGAAGATATCGCCAGTTGCCCGCCTTGGCTTCTTTGACACCGAAGAGTTCTGGTTGATTAAGAATAATGGACTTGTGTTGACTGTAGAGGCCCAAAGCGGTTGATTTAACATCTTCTATCACCTCCTTCTCATCAATGCCCTCTGATATTTGAATGTCCACATAGGCTCGGATGGCGCCACGGCGAAAACGGCTGATCATTCCGATATTTCGATTTGGCATGTAGATTTTCTGACCTTGGAAGTTGACCAGGGTCGTGAACCTCAAACCAACATTTGCCACTTTTCCAATCTGACCCGATAATTCGACAATATCCTCTATGTTGAGGGCGTCCGAAAAGATAAGTGTGAGCCCGATGACCACGTCTTGAACCAGGCCCTGCAACCCAAAACCCACTGCCAGTCCAATGACAGAAGCACTTGCCAGATAGGCGGTCAGGGAAACGTGAAACTCCCTCAAGACCAATCCAACCGCTATGAAATAGATCGAAAAGGTAAGGGCGCTGACAAGGATTGTGGTGATGCCTGCAATTTTTGGATAACGACGCGAGAAACTCTCTGAAAGAGCAGCCTCGTCACCCAATTTAAGCGTCAAGAGCCACTGGCTGAGGCGCTTGAGTTCTCTCACGATGAAGTGGGCAAGAAAAGCCAGTAAGACAACCACCAGAATCCGAATGCCGGCTGGCAGTGAGGCCATGAATTCAGCTGGATGCATAATCAGTCCATATCACAAAGACGTTATTGAAGCCTCCCCGCGGGAAGTCACGGGGGAATCTTCACCGTAAGGAAGCTTTTCATTTTCAGATTCGCTCGCTAACCCCGCCGCAAGCAGCGGGGAATGCGCTCGCTTTCGCGGTTCAATAAGGCTAACCCCCACTTTTTCCGTCTTCTTCTCTCCGATATGAAGCAGGCTTCCCGGTGGAAGACCTGCCTTCTTGGATGCCCTTTTGGTCAGCTTGAGCACGAGCACTCACCTCCTGTTAGCCAGTCTTGGACTGTCATTCGTGCAACGCGAGTCCTCACGTTACTTGGGGTTCATGGCCACTCACGCATCGACGATATTTCTAGCCGCGAAGTCTCAGTTAACCAAGTGATCCGAAAAAGCCGAGGTGGCTCTTAAATTGACTGAGTAATAGCGAAAGAGCATCCGATCTCTTCTTGCGTTTCAAACGATTGGCACCGAAGTGCATGAGGCGCTGTCTGGCATCTTCACTTGTCAGGCCTTCTTTACTGCTTTGAAGCTGCCGCAACACTTCAGCAACGGGCAAACTCCAAAACGTAACCGGGCTGCCGTCCATCTTTACCCGGTCTCCCAACATTCATTTTCCAGCCCCGAAAGGCCCCAGACCGGATGCAGGCGGTGGCGGACCCAAGCACCGGCGATCATCGAGAGGCCGATATGACTGCTAAAAGCATAGCCTGTCATGATACTGCACGTCATCATCGTCAGAAGCAAGGCCGCCCATAGGCCTTGTAACGGAATTTGGTAAAATTGTTGCAGGATGGCTTCAAAGTGGTCCATCTGAAGTTCCTGGTGCAACACCCAAAGGGCCAGTGAGAATAGCAGCAGCCCAAAAACCGGTCCCGGCTCGGAGAATGTGTCTCTTGTCACCATCATTTTCACGAAAGATCGTTTACAGCAATGGGGCAAACAGACGCCCGATGCCTTCCCAGGTGCTCAGTGGATGTCGGCCCTGCGGCGTGCGCGGTACGCAATCGCTCATCAAAGCCTGCATCCACGTTTCCAGCTCGGCAACCACTTCCGGATCCGGGATGCTTAACGCCACTTCGTAGTTGAGAAGCAGACTGCGCATGTCCATGTTGGCCGATCCCACGATAGCCAGGCTGTGATCGAATAAAACAGCCTTGGCGTGCAGCATGGTCGGTTGAAACAGCCGGATTGAGGCCCCGGCTTCCTGCAGCATACTCAGGTAGCTCGACCGGGCTAGGTCGGCCAGACGATGGTTCGACCGTTCGGGCACGATCACCCGCAGGTCAATGCCCCGCCGTGCCGCCATACATAGGGCCTCGATCAAGACCTCATCGGGAACGAAATATGGCGTTACGATCCATATCCGCTCCTGCGCTTGAAACACCGCAGCGATGATGGCCTCCCGGATCGTGTCCAGCGGGCAGTCCGGACCACTGGCCATCACGCGTAACCCGCCAAGTGACTCGCCTGAAGTCAATGCCGGAGCGGCAATTGACGCCGGAAGAGATTGGTGCGCGGCAAATTCCCAATCCGATCGAAAAATATCGTAAAGGTGCCTGATGGCCGTCCCTTCGATTCGTGCAGCAAGATCACGCCATCGTTCGGGATCAGTCGTTGGCCCCATGTATTCCACACCGAGGTTCATCCCACCCACGAGGGCCGCGTGGCCGTCCGCCATGATCATCTTGCGGTGGTTGCGAAGATTAGCACGACCGCGGAACGGCAAATGGAGCATGGGCATGAAGAAGGCCACGTGGCCACCGGCTTTGGTCAGCGGCGCCAGAAACCGACCCTTGACGCGGTACGAACCCAGCGCGTCAAGCAATAGATGGACCAAGACGCCTTGGGCGGCTTGGTCGGCCAGCGCTGCTACGATAGCGCGGCCGGTATCGTCTTTGCCGAGAATGAAGGTGGCCAGACAGATATGATCGGCGGCGCGGTTGATGAGCTGCAGCGTTTCAATGAAGGCCTGTTCTCCCGAAGTCAACAGCACGATCCGGTTCTCGTCAAACAGTGGAGCAGTGGAAGAGCCCAAAGGGCCGGCGGACGTGCCGGCATGCTGAAGCAGGTCTGATGGGTTGTTGCTGCCAGACAGTGCCAGTTGTCTTTTAGCCCCTGACTGTCGGGCCATCTTGCGGCCGCCCAACATCAAATACAGTGGCACACCGACATAGGGAATAACAATGATGGCCAGGAGCCAGGCTAACGTGCTGGCGGGCGAGCGTCGCTGCCGCAAGATGTGCGATAGGAGCACTATGGCCAACACGAAACCCAGGGTCGGCAGAAAGTGGACTAGAATCGAGCCAGGGGTAATGCTTGGCATGTTCAAGATCTTACGCTCTCCGAGCGAGGCTTTTGCCCGGCATTGAACCGCGAAAGCGAGCGCTAACCCCGCAGCTTGCTGCGGGGTTAGCGAGCGTATCTGAAAATGGCAAACTTCCTTACGGTCGAAGAT
>CAZCXI010000039.1:0-4210 GCA_964502635.1 uncultured Desulfobacterales bacterium
GATTGCGGCCCGCCGGTCTTTTGGCTGCTTTTTCAAGACGGCCGTAAACCAGAACGAGGAGCCCTTGCCTTCTTCACTTTCTACGCCAATCCGGCCGCCCATCATCTCTGAAAGCTGCTTTGAAATGGTCAGCCCCAACCCTGTGCCGCCGTATCTTCTGGTGTGGGAAGCGTCCACTTGTGAGAAAGATTTAAAGAGACGGTCCATGCGGTCCTTGGGGATCCCAATGCCGGTATCAATAACGCTAAAACGTATTGTGGCGTGGGTGTCGTCTTCTTCCTCCAGGGTCACACGAATGACGACTTCGCCCTTTTGCGTAAACTTGATGGCATTTCCTGCAAAATTGGTCAGGACCTGGCGCAATCGTCCTGGATCGCCGCGAACGAGCGAAGGCACGTCATGGTCCATCAGGCAAGAAAATTCGAGGCCCTTTTGCTGGGCCGTTGCTGCCAGGGTATCAGCAGTGTCTTCAAGTGTTGTCCTGAGGTCAAATTCGAGGACCTCCAAATCAAGTTTTCCGGCCTCGATCTTGGAAAAATCAAGGATCTGGTTGATCACTGCCAGAAGGGTATTGCCGCTGTTGCGGACTGCTTCGGCATAGTCGCGCTGCTCGGCAGTCAATTCGGTGTCCAACAACAGCCCTGTCATGCCGATCACGCCGTTCATGGGGGTGCGGATCTCGTGGCTCATGTTGGCGAGAAACTGGCTCTTGGCGATGTTGGCAGACTCTGCCGCTTCTTTGGTCTTTTTCAGTGCCTCCTCCGCTTGCTTGCGCTCCTCTATCTCCTTTCTGAGGTTTTGCTCCGCCATCTCGCGTTCGGTGAGCGCCGACGTCAGCTGAGCCGTTTTTTGTTTTAGCTCTTTGTTGAGCTGACCAAGCTCGATGTTTCTGCCCTTAACCTCTCCCTCTAGGGAAACTCTGTCAGTGATGTTTCGACAAACCTCCACCCCAGCTAAGATGTTTCCCTCGCTATCAAGTAGTGGGAAACAGGCATTTTCCCAGTAGGAAGTTTTTCCATCTACTTCGAATGCGGTTCGGAGAACGGTATTCGCTTTACCTGTCTGGAAAGCCTTCTGCACGCCGCATCCCTCACAAATCTCGTCCTTTCTTTCATAGATGGCATAGCATTTCATGCCAACGTGCTCACCAAAAGCAGATTGCATTGCTTTATTCTGATAAATAATGCCAAAATTCTTATCTTGGATGGTGATTCCGTCAGAGAGATTGTCCAAAACTTGTTCATGAAGAGTAAAACTCATGGTTCTGCCTCGCGATAGCGCCGGGATAAACCGGCAGGTTAGAGTGAATGAAAGAGTCATAGAGTAAAGGCATAATCAACCATACTGGCCCCGAGTCATGCGAGGTCTTCAGTGATGAACTCCTTTTCACAACAGCTCCTTCAGTTTTGCCTCGAGCAAATCAGGATCCACGGGTTTCTCAACAAAACCGGCGATGTCGTGGAATTTCAGGTTGTCATCATCTCTCATGCCGGGATATGCCGAACAAACCATAATCGGGAGTTTTTCAAAGTTTTCTCTTATTCTTGAAATCAACTCTATGCCATGCACCTGTGGCATCTTCATGTCTGTCACAACAAGGCTTATTGATTCCCTTTTCAGTATGTCCAGGGCATTTTCGGCGCTTGAACTGGTGAGGACCTTCCAGGGGCTTTTTCGCAAGACACGGGCGTACGACTTCAAGACATTTTCGTCATCATCCACAAACAGAATGCTTTTTGTCGGCTCTTCTTTTCTTCTTATGTCTCTTATGATGCCTTGCAGGTTATCCCTCAAGGCGGTGACATCGCCGGCAAGATACACAGGCGTGTTGCCATTCAGTGGCTTGAAGTCATTTTCCACGTTCATGTCGCGTGAGTAGAGAATCACAGGCAGATCAGGATGTTCCCGCGTCGTTTTGAGAAGCACGTCGATCCATTCCCATTTCGACATGCTGGGTTCAAGAAGCAATATGTCCACATCGTGTTGGCTTATTTGCAAGGTCTCCTTCGTAGCTCGGACAAATGAAGCCTCATCATCCGCACCTCGCAACGTTTGTTCAATGAGTCCCGCCTCATATCCGTTTTCTATGAGGACATGAAAAACAATGCCTGCTTTTTCCATAAGACCTCCTCAATAGGACTGTAAAACCGATTTGCCTAACCCCCCGCCTCTCTTAAGGTCACGACAACACCCTTTCCACAGAACCTTCCTGACAGGGGCGCAAGGTTGATGTCATAGCCCTTCCCTGACAGCGGATGGTCCTTTAGCGTCTGGGGCGTGTTCGTCGAAAGCGCAGTGGCCATTTTTTCTTCCACCTCGGTTGAAAAATAATCGTTCAGATTATTGCCCAGCTGGATGCGCTGACCAAATCCGGGTAAGGATTGGGCCTCTTTGTTGATAAGTACAATCGCTCCATCAGCACTGACGCCCAAGATCGCTGCGGGCACGTCCTCGAGGACGGCATGGGAAAGCTCCAGGGCCTGGTTTTGCATCTCGATCTCCTTGGTCCTTTCCTGAACCATTGCCTCCAAATTCTCGTTCATTTTGCTCAACTCTTTATTTTGTTGCAGAACCTGTTCGTGAAGCGTTTTGTTGGCCTGTATAAGGTCATACTGGTCCAAGGCCTGCTTGATCTCCAACCTTAAACTCTGATCATTCCAGGGTTTCAGGAAGAATTTATAGATGTGTCCCTTGTTAATGGACTCCGTAATGGTGTCCACCTCCGTGTAGCCGGTGAGGACGATGCGAAGGGCATCCGGGTAGGATTCCTTCACCCTGGCAAGAAACTCGGTGCCGCTCATCTCGGGCATCCTTTGATCACTGATCACCAGGTGAACATCATTTTGTTCCAGGATTTTCAGGCCTTCGTCTCCGCTTGAAGCGGTCAGGAGGCGGTAACCGTCTTTTCGAAGCAATCGCTTCAAGGCATGCAAGATATTCTGCTCATCATCCACACACAGGACGGTATGGTTGTCATCGTTCATTGTCCTCACCTCACAGCCATTTAACCAGGGCCGGTAACAAGTACCTATCTCCCTTTCTCTAGGAAAAATTCACAAGCGGCATCGATTTCGGTGGCTACCTCCGGAAACCAGTCGGACACGCCTTCCAGTTGGGGCGCCATCTTCGCTGCGGCCTCAGGATGGATTCCGGAAAGGTCAGGCTCGCCATCCGAACCGATCTTGCAGTGGTTGACGATGCAGTCGGCGACATGCACCAGCATTAATAAGTCAAGATTCACGGCACTTTTTCTGACAGCGTGGTGGTACGTGACGGCCTCTATCAAGCCGGGAGGAAGCCGCCATTTCTTGGCCAGACGCCCCCCGATTTGTGCATGGTCGGCGGGCAGCAGCTTTTTTTCCGCCTCATAAAACGATTGGCCATTGTCCTGTATGGATTCCCAAACCTGGCCGAAAAGGTCCTTGAAATATTGCGCCAGGACGACCTTTCCCACATCATGGAGGATGCCGGCCACAAATGCCTCGTCAGGGCTGGCAAGACGCGTGTCCTCTGCCAGGTTCCTGCCGGTCACGGCCACTGCAATGGAATGTTTCCAGAAGTTCTTCATGTCAAAGGCCTCAATGACCTCCCTTCCGGAAAAGGCTTCTATAATCGAGACCGACACAACGGCGTTTCGGACGGTGTTGAAACCCAGTACGGTCACGGCGTGGGAAATGGTGTTTATTTTGGCCTGGAATCCGTAAAAGGCCGAGTTCACCAGCCTCAGGAGCTTGGAGACAATGGCCTGGTCCTTTTCGATGGTCATACTCAGCTCTCTTGTGGAGGTGTCGGTGTCCTGGAGCATCCTGTTTACCGTCACTGCCACGCTGGGCAGGGTCGGGATGTCCCGGATACGATCGAGCTTGTTTAGAAATGTCTGTTCGTCCATGGCTGGTCGTTCAGTGATTCGTCATCTCTTGTTGCTTCTTGTCTGACCCTTTCGTCACATATATGACATCGGTTATGGGGTCATTTTTGTGAAGTTCCCTGAGTTTGGTGATGTAATCTTTCCTCAATTGCGCCTGACGAGACAGTAAGAACTTGCCGCTGGAAGAATAGACCGGCCTTGACAGGACCATGCCTTCCCTCAGGTCGTCAATGGACACCGCCTCTTCGCTCGCACAGGTTGCCCCTCTTGTCTTGATGAGGTTCAAGAGGACCTTGACAACATCGGGGTCATACCGGGTAAAGCCGTTCTGCTTCAGATGGA
>CAZCXI010000039.1:4310-29227 GCA_964502635.1 uncultured Desulfobacterales bacterium
AGGACCTTGACAACATCGGGGTCATACCGGGTAAAGCCGTTCTGCTTCAGATGGAGGACGGCGCTTTCCCGCAAAGTCTCCTCCCTGGCACAAGCGATCTCTTGCCTGTTGACATTCTTGAGTTGTCCCGCCATATCGATCTTGAGGTTCACAAGCTTGTCATAGGCATCGGCCACGGCGATGATTCTTGCCCCCAGAGGGATCTCTTCTTCGGCCAACTGATCCGGGTACCCTTGGCCATCATATTGTTCGTGGTGGCCCCTGATCATCAACCCGACATGGTCCAGGTTGTCGATGAACTGCACTGTTGCCTGGCCCGCCTGCGGGTGGTTCCGAAATAAGTCCCTGTCTCTTGGGCTCCATTTGTCCTCCTCATATTGCAAGAGTTTCGCAGGAAACCCGAGCTTTCCGATATCGTGTAAAAGCGCGGCGATTTCTATGGGGGTGATCTCCTCTTCAGGCAGGTTGAGAAGCCCGGCGATGTCACGGGAAATCGTGCTTACGCGCCTTCCATGGCCTGCGAGCATCGGGTTATACATCTCAACGAGCGAGACAAAAGCCCTTACCGTGTTATAGAGATTCGATTCGAGTTCCTTGTTCAGGCGAGACAGGGCTTCATTCTTCTCGATGATTTCCTTGGCTCGCTCAGCCACCTTTTCTTCCAGATGTTTGTTAAGTTCTCTTAGTTTCTTGTTTTGTCTTCCCGTCAGGGCCAGCAACCGCCGGTTTTCCACTGCAAGTTCATACTGCTCAAGGGACTGTCTCACCTGAAGCAGAAGATCTTCGTCATTCCAGGGTTTGGTCAGGTATCTATGGATCTCTCCCTTGTTCACGGCCTCGACAATGGCATCCATGTCGGAATAGCCGGTTAAAAGGATGCGTATGGCACGGGGAAAGATCTTCTTCGCCTTTTCCAGGAACTGGGCGCCGTTCATCCCTGGCATCTTCTGATCCGAAATGATCAGGGAAAAGGGCTTTTCAGCCTCCTGGAGGTGCTGGATGCCTTCCTCTCCGCTCGCCGCCGTATAAATAGTATAGCCGTCCTTGCGAAAAGTCCGCTGAAGGGCCTTGGTGATGGGTGCTTCGTCATCCACGAGAAGCAATGTGTGTTTGTATTTTAAGGCCATATTCAGCTCAGTAGTTTCAAGAATGCTTCCAGTATGTCCGGGTCAAATACCTTATCGGCAAGCCTCTTCATCTCGGCGAGTGCTTTTTCCGCAGGCCATGCCTTCTTGTAGGGACGCGAATGGGTCAGGGCATCAAAGATATCCGCGATAGTCACGATTCTGGCAGCCAAGGGGATAGACTCCCCCTTTAGTCCGTCAGGATATCCTCTTCCATCCCAGCGTTCGTGATGACTCCGGGCTATCTCCCGTGCGGTCTGGTAAAAAGGTTTCTTGCCCAGGATCTTTTCCCCGACAATGGTATGCGTCTTCATCACCGTCCACTCTTCATCGGTCAGTGGCCCTGCTTTTTTCAAGATGTTGTCAGGGATGTTGATTTTTCCAACATCGTGCATGATGCTGGAGAAACCGATCTGCTCCGATTCCGCTGGAGATAGGCCAAGGCTTATGCAGATATCGCGAGTCAGGTCCTGAATCCTGTGGACGTGATGTCCGGTATCATCATCCTTGGCCTCAGCTGCCATGGCGAGCATGACGATCCCTTCCCGCACCGCGTCTTCAAGCTGCAAGGTTCGCTCATGGACCAGATGATCAAGGTTTTCGTTGATAAGCTTTAACTGCACATTTTGGTCACGGGTCAATTTCTGAAGTCGTCTGTTTTCAACGGTCAAGTTGTGGTGCTCAAAGGCACTGGCAATCGTGCCTTTCAGAATCTCGGGTTCCCAAGGTTTTGTGAGATAGCTGAAGATTTGTGAGCGGTTGATGGCAGCCATGGCGTTTTCCAGGCTGGCATAGCCTGTCATCAATATCCGGACTACATCTGGTGCTTGCTCTTTAACAGTCTCCAGAAAGGCGACTCCATCCATTTCAGGCATCATATTATCGGTCAGAACCACACCTACATGGTAGTCTTTCATGAGATCAAGGCCTGCCTTTGCTGAATTGGCCGAGTAAATGGTGTAGCCTTCCTTCCTGAGATGACGTTTCAAGCTGCTAAGTACATTCGACTCATCATCTACGAGTAATAAATTTCTATTCATTTGACCGGGCTTTCGGACTAGTCGCTATTGACCGGTATCCGGATCGTAAATGTGGTCCCCTTGCCCACCGTACTGGTCACGCCAAGGGTTCCCTTGTGCTTCTTGATAATGTTGTATGAGACGTTGAGGCCCAGGCCGGTTCCTTTCCCAACCTCCTTGGTGGTAAAAAACGGATCGAATATTTTGGGGAGGTTCTCCTTGGCAATGCCTGAGCCCGTGTCGTTGATTTCAATCTCCACATAGCCATTATCAGCTCGCGTGGCGATCTTGATCTCGCCCTTCTTTTCTATGGCCTGGCCTGCGTTGACCAGCAGATTCATAAAGACCTGGTTGAGCTGGTGGGGATAACACTGGATGATGGGCAGGTCTCCATAAGCTTTTGTGACCGTGGTCTTATATTTGAGCTCGTTCCAGACAACATTCAGTGTGGATTCAAGGCATTGATTGATATCTGCAGATTGCAACTTGTCTTCACCAGGGTGGGCGAAGTCCTTCAGATCAAGGACGATCTTCTTGATGCGCTCCGTTCCTTCCCGGCTTTCTTCAACCAGGTTCTTCACGTCATCCAAGATAAAATCCATATCCATCTCATCTTCCAGCGCCACAATGCGTTCCACCTGCCCTGAAAGGGCGCTACAGCACTTCTCTCTGGCCATGATGTCCTCGAGATCTTCAACCAGCTTCCTGTATTTTCCGATGAGGGTGCTGAAATCCTTTTCATAATCGGCCAATGTCTTCAGATTACTGCTCACAAACCCGGTGGGATTATTGATCTCGTGGGCCACGCCTGCGGCAAGCTGGCCGATGGAGGCCATCTTTTCAGACTGAATCATTTGCGCCTGTGTGTCCTTTAATCTTGCCAGTGTCTGCTCGAATTCCTCTTTGCTCTTCTGAAGCGCGGTGGTGCGCTCTGAAACCATCTGCTCCAGACGTTCACGGTAGGTGCGGTTATCGATTTCAAGTTGACGACGGTGCAGCACGTTGTTGACGCTGATCAGCACCGCTTTGGGATGAAAGGGTTTGACAATGTAGTCATGAACGCCAATGTCCAAAGCTGCCTGTGCAACAGTCGGGTCGTCCATGACGGACACGACCACCGCGGCCGTATCCGGATATTCGGCCAGGACGAGTCGGACAAGGTCCAGGCCGGATTCACCCGGCAGGTTGATGTCGGAAAGGACGACCTCGAAATGGTCTTCCTTCAAGCATGAACGGGCTTCCAGGGCGTTTGCGGCCAGGCTGCACTGGTAGCCGGCCTTTTCAAGGATTTGTCTGAGCAGACGCCGAATAGGCTCTTCATCATCTACGATCAAGATTTTTGTCATCGTTGCCTTCCGAGTGTCTTTCAAGTCTTCCTGCATTGTTGTCCTCCCTTTATTGTCAGTTTCCGGACCGCGTTGAGCATGGCTGCCCACTCGAAGGGCTTGGAAAAGCTGTGTCGCACACCCAGGGTCCTCGCCATGTGCAGGTAGTCCTGTGGTCGGATCCGACCTCCCCCGGACATGGCGATGATGTTGACACCACGGAACTCGTGCCGAAGCGCCATGATGGTTTCCAAACCATCCTTCTCAGGCATAACAATGTCTGTGATCACCAGGTGGGCTGGTTCCTCGCGGAAAAGTCTGATCCCCACCCGGCCATCCGGGGCTTCCACAACCTCGTAGCCTGCACGTTCCAGCCTTTGCCGAAGCATGGAGCGAAATTGAACGTCGTCGTCAATGATAAGAATGCGGACCATGGCTGGTTGTCTCCCTATGGCTTTCCTGGTTTGAAACACGCGTTAGCAGATTTACGATAAACCTCGATTCCTCTGCCCGAATTCAACAGAGTCTCGAAGTGGTTTCTGTGTCTGTTTTCGGGGTAACGACTTTGAAGCATCTTGCCCAGGACGGTGGCAACGTCCAGGAAATTGCCGTCGGCATATGTCAGGAAACGCGGTCGCAGGAGGTGTCCCTTCGTAACGGTGTCCTCCTCTCTGTCCGGGAGAATGAGGATGACGCGGAGATTCCAGATCAACTCCTTGTTGGCAACCAAATACAAGAGGTCTTCCTTGTTGGCGGCCAAAAGAACAGCGACGCTCAGATCATACGTCGGTTTACGAAGTCTGCTCGAAAGGCCCTCCTCGGTTCGGTGAACCTCTATCTTCTCCTCTGGGACCAACTCTTCAATCACGCCCCGAAGCATTTCTCCGGCCCCGTCTGCGGCCGTTGCATAGAACAGCAAATTCATCCCACACCTCAGTTTTCTCAAGTGTCTGAACAAGGGGATACGCTTCCCCGCTGTTACCACTATAAACAAGAAGCGTACCAGAAATTGAGCTAAATATAGATATGACGTAATTCCGGTTAGTTAGTGTAGTTGGGAAGCATGACGGACCACTGGAGGATATCAAGAACAATGCTCAGGTGTCTGCTAAGACCGGAAAAATTCTGATCCTACCAGACTCATTCCACTTTCACCGGACATCGAATGCAGGGTGTAAAAGGCTGACAGGGAAGGATTTAGTTTGACCTGGCTACGTTGTGCTTGTTTAACAGCTCATACAAGCGGGCGCGGGCTATACCCGATATCCGGGAGGCTTCTTTGATATGGCCTTGCGTGAGTGCTATGAGATCATGCAAATACTGCTTTTCTGCCTTGGCAATGGCGGCCTGTCGAAAGTCTCGCAATGTGGGAAGTGAGTTGGAATGATCCGGGGTCTGCCTGACGTCGCCCTGGGGCGAAGCCGCCTGACCGAGGGAGGCTTGCGCCACCTGGATGCGAATGTCAGTAGGAAGATGCCTGGGAAAGAGAACGGGATCGTCGCCAGCCATTGTGAGCACCCTCTCCAGGACATTGAGCAGTTCTCGCACATTTCCCGGCCAACTGTAGACGGCAAGGGCTTCCAGAAAGTCAGGAGAAAAACCCTTGGTTCCAACGCCGTAGCGGTTGCAGAACTGAGCCATATGGTGCATGGCAAGCGCCCGGATATCTTCCGTGCGTTCGCGCAGGGGAGGCAACTCGATGGTGAGGGAGCGCAGGCGAAACAGAAGGTCGTCGCGGAACTGCCTTCCTCGTGCCATCCGGTCAAGGTCGCGGTTTGTTGCGGCGATCAATCTGAAATCGCTTTCCACTTCTTGCTTGTCGCCCACGGGAAGGAAACAATGTTCCTGAAGGGCCCGAAGGAAAATTTTCTGCATGGAAAGGCCGAGCTCACCCACCTCATCCAGAAAGAGCGTGCCCCCATCAGCCTGTTTCATGAGGCCCAACTGTGCCTTGTCAGCGCCTGTAAAGGCGCCCTTTGTGTGCCCGAAAAGCAGGCTTTCTACAAGGGTTTCAGGCAACGCCGTGCAATCGACCACGACGAAACGCTTGCCGGCCCTGGAGCTGTTATCATGGATGGCCCTGGCAAAGAGTTCCTTGCCCGTGCCGGTTTCACCCGTGACGAGGACATTGGCGTTGCTGTTTGCCGCCTGGGCCACAAGGTCAAAGCAATCTCTTATCCGCGGGCTGTCTCCTACAATGCTTTCCCGCTTCAAGGCCACCGGCGGCTTTCTCGCCGTCTTTTCCTCGCGGTATTGCAGGGCGCGGGCCAGGGGAAGTGTCATCGCCTGCAATGAAGAAGGCTTCTGAATATAGTCCCATGCGCCGTTCTTGATGGCAATCTCGGCGCCATCCGGGTCCCCCTGGGCGGTGATAATGATGACCTCGGGTGAAGAAGGCGAGTTTCTCAACTGTGGCAACACCTCCAGCCCGTTTCCGTCGGGCAATCCGACATCGAGAAATATGACATCAAATGCGCGGGAGGCAGCTTGCTTGAGCCCGTCCTGAAGGGTAAACACATGTGTGGCATCATGTCCCATCCGCCTCACCTTGCGGGACAGCACGTCGCACATTTTCTCATTGTCATCAATGATTAAGACGTCAGCCACAGCGGTCACTTTCGTGCAAGGTCGATTGAGTGAAAAGGCCGACTGATAGTTATCGGCGGCCGGGTGTCAGGGGCCAAGAGGGAATTGTAGGGGTCAGGTCTCAACATTCAACAGGCCTGTTGAAGACCTGACCCCTATCTGTTTCGTGACCCCTATCTGTTTCGGGGCGGCCCTGTCTGGCTTTTTTCATTCCGTCAAGGTCGTCACTCCGGTCCAATCGTCGGCAACAGCCCTGACCATGTAATGGGCACAGCGTTCCAGATAAATTCGGGCAGCCTTGTCTTGCTTATTCCTTTCCAGCACGTGGCTGAATCGAACACTGGCCTCTGAAAATTTCCTGTCATAATAAAGGCGGAGGCCCTCTTCGAATTCCGCCTTTGTCCCCTCTTTCAGCTCAGACACCAATGGCGGTTCACCGCCAAACATCTCATAGACCGACACCGGTTGCTTCTTGCCTTTGACCCGCACTCTGTCCACAAAACGGTGTTTGTATCTGTCCGGATCCTTCAAATGAGATAAAGTCGTTTCGCTGAGAGTCACTGAGGACCCGTAAGTCCGAGTCAATCCCTCCAGTCGGGAAGCCAGATTCACGGCGTCCGCAACTACTGTGCCCTGCATGCGCTCCTGGCTGCCGATAATTCCGAGCATCAGGTCCCCGATGTGAATCCCTATCCCTATCTCTATGGGCTCAAAACCATTGCCTTCGCGTTCTTCGTTGTATTCGCTCACCGCTTCACCCATGTCCATGGCTGCCCGTAGCGCATCGTCGGGATAATCAGGGAAAAGAGCCATCACTCCGTCACCATAGAACTGGTCAATGAGTCCGTTGTTCAGTTTTATTACCGGGCTGACCCTTCTCAGGTAGGCATTGATAAAGTTGAAGCTTTCCTGTGGCGTCATAGTCTCTGATAGACTGGTCCACCCGCGCACATCGGTGAACATGACTGTCATCTGCTTTCTTATCTGGTCTCCCAGTTTGATGTCCAGCATGCTTTCTTTGTTCAAAAGACTCAAAAACTCTCGGGGAACAAAACGTTCATACGCGGTGTTTAATTCAACCAGGTCGGCCGTTCGTTCTTTGACCCGTTCTTCCAGCAAATCATTGGCGGTTTTCAGTTCCTTATTCTTTTCGGCAAGGTTCTTTTTCAGGGTGTAGATTTCTAAATGGGTTATCAGGCGGGCGATGACTTCCTCAGGCTGAAAGGGCTTTGACACAAAATCAACAGCTCCTAGTTCAAGTCCTTTGACTTTGTTTTCCGTGTCATGGAGCCCGGAAAGAAAAATGATCGGGATGTCTTCGGTTTTCGGATCGGCTTTCAGCCTTCTGCAAACCTCGAATCCATCCATCTCCGGCATCATGACATCCAACAGGATGATGTCAGGGGGCTTGTCCGACCGTGAAAGGGACAGGGCTTTTTCCCCGTTTTGGGCTGCCATGATCATGTAATAGGGTCTCAGCATTCTATTCAAAGCGGAGATATTTTCCTTGACATCATCTACTACCAAGACCCTTAGCTTTTTGTTATCTTCAGTCATGGGGCCTCTGTTATCCCCTGCACAAGGCCTCTTGCACGCACGGCTGCCTTGAATACCTCCTGCAGGTTGGCCTGCACCGTGCCTTCTTCAGGCACGTCCTCCATGACCAACTCGGTGTATCCTATGATGGTTGACAGGATATTGTTGAATTCGTGGGCAATGCCACCAGCCAGGGTACCCACGGCTTCCATCTTCTGGGCTTGTTGGAGCTGGGCTTCGAGTTTCTTCTTCTCTGCCGCAGCCTGCTCGCGCTCGGTCCGGAGGGCGTTGTTTTCAAACATCGAGTCGGGATCGCCGGCAGAATCAATACTTCTTTCCACACGGGCCATCAAGACGCTCTTGGTCTTTTCGCCCTTGGCCAGTCTTCTTTCGAGCTGTGTGATCCGTTTACGCAGTTTTTTGACTTCTTCCTGCAACCTGTCCTTTTCAGTCATTGTCTCTCTCCAATGGCAAGCCCTTTCAGCCTCTGGTTGATGTGGGCGCTGTTGCTGTTGCCTCTTGGCTCAAAGCACGACTCCGAGTCTCTTGGCAGCAGGAATCGTGCCATCATGCGACAGGGGCACAATAGGCCTTAATTCCAAATAGTTGTAATGTTATTGTGTATGGTATCTGGGTGAAAAACCGTGGATGAATCTGATCCGGATGCCCCGATTTGTCAAATTCTTGGCGGTTGGCAAGAAGGGGAAAGGAACTATTCATGAGCCAGAAGTCAGAGGTCAAAAGCCAGAGGTCAGAAGTCAGAAGTCAGAGGTCGGAGGTCAGGAAAGAAGGGGCTGTTTGCCGATGTCAACCAGGGCCTTTTCATCGTCCACAAAAAGGATTCCCTCGCTGCCCATGGGAATGGGCGTGACGGGCTCAGCTTTTTGTTTTTCTCTTATTTTTGAGGACAATGTCGAGTATAGTTATTTAACAGAAATATTCAATAACTGTATTCGATATGTCTTACAGAAAACTTCTTGAGATAAGAAAGCCCTTTTTTCCTGGAAGATGTTGCATTCGTCCTTGGCGTCAAACCTTCTTCTGCAGCTGTATTGTGCAGTCGGTATGTAAAGAAAGGGTTGTTGACACGACTAAAGAGGGGGCTTTACGCCCGAACCGAACAGCTAGCATATCTTGACCAAATAGAACTGTTTCGTATTGCGAACTTCCTACAGGTACCCTCTTACATATCCTTACAGACGGCCCTCTCCTACCACGGGATAACAACACAGTTGCAGAGAGGTTTCTTCGAGTCAATTTCGATGAAGAGAACGAGGGCTTTTGAAGCACGTCCCTTCGCCTTTCACTTCACAAGAATTAGGCCCGATCTGTATGGAGGATTTGAGAAAAGGGAAGGGGCATTCATTGCCTTGCCGGAAAAAGCACTGTTGGATTCTCTTTACCTCGCGTCGCTGGGCCGTTACTCAGTGGACTTCTCGGCGGTTGACATGACAAAAATAAGCCGCCATGTCTTGGTAAAGCTTGGCCGTTTATTTCCTTTGAGGACCCGAGCTTTTTTTGAGAGGCATTATGGAAACATTGCAGGCTCATGAAGCTTTTGAAATGGCCATGCTTCAGTGGCTCAGGCATGAGGGTTTGCTCCAGCCCCTTGCGTTTGGAGGAGGTACCATGCTGAGGCTGTGTCATGAGTTGCCGCGGTATTCGTTCGATATGGATTTCTGGTTTTTTACAGAAGTCGATTTCGAGGGCTTCTACGGTCGCTTGGAAGACGCTGTTCGGAAGGACTATGACGTGACCGACCTTCAAAACAAATTCTATTCCACCCTTGTGGAGGTTCGAAAGGCGCCGAAAACCCCGAGACTGAAGGTTAAAATTCGAAAGGATGAAAGGGGGTCAGGTCTCAACATTTGACATGCATGTCTGACCCTTTCTTGTTGATATCAGGCGGACAATGTTCTCACGGTTTTTTCAACAGACGCTACCATTTGAGACATAATTTTGTCCAAGTCGTCTTCAAGGCCCACGAAATCCAAGGCATTGTCGTCCATGTCGTAGGAGGAGGCATCTATGCCGGTTCCCAGTTCACTCCTCAGAGCAATGATGTCGGCGATGTGAAGGATGTAGGCCAACTCATTGTCCTGTGACCGGGACGGATAGTGATGATATCTGATGGCAACGGCAAGGTGCTCAGGAATATTCCACTTCTGGCACACCTCAGAAGCTATTTCTCCATGATCCACGCCCAGAATCTTTTTCTCGGCCGTCAGAAAATTCTGGTGCCCATTCGCCATGCAACCTTCGAAGGCTTGCCTTCTTTCAAGGATGTACTTATCAAGAACCAGCTTGCCTGCGTCATGAATGAGCCCTGCTGCAAACACATCGTCTGACAGTGCCGGATTCTTCTTGGTGGCAATCAACCGCGCGCCCAAGGCAACGGCCAGCGAATGCTTCCACAGGTCTCCGGCATTCAGTCCATAGCCCTTCAGGGTTTCACCCATGAGCCTGGAAGTGAACGCCAAGGTGACGAGTTCCGCCAAGGTCTTATACCCCAGGACAACCGAGGCCTGCTGAATCGATGAAACTCTTTTGCTGAGGCCATAATAGGCAGAGTTGGCCAGCTTCAAGACTCTGCCGGCGATGGCCTGGTCAGTGACAAAGACAATGGCAAGGTCTTTGAAACTTGAATTCGGGTTTGCCATGACCTCTCGGGCCTTATGCGCGGCCTGCGGCATGGGAGGCAAGTCACTGACAGCCCCCAAGATCCTCTCCCTTAAGACGTCTCCCGTCGGTTCATTGATGCCGGAATTTGTTGATAGAGTACGTGTCTTTTGGCATTCCGCTGTCATCGTAAACGCCTCCTTCCGTTATCTTAAGAACAGGTCTATGTTAGGGGTCAGGTCTCAACATTCAACAGCTAGGTTGAATGTTGAGACCTGACCCCCAACTACTTGCTAATTAAAACGACTACCGTGCGCGGGCCGATCTCATAAACATTCTGATCACCAAGCCTCGGTTCTTTCCCTTCCTCGGAGATGTCGTGGGGACTTTCCAGCATCGTGTCCATGACCCTGAACCACTTCCTGCTCCCCGTCAATCTTGGGAGTTCTAACGCGAGGGATTCCCAGTAAGCATTGGCCGCGATATAGATATCCGCTATTTCCGGGGCGCTGGGGGTTTTCTCTGAAATCTGTACGGCCACATTCCTCGATTCCCAGGACCAGTCCGGCTTTCCGGGCTTTACTCCATGCCAAGTGACAGGAAAGCCAGGCGCGCCTTCCTCCTTGGTGAAGCTTCCGTACCTCAAGGCCGGATGATTCTTGCGGAACCTGATCAACAACTTGAAGAATCGCAGCAATCCTGCGTTTTTACGAGTGAGGTTCCAGTCCACCCAGCTTATTTCGTTGTCCTGACAATAAGCGTTGTTATTTCCAAGCTGGGTCCTGCCCATCTCGTCTCCGGCAAGGATCATGGGCACCCCCCTGGAAAGTAGTAAGATGGCGGCGAAATTTCTTACTTGGCGGCGACGAATAGGGTCCAGCTCTTCAGGGCTATGCCCGGCATCACCCATGATGTCCCCGAGAGGCAAGGGCCCCTCCCATCCACAATTCCAGCTAAAGTTGTCGTTGGCCCCGTCCCTTCCTTGCTCACCATTGGCTTCATTGTGTTTGTCATTGTATGAAACTAAGTCGGCCATGGTGAAGCCGTCGTGGCAGGTGACGAAGTTGATGCTGTGATAAGGCGCCCGACCACTTCCCTGGTAAATATCAGGGCTTCCCATCATGCGGCTGGCCAGCGCAGAGACCATTCCCGGCTCGCTCTTTACAAATCTCCTGATATCGTCCCTGAACTTTCCGTTCCATTCGGCCCACCGGCCCCAGGCGGGAAAGGTTCCCACCTGGTAGAGTCCGGCCGCATCCCATGCCTCAGCAATAAGTTTGGTATTGCCGAGCACTGGGTCGGCTGCGATCCTTTCCAAGAGCGGGGGGTCGGTCAGCACTGATCCGTCCTGGCCTCTGCCCAGGATGGAGGCCAAGTCAAACCTGAATCCGTCCACGTGCATCTCGGTTACCCAATAGCGGAGCGAGTCCAGGATCATGTCACGGACCACCGGGTGATTGCAATTCAAGGTGTTTCCGCACCCCGAATAGTTATAGTAGGCCCCGGAATCAGGCACGATCATGTAATAGGTGCTGTTGTCCAGTCCGCGGTAGGAAAGGGTAGGGCCCCGCTCGTCCCCCTCGGCTGTATGATTAAAGACGACGTCAAGGATGACCTCGATGCCGGCTTCATGCATAGCTTTAACCATGGCCTTGAACTCCCCGACTGAACCACAATTTTGGTTTTTTGAGGCATATGAGGCCTTAGGTGCGAAAAAGGAAATGGAGTGGTACCCCCAGAAATTGAGGAGCCGTTCGCCCGTCAAGGGATTTGTCCTGTTGGTGTCGGTCTCCTCGAACTCATTTACCGGCAGCAGCTCCACTGCGGTGACTCCCAACCCTCTTAGGTGGGGGATCTTTTCGATCAGACCGGCATAGGTCCCGGGATGGGTCACCCTGGAGGATGGGTGGCAGGTTAGGCCGCGAACGTGAAGCTCATAAATGATCGTCTCGGAAAGGGGAATATTCAGCGGCTGATCAAATCCCCAGTCAAAATCATCATCCACCATCAGGCTGCGACGTCTTTTGATAGAGGGCGCAGACGAAGACTTACCCTCCGAGTTTGAGATTCCTCCCCAGACCTCTCCTCCGGACAGCGCCTTGGCATACGGGTCAATAAGAACTTTGGATGCATCGAACCTGTGAATGTGTGGTTTGTCGTTGGGCCGGCGGTCCATCCTGTAGCCGTACTCGATGCCTGGATCAAGGCCCCGGACCAAGGCGTGCCAGGTGTACCCGGTCCGGTTGTATCGGCGGTCGAGGGGAAATTCTGCGATCGGAGCATCCTCGCCAGGGATGAACAGGACCAGGCTGACCGATGTAGCGTGTTTGGAGAACACGGCGAAGTTGATTCCTTCCCGTTTAAGGGTGGTCCCTAGCGGAAGAGGCCCACCCCTGGATATCTCGAAGTCCTTGCCGACAACATCCAGAAAACCCTCTCCGGTCCTTTTCCCGTGTCCAGCCATTTTCTCTTGTCTCCTGCATAGATGCCCACACTACAGGACCGATCTGAGGTCCCATATGTCCCTGGCATACTCAGAGATCGTGCGGTCAGAAGAAAACTTGCCGGTGCGAGCGACGTTCAAGATGGCCTTTTTCGCCCACAACGATGGATCTTTATATTCCCGGGATGCCGTTTCTTGTGTTTCAAGATAAGACTGAAAATCTGCAAGATGGAAATAGTAGTCACCGTGATGGAGGATACTATCATAGATGGGTCTGAAAAGGCCGGGCTCATGGGCACAGAACATCTCGGAAGCGATACTTTCCATCACGCGCTTTATGTTCGGGTTCTGGTTGTAGTAATCCCAGGGATTATAAGCGCCGCCATTTCTCAGGTCCCGAATCTGTTCAACCTTGAGGCCGAATATGTATATGTTTTCTTTCCCAACTTCCTCCAATATCTCGACATTTGCTCCATCAAGGGTGCCTATGGTCAGTGCGCCGTTCATGGCGAGCTTCATGTTTCCCGTGCCTGATGCCTCCATGCCTGCGGTGGATATCTGTTCGCTTAAATCAGCGGCCGGGATGATCCTTTCTGCAAGGGACACCCTGTAGTCAGGAATAAGGACCACCTTCATCTGTCCGTCAACCCTGGGGTCTTTGTCAATGACTTCGCCCACACTGCATATAAGCTTTATAATCAGTTTTGCCATATAATAGCCGGGCGCTGCTTTGCCCGCAAACACATAGGTCTTGGGCACGGTCAACTGTCTTTGATCTTCCACTAAACTCAAGTACTGATGAATAATATGGAAAACGTTCAGAAGCTGGCGCTTGTACTCGTGAAGTCTCTTGATCTGTATGTCAAAGAGGGTGTTGGGATCCACTTCAGCTCTGGCCGTATCATGGACAACCTTCGCCAGCCTTTCCTTGTTAGCCCGCTTCACTTCAAGGAACGTTTTTTGAAATCCTTCATCATCCGCATATTGTTCCAATTGCCTCAGCTTGCCCAAATCCGTGACCCATGCATCGCCAATTGTCTTCGTTATCAGTTGAGACAGTGAGGGGTTTGACTTCAATAACCACCGGCGTTGCGTGACGCCGTTGGTCTTGTTATTGAATCTCTCGGGCCAAAGCTCGTAGAAATCGGGCACCAGTGAGGTTCTTACAAGTTCGGAATGAAGTTCCGCCACACCATTGACCGAATGGCTGCCCACTATGGAAAGATAGGCCATACGAACCTGTTTCGTCTCACCCTCTTCAATGATGGACATTCTTCGCAATCTGTCACCGTCATCAGGCCACCGGGAGGTGACTTGCTGCAAGAATCGGTTGTTTATCTCGTATATGATTTGCAGGTGTCTGGGAAGCACGTGTTCGAGCAAGGGAACAGGCCATTTTTCCAACGCCTCTGGAAGCAATGTATGATTGGTATAGCCAAGGGTGGCCTGTGTGATTTGCCATGCCTTTTCCCACGCCATGTCATGCTCATCAATCAGGGTACGCATCAGCTCCGCCACCGTGAGGGCCGGATGCGTGTCGTTCAGTTGGATAGCAACCTTATCTGCAAAGGCGTCGAGCGTATCATGATTTGCAAGGTATCTTCTCATGATATCCCTAATAGAGCAGGCGACGAGAAAATACTCCTGAACCAGGCGAAGCTCCTTTCCGGCCTCAACAGAATCTGACGGATACAGGACTTTAGATATGGTCTCTGAAGACATTTTTTGCTCGACGGCTTTGAAGTAATCTCCTTCATTGAATATCTGTATGTCGAATTCGTCCGAAGACCTCGCGGAAAAAAGTCTAAGGTAATTGACGGTCTTTCCGCCAAAGCCGACAACGGGCATGTCGTGAGGGACCCCTATCAATATATTCCAGTCCATCCACATGGGATGGTCGTTTCCGTGCCTGTCCTGATAATGCTCTATCCTGCCGTATACAGGAACGACACAGGCTTCATGGGGTCTTTGTATGAGCCAGGGGGTCTCTTCGCTGTGCCAACAATCCGGCTTTTCTTTCTGATAGCCATTGTCTATCTCCTGTCTGAACAGCCCAAAGTCATAATTTATCCCGTAGCCGTAGCCGGGCATTCCCAGGGTTGCCATGGAATCCAGAAAACATGCTGCGAGTCTGCCCAACCCGCCGTTTCCAAGGGCGGCGTCGATTTCACTAGCCCGAACTTCTTCCATGTCAACACCCATGCCTGTTAAGGCATCCTTGGCCAGATCAAAAATGCCCAGGTTATATAGATTATTTCCCAGGGCTCTGCCCATGAGAAACTCCATGGACAGATAATAGAGTCTCTTGGCATCTTGGTCGTTGTAACGTTCATCTGTTTCCATCATCCCGTCGATCAGCCGATCCTTGACCGCAAGCGCTACGGCCCGGTAGAGGTTGTCTCTTGAAGCCTGATCCCAGGCCTTCGCTTCTGAATACTTAACATGGTGGCGCACGGAATCCTGGAAATCACGTATATTGTTTATTGAATTCATGACTTCTCCTTGTTTGCTTTTCCCATATTCCTCTATTCTAATAGCGCATCAACAGCTTGCCTTTCCCTTTCAAACAGACCGAACACCTTATTCATTCTGGTTAGTTTAAACATTCTCATAACCGGCTCCCTCGTGCCGCAAATAACGAGCTTGCCGTCTTCTCCCAACAACTTCAGGACAGAAACCATGGCTCCCAGTCCACTGCTGTCCACGAATTCCACATTCGACATATTCAAGACGATCAGGTGGCTGCCGCCTGAAATATATTCGGCCATTTTCTCTTTAAACTCAGTGACGGCCCGGACATCCAGCCTCGGATTCAATATCTTGACCATCAGGACAGTTCCTTCTTTTTTGTCTTCAAGCTGCATCTTGGCCTCCCTTCTGAAGATTGACGGCTTGTATACTCTTTATCAGGGTAAGACAGTTCTTCCCGTTCTCGGTTTCATAGGTTACAGTGTCCATGATTTCCTTCATGATGGGAATGCCTCTTCCTTCTTCGGGTATGTTGTCAAGGTCATCTGGATCGATTTCAAGGAGTGAAATATCCTTTTGCTCGATAAATCCTTCCTCCATTGGCTTGCCCGTGTCGCAAACGTCAACGACAAGTCTGTCTGCATGAAGGGTGAAACCAACCTCCACCTCGTGTCCCTTTTCCTTCTCATAAGCGTGCTCGATGCTGTTATTGACGGCCTCTACCACACAAAGCTCAATCTGATTGGATTCACTATCCGAAAGGGGAGTCAAAGAACACAGCTTGTTTATTGCCATGCCGATCAGAGATACCTGTTCCGGGTCGCTATCTATAACCAGCTTGACTCTCTTTGGCATCATGCCTCCTCCAACGTCCTGATAGGGACAGCGATGGTTGAACTGCAAAAAGGAGCGCATTCCCCGTCCCGATTCATCGGGACAGCGCGGAGCTTCAATGGACGGCTCAAACCATTTCCAGGGCCAGAAGCGTCATATCATCTTCAAATTGGTCGTCTCCGTTCCATAGACGCAGGCTGTCCTGAATCCTTTCCATCAGCTCTCGTAAAGAAAGGTCTTGTCCTTCTTGTATTAGATTGATCAATCGTCTTACCGAAAACTGCTCTTTTTGGTTATTCGTACATTCACTGATGCCATCGGAATAGAGAATAAGCCGATCCCCCTGATGCATCAGAACCGCCTCCTCTTCATATTCAAGGTCCGGCAGCATCCCAACCGGGTATCCGCCGGTTCCGATTGAAATCGTCTGCTTGCCTTTTTGCAGGAATATGGGAGGCGGGTGACCGGCCTGAGTCATCACGGTGCGACCATCTCGTATATCAATGAGTCCATAAATCATGGTGAAGTATTGCATGGTATCTTCATCCGCCTGAAAACGTTCGTTAAGGGCACGAATAGCCATGGCAGGGTTTATGATTTTGAAATAAGGCGGTTCGGGTACGGGCATAAACTGTTTCAACAGAGATTCTTGATGATTTGTTGGAGAAAGCGCTTTGCTCAAGGTCACAGAAAGCATGGCGGCCGGTATCCCATGGCCTGCTACGTCAAGGACATAGAAACCAACATGATTCTCGTCAAGCTTGAAGTAATTGAAAATATCCCCGGCTACATACGCGGAAGGGAGAAATATGGAGTCAAACCTGATTCCATATATGATTGAAGATGACTGTGGCAGAAGACTCGATTGAATTTTCGCCCCGGCTTCAAGGTCTCTCTTCATCATTGAATAGGCGTCACTGAGTTTCTTGTTCGACTCACTTAGCTTCTCATTGCGTTTTTCCAGGTCGTCTTGGAGCTTAAGGATGCGCTCTCCGGCCTTGAGGCGGGCATTGAGCTCCTCTCTATCAAGCGGCTTGACTATAAAATCATCTGCTCCGGCCCCCATTCCTTTGATGAGCGCATCCTTGTCCTCACTTGTCGTCATCAATATGATGTAGACATAGTGCGGCAAATCAGCAGATCGGATCTGTTTGCACAAGCGTGGGCCATCCATTTCCGGCATCATCCAATCGGTGATAACGAGACTAATGGGGGCTTTTTGCAGGACATGCCACGCTTCGATCCCGTCAGAGGCGGTTGCCACCTCATAACCAAGATTCCGAACGGTGCGTGCTACCAGATGTCGTGTCGTGGCATCATCGTCGACAATCAGAATTTGCATAGCCGTTGCCCATAATTTAATGCCTCAAGGAGGTCTGGCCCGTCGTCTCCAGCACGCTCATCCACATATTGCCCGAAAGATCCACCTGTTTGCGCTTTCCGGCCGTTGCCTCCATGGGGATATGAACAAAATGATTATTACACAGTCCTACCAGCATTCTTGTCTTTCCAGCCATGCCCGCATGGACAGCACTGCGACCCAGAAACCCGCAAAGGACATGGTCATTGGCATTGGCTGGAACACTTCGGATCGTGTAACTGGGGTCAATATACTTCAAGGTGATCGCCATATTTTTTTCCCGGAAATAGCCGGCAATGGCGTCTTTTAGAAAAAGGCCGATGTCGTGCAATCGAATGTTTCCAGAGGCGTCGTTTTCCTTGCTCCCGTCTGTAAAGAACTTCTGGCCGGCGCCCTCGGCCACCACAATGACGGCATGTTTCCTGGTGAGCAATCTGTCCTTCAGCGCTTCAAGAAAGCCCTTTGGACCCTCCAGGTCAAAGTCCGACTCCGGGATGAGGCAAAAGTTTACCTCTGGCATCGCCAGGGTTGCCACTGCTGCAATGAACCCTGAATGACGCCCCATGAGCTTCACCAACCCTATGCCGTTCGGGGCGCTGACAGCTTCATTGTGGGCAGAGCGGATGACGTTGACCGCTATATCCACGGCCGTGTCAAAGCCAAATGAACGGTCAACCAGGTATATATCATTGTCAATCGTCTTGGGCACGCCGACGACGCCGATCTTTAATGCTCTTTTCTTAATGGCGCGGGCGATCTGTGTCGATCCGCTCATGGTGCCGTCTCCACCAATCGCAAAGAGGAGACCCACATTCATTCGCTCCAGGGCGTCCACAATGTCTTCAATATCCTGAGGCCCCCTGGAGGAGCCAAGAACCGTTCCGCCGCTTTCATGGATGTTGGAGACGGTGTCTGGTGTCAGGTCCATCAGTTCGTGGCCGTATGTGGAAATGAAGCCCTCAAATCCGTACCGGATGCCATAGATATTGGGCACCCCATAGTTGTGGTGAAGGGTCAACACAACGGCGCGGATGATATCGTTGATTCCGGGACACAGGCCGCCACAACTCACTACCGCACAGCGCAGTTTGCTTGGATCAAAGAAAATATTGTTTCGTGGCCCCGCCCGTTCAAAGGATACAAGCTTCTTGCGGCCGCTGGCTGCCTTCATCACATCATTTTCAACGATGTTCGCCAGGATACGCTCTTTATTCGATACAAAACGTCCGGCACCGTTTTGGCTTTCCCGAAGCTTTAAGGGAGAGGTAAGCTTGGCCGGACCAAGGGTCATGACAGAGGTGTTAATATGCTTCCCGTTGTTCATGCGACGTTACTCCTCATACGTGAGAGATATTTCCCTTGGTTAAAATGTTCACCAATGACTGTTCTTGTCTCCTGAGCGATTTTCAACTCTTCATTGGTCGGAACAACCAGAATTGTAACTTCACTTATCGAAGCACTGATTTGTCTAATTTCTTTTCTGTTTCTACTGTTTTTCTCCGGATCAATTCGGATTCCGAGCTTTCCTAATCCCTGACAGCAGAGGTCTCGAATGACTGGAGCGTTTTCCCCGATGCCCGCCGTAAAAATGAGACCATCCAGACTTTCCAGGGCTGCGAAGTAGGCGCCGATGTATTTCTTTATTCGGTAGGAATAGACCTCCAGAGCAATTCCAGCCCGCTCCTCGCCCGCATTGCTTTTCTTCATCACTTCCCGCATATCGTTGGTGCCGCAGATGCCTTTCAGCCCGCTTTCTCTATTCATGAGATCGTCAATTTCCTCAACAGACATTTTTAGCTGATTTGCCAGGAAGAACGGGAGCGAGGGATCTACATCCCCTGAACGGGTTCCCATCACCAAACCTTCCAGGGGCGTGAACCCCATGGAGGTATCCACACACCTGCCGTTCTTTAGAGCTGCCATACTAGCGCCATTTCCCAAATGGACAGTGATCAAGTTCAATTCACTTAACGGCCGACCCATGTATTGTGCAGATCTTTCGGCAACATAGGCGTGGGAAGTACCATGAAAACCGTATCTGCGTATTCTGTCTCTTTCGTACAAGTCGTAGGGAAGGGCGTACAGGAATGCCTTTGGGGGAATGGTTTGGTGGAAGGCGGTATCAAATACCGCAACTTGGGTCGACTCTGGAAAAATAGATTGAGCGACCTCGATACCCGTCAAATTGGCAGGATTGTGCAAGGGGGCCAGCGGGATGTTCTTCCTGATCGCTGCAATGACATTTTCATCAATAATCGTTGAGGATTGAAAAGCCTCTCCGCCGTGGACAACACGGTGGCCCACCGCGGAGATTTCGGATTTGTCCTTAACTGTTCCGTATTCCGGATCGACCAGCAGATCAACAATTCGGGTAAGCCCCTGGCGATGGTCGGCCATCACACGTGTTATTACTTTTCTCAGGTTTTTCCCTTTTTCAGTGATCTTGTTGTGGGTGAGGACGCTGTTGGCTTCACCAATTCTTTCAGCCAGACCGGAAGCCAGAACCTTCTGGTTATTCATATCGAACAATTGATACTTAATTGAGGAGCTTCCCGTATTGATGACGAGTATTATCATAACAATCCTTTTTCCGCCTGGGCCTGGATTGCTGTTATTGCGACCGTATTCACGATATCAGTAACCGTGCATCCACGACTGAGATCGTTGACCGGCTTGTTGAGTCCCTGAAGGACAGGACCTATGGCAACCGCCCCAGCCGACCTTTGGACGGCCTTATAGGTGTTGTTACCAGTATTCAAGTCAGGGAAAATAAAAACCGTGGCGGTGCCTGCGACTTCACTGCCCGGCATTTTCGTTGCTGCCACGCCGGGATCAATGGCGGCGTCATACTGGATGGGCCCCTCCACTTTCAAATCAGGAGCAGATGCCTTAGACATTTCCTTGGCAATTCTGGTCGCTTCCCTGACCTTTTCAACATTTTCTCCTTTCCCTGAGTCCCCGGTGGAATAGGACAGCATGGCCACCCTGGGATCAATACCAAAGATCCGTGCGGTCTGTGCGGAGCTGAGGGCAATCTCGGCCAGTCTTTGTGCGTTGGGGTTCGGATTGACCGCGCAGTCGCCGTAAACGAGAACCCTGTCCCGCAAGCACATAAAAAATACGCTGGAAACAACAGTGAAACCTGGTTTGGTCTTGATGATCTCGAAGGCAGGACGAACGGTGTCGCTGGTCGTGTGTGCAGCCCCGGAAACCATCCCGTCAGCATCGCTCTGATGAACCATCATGGTTCCGAAATGGCTTGCATCGCTCATCGTATCACGGGCAATTTCCATGGTGATGCCTTTATGTCTTCTTAAATCATAATAAGTTTGAACGTAATCATCGAAAGAGTCGTCTTTTTCGAGCTCAATGATATTGATCCCATCCACCCGTAATCCAAGCCGGGTGACCATCTTCAGGATCCGCTGTTTATTGCCAAGAAGCGTTACATCAACCACCTGCCGGCGGACTAATATCTCGGCGGCCCGCAAGATTCTCTCTTCTTCACCCTCAGGCAAAACAATGTGCTGTTTGTGTGCCCGGGCCTTTTGGAGTAATCCGTATTCAAACATTTTGGGTGTGACAATAGAGACTTTGGTCTGAATGATCTTTTGCCCTAATGCCTCCACGTCAACGTTTTTTTCAAACACCTCCAAGGCCCGGGTGATCTTCCGCTTGTTCTCAGGTGAGATGGCCGCGTGGACGTTGTCAACCAACCTGGCCGCTGGAAAGGTGTCATCTTTGACACTAAGGATGGGCACCATATCGGAAAACCCCTCGATCAACTTGCACACCGGTTCTTCTGGTTTCAAGCCTCCCGTTAACATGATTCCGGAGATGTTCGGCATGGATATGGACGAAACAGCGGAAAGACAAGCGACAATGACGTCAGCCCTGTCACCCGGCGTAATAATAAGTGTCCCATGCCGGATTCTCTTCAGGAAATTTCTCAATTGCATGGCCGCCACAGTAAAGCTGCAAACGTGCCGGTTCAATTGTTTTTCGCCATATAAGACCTTGGCGTTGAGGATCTTGGCAATTTCTCCCACTGTCGGATTTCCGAGAGATTCTTCATTGGGGATGGTGTAAATAAGTTGTTCCGAACCAAACACGGTTTTTTCTAGACGGCTGATGATCTGTTCCTGATTCTCCAAATCTATTCGATTGACAACCGTACCAACGACATTGCATCCCTTATCAAATAGAGACTCAACAGCCATTTCAATGGATCGCATGGTTTCATCCACGGTTTTTTGATGGGCATTCGCCACGAGCAAAACAGGGCTTCCAAGGTTATTGCTGATCTCGGCATTCATATCGAATTCAAAGGCTGAGGTTGAACCTACAAAATCGGTTCCTTCACACAGCACAAAATCGTACTCTTTTTCCAGCGCCTTGTATTTGGTGACCATGCCTTCAAGCAGTTCTTCGTATCGACCGAGAGAAATCAGGCTATTTGCTTCCGCTGTAGTGTAGGCATACATTTGCCTGTAAGCAGATCTCAGCTCATAATGCGAGGAAATCAGATTGATGTCATGATCCATGGTTGCCTTCTTAGCCGGCTTGCCATTGATCAAAGGGCGGAAAAAGCCAACCCGGCCCACGTTTCTCAGCAGCAGTTCCATTACGCCCAAAGTAACGGCCGATTTTCCACTTCTGGCTTCAGTGGCGGTGATGAACAAGTTTTCCGACATGACATGGTCTCCGAGAAACAGGAATTATGAGGCCGAAAATGCAAAAACTCAGAGGAGCCTACTTGATGATTTCTACTCTAACGGAATTTGAACTCCCTCGTGCAAAAAACTCCCCACTGCCACGGGTAATTACGATTTTGTCCCCGGGTTCCAATTCACAGGCGGCCTTCACTTTGTTAATGACATGAGGTTCAAGTTCACTACTGTCTTTATCATACTCGTCCAGATAGAACGGGCTAACGCCCCAGTAGAGACACATCTTTCTGACAACTGACAAGGAATGGGAAACGCCGAGAACTGAAGTTTTTGGTCTGGACCGGCACATTTTCAAACACGAACTTCCGGATTGAGTCACTGAGAGAACCCTCTTGGCGCCAATCTTTTCTGCTATGATCGATGCCCCGGTCATGACGGCGTCATCCACCCTGGTTAAATCCATGGCCTTCAACGAAGCTCTCTGCTTCGGCGTTTTTTCCGCCTCGCTGATTATCTTTCCCATCATCTTGACTGCTTCAAGGGGATACTTTCCAGAGGCTGTTTCGGCGCTTAGCATCACGGCATCTGTTCCATCCCAAATTGCATTCGCCACATCAGAGGCTTCGGCCCTGGTGGGTGTTGGATTTTCGACCATGGATTCCAGCAGTTGAGTGGCGGTGATGACGGGTATGCCACGGACATTACACAAAGCAATAATCTTCTTTTGAACCGCAGGAACAAGATGGTTGCCAAGCTCAACGCCCATGTCACCCCGAGCGACCATGATGACATCAGTGACATCAAGAAGTTCTTCCACGTGATCAACGGCCTCCCGGTTTTCGATCTTTGAGACAACGGGTATGTCTTGGTTGAGTCCGGCAAGGATCTCCTTGAGCCTCAGCAGGTCTTCCTGTTTCCGCACAAAAGACAAGGCCACATAGTCAATGCCGTGTTCTATGCCAAAGATGAGGTCGTTATGATCCTTGTCTGTCAAGCTCGGTGCAGAGACTTTTGAATCAGGAAGGTTTATCCCCTTGTTAGACTTAAGGGTACCACCCACCAGGACCTTAATCTTGCAGACATCCCGATCTTTTTCGATGGCCTCTGAGACAATCAATCCATCATCAAAAAGTAGCCGCGCTCCATCTTCTATGTCATCCACAAGATGGTCATATGTCGTTGGGATGAAGCAATCCTGATACTCAGGATAGTTTTCTTGTATAGCTGTTTGTCCTATGACCCATGTGTCACCTTTTCTTAGCACAAGTCCTCGAGGCACCTTGTCGACTCGAATCTTGGGTCCCTGCAGGTCAAGAAGAACGGCCACTTCCAGTCCTACCAAGCTGGATGCCTTCCGGATATTGGCAATAAGTTCGGCATGAGCTTCGTGCGTCCCATGACTCATATTCACGCGTGCCACGTTCATGCCTGCGAGAATAAGGTTACAAATCATTTCAACCGTCGATGAAGCCGGTCCCAAAGTCGCCACTACTTTAGCGTGTCTGTGCAAATGCGCTCTTCTCATGAAGAATCCTATTGCCACGAATTAGTATCGATCTGAACTGCCAAGCACATTCCTGTTCTTTTCCATGATCATATGCACAAGCTCTTCGCGGGCAGGCCCGAGGTATTTGCGCGGGTCGAATTCGGCCGGTTTTTCATTGAATATTTTCCGAATCGTTGCTGTAAAGACCAGGCGGCCATCGGAGTCGATGTTGATCTTGCACACAGCGGATCTCGCTGATTTTCTGAGTTGATCTTCAGGAATACCGACAGCCGCTTCCAGCTCTCCGTTGTTGTTGTTGATGAGGTCGACATATTTTCGAAGAACGGAACTGGCTCCGTGCAGAACGATGGGAAAACCGGGGATTCGCTTTTCGATCTCCTCAAGGATATCGAAGCGCAGCGGCGGGGGGATCAGAACGCCCTTTTTGTTGCGCGTGCACTGCTCGGGTTTGAATTTATACGCGCCGTGAGAGGTGCCGATTGAAATCGCCAGAGAATCAACGCCGGTCTTGCTCAGAAAGTCTTCAACCTCTTCTGGCTGCGTATAAACAGACTTGGCCGCAACGACGTCGTCTTCGATACCGGCGAGAACGCCGAGTTCGCCTTCGACCGTGACGTCGTACTGGTGAGCGTAACGGACCACCTTGTCAGTGAGCGCCACATTTTCGTCATAAGGCAGGTGGGAGCCGTCGATCATTACGGAAGAAAATCCGGTTTCAATACAGGAGACACACAGTTCATAGCTGTCGCCGTGATCCAGGTGAAGGGCGATGGGAATGTTGTAGGCGAGTTCCCGGGCCATCTCCACGGCGCCCTTTCCCATGTGGCGCAGGAGGGTGGCGTTGGCGTATTTGCGGGCACCACTGGAGACTTGAAGGATCACGGGAGATTTGGATTGACCACAGCCGTTAATGATAGCCTGAAGCTGTTCCAGATTGTTGAAGTTGTAAGCCGGAACTGCATATCCGCCTTCCATGGCCCTTTCAAACATCTCACGGGTATTCACGAAACCGAGTTCTTTATAACTGACTGCCATGTGAGTCCTCCTGTCATTTCTTTTCGCCCGCAGTAGTTGTTCAAGTATTTTGTCGTTTTCGCCTGGGTAAATATCCAAGGCGGCTGAACTATTCTTCCATACGAACATACTGGGCCGTTTTCCTTGCGAGCAGAAATCATGCCAAGATGCTGCAAAGAGGTAATTCTCAAGAATTCCGATTGATTAGGCCTTCCTGGTTTTGATGCCTTGGTATAGCAATGGGGGCGAATTTGAGATTTGGGCTGACGAGGTGTCAGATTGTTGACCGTTGGAGGGGGTCATAGGGGTCAGGTCTCAAAAATTTTCAAGCATGTCAAATTTTTAGACCAGACCCCCCAACTAAATGATTAAAAAAAAACTCTCGTTTTTGGTTTTTATGTAGGCGGGAAA
>CAZCXI010000040.1:0-28946 GCA_964502635.1 uncultured Desulfobacterales bacterium
GGCGTACTTATCGGTACGCCGCAGTGACGAAGAATGAGGATAACGCCGCAGATGGGCGTTTTCCGACAGCCTCCCAGAGAAACGAATCACGGGGGGGCGCCTGGTCACACAAGGGCCTTTCCGGAGTTTGGGGGTGGAGGACCGCCCCGCAGGCTGAAGCGGAAAACATAAGGAATCAAGATCATGCTGGTGGTGATGAGCAAAGGAGCAACGCCTGAAGAGATTGACGCCGTGTTGGCAGCCATCCAGGGCAAAGGGTACACGGCCCGTCCCATTCCCGGAGGCGAAAGGATGGCTATCGGCATTTTGCACAATACAGGGGCCGTGGATGCGTCGTATTTTTTGGGCTTTCCCGGCGTCAAGGACGCTATCGCCGTCACACGTCCCTACAAGCTGGTCAGTCGTGAGTTCCAGCCCGAAAGCACCATCATTCAAGTGGGCGATGTGCTCATCGGCAGCGGACATCTGACCCTTATCGCAGGACCGTGTGCCGTAGAAAGTGAAGAACAGGCTGTCACCATTGGCCGCATCGTTTCCAAGGCGGGTGCTCAGCTTTTCAGAGGGGGTGCTTTCAAGCCGAGGACATCGCCTTATTCGTTCCAGGGCCTTGGGGAAGAAGGGCTCCGCATCCTTGCCCGGGTTCGGGAGGAAACAGGGCTCCCCGTGGTGACGGAGGCCCTGGATCATGAGGTCTTCGATCTGGTGGAAGCTTATGCCGACGTGATTCAGATCGGCACACGGAACATGCAGAATTACAGTCTGCTTCGACGGGCCGGTCACTCGGAAAAGCCCATTCTTCTCAAGCGGGGGATGTCCGCCACGATTGAAGAATGGCTCATGGCGGCAGAATACATCCTGGAGGGGGGAAACACGCAGGTGATTTTGTGCGAGCGAGGCGTTCGCACTTTTGCCCATCACACCCGGAACACGCTGGACCTTTCAGCGGTTCTCGTGGTGTTGAAAGAGAGCCACCTTCCTATTATCGTGGATCCCAGCCATGCAGCCGGTCGTCGCGATCAGGTCATTCCCTTAAGCCGTGCGGCCGTGGCTGTAGGTGCTCATGGATTGATGGTGGAAGTGCATCACGCCCCAGAAGAAGCGCTGAGCGACGGGGCTCAGTCCCTTTACCCCAAACAGTTAGAGATGCTTTGCAGTCATATTGAAACCGTTTTTGACGCCTTTCTTTCCTCACATGCCATTGAAGCATCGTCTAACACCTCTTGGTCGAAATGACTTGTCTTGGTTCATTCTTTTCCCCTCTTGCCCTGACGCAGTTTCTTCCTGCCTTCTTTGCTTGGTAGAGGCACTCATCTGCCTCGTTGATCAGGGCCTCGGACGAGGGTGTCTTGTCCGTGGCAGGGTCAAAGGTGGCCAACCCAAAGCTGGCCGTGATCGTCACATCCTCGTTACCTATTCTAAAAGGCTTTTCTGCTACTATGTTACGCAGTCGTTCAGCGACCACGCGGGCCCCCTCATGGGCGGTCTCCGGCAGGACGACGAGGAATTCCTCACCGCCGTACCTGGCAGCCCAGTCAATGTCGTTTCGCATGGCCTCTTTGATGCAATCCGCGATGAGCCTTAGCACCGAGTCTCCGGCAATATGCCCCCAATGATCATTGACCTTCTTGAACCGATCGATATCGCACATAATCAGCGACATGGGATGACCGTACCTCTTGGCCCTGCTGATCTCCTCGGGTAGATGACCTGTCATGTAGCCGCGATTAAAGCTTCCCGTGAGAGGGTCGGTGATGGACAGTATCCTGATCTCTTCGTTGGCCGTTTTCAGAGACCGCTCCAGTTCCAAGATGCGCTTGCCGGTCTTGAGACGGGCCATCAGTTCAGTAGGGTGAAAGGGCTTGGTCAGATAATCATCTGCGCCCGCGTCCAGGCCGGCGATGATGTCGTCCTTGGAGTCTTTGGCCGTCAGAAATACGATGTAGACGTAGCCTGGCGAAACATAACTTCTTATGGCGTGACACAGGGCGAGGCCATCCATTTCCGGCATCATCCAATCGGTTAAGACCATGGGGAAGAAGGTCTTTCGAAAGATCTCCAGGGCCTCACGTCCGTTCCGGGCGGTCACTACTTCATGTCCAGCGTGCGTAAGGTTCTTTTCCAGAAGCTTTCTGGAGACAGCATTGTCTTCGGCTATCAATATGGGAAAAGAATCTTTCAGTTTTTCGTTCATGTTTGCCCTAAGTCTTCGCTGCCCAGGTGACTTTTAGCATCTCGGCAACTGCCACAAGTTTTTCCTTGATGGACTCGGTTGCCTGCAGGCTTCCTTCCAAGACGTGCTGCCGGGCGTTCATTTCGATCTGTTTTGCAAGGTCGTATATGTCCTGGAACCCCAGATTTCCGGCCGCCCCTTTTATGGAATGGGCCGCCTCAACTGTTTGCTCTGTAGCGCCCTGAGAAACGGCTGACCGCAATTTGGTCATGTCCGAGTTGGCCGTTTCCACAAAGAGATCCACGAGTTCCAAGAACTCATCTTCCTCAAGGCCTATATTGGTTGCCAACGCCGTCAGATTCATGAATTGCTCCTCATCAGTTCCTTTCCCCGTGCTGCCAGACCTTTGTCGTCGGCTGTTCCCTCTTGCCGGAAGGCGGCAGAGCCGGGGTGAGTGGACCTTCCAACCAGTCAGGGACAGGCAGTGCATAGTGCGTCAGAATCCGTTGCGCCTCTTCAACAGGGATTTTCAGGTTCTGGCCGATGTGATAGGCCCTGATGTGGCCAGCCTTGATCCAGTTTCGGATGGTTTGACGGGTCACCCCCAATAAGGATGCCAGGTCTTGGGTGGATAGAAAGGGCCTGTTGGTTTTATCCATGGCGGTTGCTTGTTCGCTTTTACCGGTTTTTCCGAGTTTTTTGCAATAGGGATGCCAATTGGCGTGGCCATCATGGATTTTATCTGGACGGAAGTGATATCGGCCCGTCGCTCCAGCCCGGCGTTACGGCCAGCAGCGCGTGTCACCCGAACGAGATGTAACTGGGGGTTCCATAACGTATGACAAGGAGAAGGATTTCGTCAACATTTTGACATGGGCGAGCTGGGATTCGATGCTCTCTTTCAACTGCTCGTCTTACGAACATAAGAAAAAAGCCCTGTTAGGGGGGTGCCTAACAGGGCTCAAAGGAGGTGTGAAGGAAGGAAAGGAGGAGAATCTTCAACCTCTTGTTCATGAATTGCAAGCAATGATCATGCCACCCATTCGTGCGTCGCAGTGACGAAGGGTGCAGCGCGACACAGTCCCGCATAGCGGGATTTACGAAGTCATCAAGATCTGATGAGGCATGGATTAGGGCTGGGTACGGTGCATGTACTTTTTTGCGACGGCTTGTGGGTCCAAATGAAGGCATTGGGCATACGATTTCAGGAAGCTTCGGAGATGGAATCTGGAGGGCAGGTCGTCAAACCGGTCCTCTTCAATGGACCGAAGCAGGGCGGTCCGGACCTTGGTCTCATGGGCAATACGGTCCAATGACACCCCGAGCTCGGTCCTGATCTTCTTCAGGTCGTTTCCTGTGATCTCCTGGTGGGCGAGGAGTTCGTGGACGAGAGGCATGACGGACGGTTCGAGCGGTTGCGGTCTCGATGGGCCGGATGTGACATGCTTGATCCCACGGGAGGACTTCAATTCGAAGAGGGGAATCGGTTTTCTCGGGACCCCCTTGTATCGGGCGCCTTCTTCCAAGTCTCCGCCTCCTATGAGTGTCTGATCATATTCGGCGCGACTTTTTTGATTCATCAAGGTGACAAAGGCCCCTTCGAGCCGGCAAAGAATTTTCTTCCTTTCGGACTCAGAGAAGAACGAATAGGTGGCCATGGCGTCATCTCCATAGATCTCCAGGCTCGCTTTATAGGCCTGACGGATCTCGAAGGGTGTCGCATCTGGCGGCACGTCGAAGACTTCATAATGATTCTGTTGGTCAAAAGGCTTCACGGCTCTCTTAATCCGTTCCTTGTGGTGAAGGGCTTGAAGCGATTGCTTTCTTGGGTCCCGTCTTGGCCTGATAGCCTTCCATGCCGAGAATGGTCTGGGAAATGGCTCGAAGATCGAGGGCCGCTTGTGTGTATGGGTATTTATCCACAAACGAGACCTTCTGGCATACGGCATAGTGGACGCGGTCATCAAAGCGGATGTTTCCCAGGAAATGCATCTGCAGTCCGAGATGTTTTTCGCACACCTTGCATATTTGAAGGCCGAGCCTCACATCGTCGTGCTGTCGAAACTGATTGAGTACCAGCTTAAAGCGAAACGCCTTCAGGGCCTTTTCCAAGGACGCGGCCCCTTCCGGTGCCTCCTGCCGGAGCATGTCCACAAGAACTGCTGGGCGTTTCCATGGGGCCTTCGGATGCTGACGGAAGGCGCGAAGCTGTTCCTGTGTAAGGACCTGCTTTATCTTGCGGATATAGGCAGATCGGACAAAGTGGTACGTATTCTCAACAGAGGTGGGCTCAGGCGTGGTGACAAAAATACCGCAGTTGGACAATAAGAAGAAGTCGAGGGTATTGAAAGAGGTGCCCGCCCCCAGGTCCAAGAGGATGTATTCATACGGGAGCTTATAGATGGCCCGAAGGAGCCTCACTTTCTGAGCATATGGCAGGTTGGCGATTTCCAGGGAATCCCGGGCGCCGCCGATAAGAAACAGATTGGGGTGGCCGGTTTCAATGATTGTTTCCTCAAGGGTATGAACCTGCCTGTTGATAAAAGCCGAGAGGGTCCTTGCGGGATGGGGTATGCCGATGACCGTATGCAGGTTAGCCCCGCCCAGGTCCGCATCCACCAGGAGGGTCTCTTTACCTGCCTTGGCCAGATAACTACCAAGACCGGCCACGAAAAGGCTCTTGCCCGATCCTCCCTTTCCTCCACCGATGGGCCATATGCGTGCCATAGGGTCCTTGAAACAAGCTTTTCAACGGTCTCGAGAGACCTTTGCATAACCCCTTCTCACTCGTTTGTATGAGCCTTTTGACCCGTCCATGGGCTCGCGAACTAACCCTAAAAACTCGCCCAAGGGCCTCAAACAGTTTAGGATTTGCCCACTGACGTGGGCCGTTCACTTCGCCCGGGCGGGTACCCCAAAAAGCTCATAATGGTAGCTCAAAGCGGTTATGCAAAGGTCTCTCGATGTGCAGTTGCCGTCAAAGAAGCGGACGGGTCAAGTTGTCAGTACTCAGGTGGTTAGGTAGAAGGCTGGAGGTAGAAGCCTTTAGACCAAAGGCCCCCGGCTTGTAGCGCGAGCCCGCGCTATCAATACCGTTACCTTGTCAGTCAGTTCAAATGCCCAAAATGTCTACGCAGTGAGTCAAATCGACTTTCTACGAAGCCATCATGGTTCGTGCCTAAAGGCTTCCCACCTTCAGTCTAACCACCTGAGTCGTTACGACTTTGCCAGAATATGTCACATGTGTCAAACACAATTTCCGCAACGTTTCCAATAGACTATGGAAACGGAAGGATTGTCCCGGCGTTTGTCGCACGGGGATCTGGTCTCGCCGTAATGAGTTGAGGCGCTGGCCCATGAGGGGCTCTTCACGAACCGTGGGGGCGACAGCGAGACCGCTCTTCCAGGGCCAGCATGCGTCTCTTCAGTTCTGTCCCCCCAGCAAAGCCGCCTGGAGACCCGTCCGCCCGAACGATCCGGTGGCATGGGATGACCACTGGGAAGGGGTTGCGTGCAAGCGTTGTCCCAACAAATCGACAGGCCCTCGGGCGTCCGATTTGTGCGGCTATCTGGCCATAGGTCCGGGTTTTTCCGTGGGCAACGGTCGCCACAGCTTTCAACACCAACCGTTGTAAGGGGGTCAAGCCACTCAAGTCCAGGATCTTCCAGGGGGACTGTACAGGGGCCCCGTGAAAATAGGCCTGAATATCCCGACAGAGGCCAAGAATTTCTGGTGTGTGTCCTGCCGTGGCCGGGCCAGCGTGTTGTATGCGCCCTTTGAGGAGGTTGCTGCCGGCATGGGGTAAGAGGATCCGCTTGATGAGCAGAGGGGGGCCTTCAAAGAGGATGGCCCCGTGTCCGAATGGTGTGGAGAACAGGTGGTAATGCATTAAGTTTCAGTAGGCGTAAAAACCCCTTCCTGTTTTTCGGCCCAGATACCCGGCATCTACATACTTTCTGAGTAGGGGACAGGGTCGATACTTGGGATCTCCAAAGCCTTCGTGGAGGACTTCCAGGATGGATAGGCACGTATCCAGGCCGATTAGATCGGCCAGTGCCAGGGGTCCCATAGGATGATTCATCCCCAGCTTCATGACAGAGTCGATGGCCTCGGCTGTTCCTACCCCTTCGTGCAGGGCGAAGACAGCCTCATTGATCATGGGCAGGAGGATGCGGTTGGATATGAAGCCCGGGGAATCGTTGGCTGCCACCGGGATTTTCTTCAGCTTCACAGCCAGGTTCTTGGTCGTCTCAAAGGTTTCGTCAGATGTGGCCAACCCGCGGATGATTTCAACCAATTTCATGAGAGGCACGGGGTTCATGAAGTGCATCCCGATGACGTCGGCGGGCCGTTTCGTGGCCGCTGCAATGCGTGTGATGGGAATGGAAGACGTATTACTTGCCAGGACGACGTTGGGTCGGCAGTGCTCGTCGAGTTGCCTGAAAACCTCCAGTTTCAAGTCCTGGTTTTCAATGACGGCCTCCACGACAAAGTCTGCAGCCTCGAATGGCTTGATTTCACATGTGGTTTGTAGGCGTTCCAGAGCCGCTTTTTTTTGTTCTTCACTGATGCGCTCTTTTCTGACGAGGGTCGAAAGGCTTTTCTGAATACGTTCCATGGCGTGGTCCAGAAACACGTCCTTGACGTCATTCAGGATCACCGAAAATCCGTTCATGGCAGCTACCTGGGCAATCCCTGCACCCATCTGGCCGGCCCCCATAACTCCTATCTTTTCGATCATGATTGTACTCCATGCAATGCGGGTTGCTCAAATCTTCTGAGGAAGCGAGGAATCATAAACATGTTTCATGGCTCCTGCGGCAAAAGGGTTGATGATGTGATGGCAAAGGGTGGGAATAGGGCCGTAACGGATACTTGAAGAGCAGAGGCCGGAGACTGGTCCTTGATGCGAAGCCCATCGGCATCAAGGACCAGACACCAGTAGCCGGAATGACAATTATGTTTCTTCGACAGTAATGGCTTGCTGCTCACAAACCTCAACGCAGCTTTCACAGCCTAGGCACTCTTCTGCATTGACAGGTTCGGATTTTTCGTCTTGCAGTTCGAAAACCTCCACAGGACAGACCTCGACACATTCCCCACAGCCGGTGCACTTTTCCTTATCCACAGTCGGTGTGAACATGGGCTAACCCCTCCTTTCTCATCCTTTTTCAATACGTTCTACATGCAAACCGATGTCTTGATACCGACTTCCCAAGTTTCGGAATGGACTTATTACATCAATTACCCCGGATCGTCAAGTCTTCTTCATAGGGTCCAGTATTTTTTTGAGTCATTCGTCGTGAAATGTCTTTCCCCACCGACTAAAGGCTTCTTGCGCCTTCGTCACCGCAGCCCATGTTCAACAAGGCCCACGAGGGTATTCCGAGTCGAGCGCAGCGCCTCACCACCGTCAAGCCCCCGTCGCTGTTTCGGCACACCGCAAGAGGGTTGGTTAGGCAGCACGTGCCAATGGAAAGACATCGTCTTCTCACCAGGCCTTGTAACGGATTTTCTCCAGCTTTCCATCATCGCCTCTATGTCACGTGCAGTGCCGTCGATTCTCTGTCGGAGCGGCGCGTTCCAAGGTGTCGTGAGCACCGAATGAAAGAGCTTTCCCAGAGGATCTGTCCATGGGAGGTTGTTGGGCGGGGGCGGAGTGCATGGGAGGTCAAACTGCAACAAGGGGATGTTTTCTTGCGCCAGATCGAGGAACCGGGCATGGGCTTCAGGCGAGTCGGTAAGGCGGGGACCGGATTCATGAGGGTCTTCCTGAAACAGGTGGTTCCAGGCAAGCAATCGGTTTTCGATCATCAAACCGCCCAAGTCTTCATTCGATTCCGGGAACGGCTCCGAAGAAATCGGCTCTTCGCCTTCTTCGGGCCTATCCACACGAAAGAGGGCCTGCAAGGCTTGCTGCTGCACCTTGAATCCCTTCAGTTGCTCCCCTAATTCGCGCGACTGACGGTCAAAGTCTTGGGCCAGGTGCAAAAACAACTGGCATGCCAGGTTCCCGCCCTTGGACTCCTGGCTGGTCTTGCCGGCGGTCCCCCTGATTTCAGACGCGATTTCCGGGACCATGGGATGAACCGGGGCCATCTGCCCGCCTGTCGCTTTCAAATAGGCCGTGTCGACCCCCTGATTCAAAAGACCCCACGTTCTCCATTGCTCCAGTTCGGCCATCAGGGCCTTCTTGTCTATGACCTCTTGAAAAGGGACACGAATTTCCAGGAACCCTCGGGTTATCCAGCGCTGAGAACCCTCCATGGCTGGGGAACCCACCGGTCGATAGACGATCACACGACCGAAGTAAGGCGATAAGGCCTCCACCAGTGAAGGTGCTATGATCGTAAAGGGGAAATAGATCAGAGACAAGGATTGGCTTTTGGGTTTGGAGATCATATTATGAAATTTTATTGTCTTTAACCTCTACTCCCATGGCCCTGAGGCGGTCCCTGATTTCGTCGGCTCGGGGCCAGTCTTTCATCTGCCTGGCCTCTTCTCGTTGGCGGATGAGTTCCTGAACCTGGGCATCTGGTGCCGGCTCTTCAAAATCAAAGACATTTAGCGCCTCATCGATCCGTCTAAACGCGTCCTTGATGCGCCTTGCACCCCCTTGATCCATCTCTTGATGCGTCACTAGCCCATTGATCTTTCTGACGATCATGAAAACAGAGGCCAGGGCGGAAGGGATATCCAGGTCGTCATCCATGGCATCCGTAAAACCCGTCTTGATATCGTAAAGAAGCTGGTCCATCTCACTGTAAGGGTGCCCGCGTTCCACCCTGTTTAACAGGCAGATGCATTCATCGAGCCTGCGGATCGCAGCGCCTGCTTGATCGAGTGCTTCAAAGGAAAAATGCAACGGTTTACGGTAATAGTGGGAAAGCAGCCAATATCGAATCGCCCGGCCACTGTATCCCTGGTCCAACAGGTCTCGAACATAGGGCATGCGCGCGCCTGCTTCAGGCTTCTTTCTGCTGGACAGCACGAGCTCGCTGTGCATCCAACAACGCGTCAGCGGTTTTCCGGTCAGGGCGCTGCTGACGGCTATCTCGTTTTCATGGTGGGGAAACATGAGATCGCGGCTGCTCGTATAAATGTCAAAGGTTTCCCCAAGGTATTTCATGGCCATGGCGACGGACTCGATGTGCCAGCTCGGCCTGACGTTGCCCCATTCGGTTTTGGTGTAGATGCCCCGCCTGAGTTCAGGAAGTTTGGCCCGCTTAAGGAGGGTAAAATCCCTTGGATTCGCCTTTTCATACTCGTCCAGGTCCACGGTGGAGCCGAGCCTGATCTTATCGAGATCAATGCCGGAGAGTTTGCCGTAATCCGCGAACCTGGAGATGTCAAAATAGACGGACTGGAGTTTCTCGTAGGCAAAGCCCTTTTCCAACAGCCGTCCGGTGAGCGCCACCATATCGTCAATATGTTCACTCGCCCTGGGATACCGTGTTGCGGGTTTCACACCGAGGGCTGCCATGTCGTCGAAAAAGGCCTGGACGTACTGATCCGTAAAGGGTTTGAGCTCCATGCCGGCCTTTTCAGACCCCTGGATCGTCTTGTCATCCATGTCCGTGATGTTCACCACATGGGTCACCGCATAGCCCTTGTATGCCAGATACCGGCGAAGGAGATCGGCCACGACAAAACGGCGACACTCGTCAATGTGCATGCGATCATGGACCGTTGGGCCGCACGAATAGATGGAGACCTTGCCGGAACGAAGGGGTTCGAAGGGCGTCTTGGTGCGGGTCAGGGTATTGTAAAACCTCAGATTGGTTTGTTCTCGCACGGCAAAGAGCGGGGTGCTCAAATAGCGCTCGCCGCCATCGGGCAAGATCACCACCACCACGCCCTCGGCCAAGGCCCTGACCTCCTCCAGTGCTATGGCCATGGCGGCCCCGGAACTCATCCCCACGAACAGGCCTTCTTTGCCGGCCAGTTGGCGGGCCATTTCAAAGGCCGCCTCGTCATCCACATTCAACTTTTTGTCCAGACGCGTCTTGTCGTATATTTCAGGTTGATAGGACTCCTTCATGTTTTTGAGGCCCTGAATCCTGTGACCCAGATAGGGTTCAACGCCCACAATCTGAATGCTCGGATTATATTCCTTCAAACGCCTTGATGCCCCCATCAGGGATCCCGTGGTCCCCATGGTTGCCACGAGCATGGTGACGGCGCCATGCGTTTGTTCCCAGATTTCGCGGCCAGTGCCTTCGTAATGCGCCCGCCAGTTGGCCTCATTGTTGAACTGATCGGTGATAAAATAGGTGTCAGGGTGCTCGCGGGCTAAGCGATAGGCCTCCTCGATGGCCCCGTCGGTTCCGAGATGAGCGGGTGTGAGGCGGATTTCAGCCCCCATGGCCTGAAGGATCTTGCGGCGTTCCACGCTGGCGGATTCAGACATGGTCAAGACCAGGCGGTAGCCCTTCACAGCGCACACCAGGGCCAGGCCGATGCCTGTATTACCGCTGGTGGCTTCCAGCACGATTTTGTCCGGTGTCAAGGCCCCGGATGCCTCCCCCGCTTCGATCATGGCCTTGGCAATACGATCCTTTATGGAACCACCGGGGTTGAAACACTCGAGCTTGGCCAGGAGAGTGACATTGGGGTTGGGGTTGAGCCGCTTGATTTCAACCAGGGGGGTGTTGCCTATGGCGTCTAGAATGGAATGCATGGTTATTTGCTGACACGATTCATGATTTTCAATTCTCCACTTCAGATCGAATCCGTTCCGCTACATCCTCGATCTTTTCCATGTTTCCTGCCATCGGCTCCCACTTGCAGATGGAAAGCCCATCGCCCGACCAGCGCGGCACGATGTGTACATGAAGATGCGGCACCACCTGGTTGGCGGCCCTGCCATTGAGCTGCATGAGATTGATTCCCTCGGGATTCAGGGCCTTCTGAACAGCGGCCGCCAGTTTATGGGTGGCAGACATGACAGCCACAAAATCGGATTGCGTGATTTCATTGATAGTGGCCGCGTGGGCCTTCGGAATGATGAGGACGTGGCCGTCATTTAAGGGATTGATATCCATGAAGGCAATCGCGCTGTCATCCTCATAGACCTTTACAGAGGGAATCTCACCGCTGACAATCTTACAGAAGATGCAATCCATGAGCTGACCTCCTCGCAAGCAAGATCACTGGTAACTCTTAAGAGCTTTGAAACGCCGGACACGCCTCCCTAAAACTTTCATTGAGCCAAGAAAAGGGAATGGTCCAGGCTTGTTTGAGCGGTCATTAAAACGGTTTTTGCCCATCCATCTTGGCGAAGCGTAAGGTCAGGGCCTTGAACTGTCTGAGCCCAAAGGGCGAGTTTTCAAGGCCCCTGGAGCGAGCGTTAGATGGATCAAAAACCGGTTTAGACCAAGCTAAAAGAGGCCTGGACCATATCCCTGTTCTTCAAAGCGCAAAACAGTAGAGAAAAAGCATCCATTCCTATTAGAGAAGCCACAAGGCCTCGTCAAGCAAAAATCCGCGCAGCGTCAATAAGTTGACACCTTGTTTATCAGGAAAAATGCACGTACCCCCCTGGTCGGAGGCGTCTTCTGCCCGCTTCCGTTTCGAGCCAGATGCCGTCTTCCCGGATCATGGTTCCTATTTTGGCCGGCGGTGCGCCTGAGATCTTTGTCACGAGGGACACAATCTTGTCTTCGTCCGAAGACGACGCCGTAAAGAGCAGCTCATAGTCCTCTCCGCCGTGGAGGGCCCAGTCGAGGGGCCTTCTCCTTACATGGGCCGCCAACCGCAGCAACGCGTCGGTCATGGGTATGGATGTGGTCTGGAGCAATGCCCCGGTGTTGCTCTGCTCGCAGATGTGGCCGAGGTCCTTGGCCACGCCGTCCGAGATGTCGATCATGGCGTGTACGAGGCCACTTTGTCCCAGGGCCTTTCCCACCTTCAGGCGGGGCATGGGTCTCTGGTGGGCCTGGATCAGGGCCTCGTATCCGGAAGGTTCGAAAGACGACCCCTCCCGCAGCAGGAAGAGCCCTCCGGCTGCATTGCCCAGCGGGCCGGTCACCCACAGGTTATCACCCACCCTGGCTCCGGAGCGGTACACCACGTTTTCCGGCGCGCAGTCTCCCAGGAGCGCTATGGTGATGACCGAAAAAGAAGGGCTTTGCACCGTATCACCTCCGGCCAGGACAATGGCGGTCTCATCAGCCAGGGTCTTGAACCCGACCATGAAAGATTCCAGGAAGCGGATTGTTGACTCCGGCTTCAGCGCGATAGACAGAAATGCCGTGTGCGGGGTCCCTCCCATGGCCGCCATGTCGCTGATATTGACGGCAAGCGACTTCCACCCCAGGGCCTCCGGCAAAAGGGTCTGGTCCGTGAAGTGAACCCCTTCAATCAGGGTGTCCGTGGTGACCAGGAGGAGCCTTTTTCCTCCTGTTTCCAGGACGGCACAGTCATCACCCATCCCCTTTCTGATGTGAGAGGCAGGTCGGGCGGGTCCGTGCTCCTGGATCCGCCGGATGATACCGGCCTCACCAAGGTCATGCAATGTTGTTCTATTTGGACTGGCTTTCAAACGAAGTCCCCCGGCAAGATAGGTTTGTAAACAGATAGCAATCTTGATGCCCTTTGTCCACTCCGCACCATGCCTTTGTCTGGCATGGTAATTGCTGTTAATGCTTCCAATTTGGGAACCATTGGTTCGCAGCAATCCACCTTGAGGAGGCGACAAATGAAGCGAGCAAGGGCAAGACTCGGCAAGGGAATGGGAATGTTTGCAAACAACAAGGGCTTTACGCTCATAGAAATGGCCATTGTGTTGATCATCATCGGCATCATTATCGGCGCCGTGGTCAAGGGCAAAGACCTGGTGCGGAGTGCGGAGATGAAGCAACTCTATTCAAAGTACATGGCCACCTGGAAGTTGGCCTATGACGCCTATTATGACCGCACGGGCTGGGTCCTCGGAGATACGAATACGGCCGGCAATACCGGCGCCCGGGACGGGCACTGCGACCCCGCTACAACGGAGGCCAATCTTGTTTCTCAACTCCAGGCGGTGGGGATAGAACCACCCGGCGCCGGACCTACGGGCAGCCGATTGGTCAGGACCTATACGGATTCAACAGGCAGAAACAATACCCTTACCATCGCCTTTGATTACCGCACAGCTCAGGGAAACTACATTCGCATCGCAGGCGTTCCCAATGAACTGGGGGTTGCCACCGACAGAATGGTTGACGGAGAGAACAGCGGCGACGCCGGGGATTTCCTGTATGTTCCTGATTCCACGGCGGATCCTTTGGCTCCGGCTGTCTGGCCCAGCGCTCAGACGGCACCCACGGCCAATGCCGCTGGCGTCTTCAGACTCGCATTCTAAGGGTGCCAAAAAAAGAGCCTCTCTAACCAACAGACAGGCCTGCGAAGAGGGCTGTTCAAGATGGCGGTATATATTCTAAGGAGCAGTTACGATTAAAATCCTGAGACCCCACATCATTGCAGGAGCGCTTGCGGTCTTTTTTTTCCTGTCCGCCCATTTTTTCCTGACGGCCTACCACAGGTACACTTTGAATCAGGACAAGTTGCGCGCAACCACCCGGCAGACGCGATTGCTGACCGAGCACCAGAGAGCCCTGGCACAAAAGCAAAGCACCCTCAACCGGATAAAGGGGTTTGTTGATCGGGCCAGATCCGCAGGGGTGAAAAGGGATGGGTGGGCCTATTACAATGTGAACATCGAGGAACCTGTTCCCTTTGCAGAGGCGGAACAGATCCTGAGGCAAACGGCCAATTCTTCGAGCTATTATTTCAAGCCGATCATGCTTCATGTCAGGGCCAACATCGAACCTGACGTCAAGGCTCCGCCAAAAACGGCCTCGGCCGTTTCCGGTGATTCTCCTGACACCAGGACGGGGGATGTCTTGCTAACGCTCAAAGGCGCCTTTGTGGTGAACCGCAGATGATGGGAAGCAATCCAAGGCAATATGTCATTGAACTCGATGGGGTCGTCTATCGTCGTTCCGGCGAAGAGCTGGAGCAGATCAGTAACGTGAAAGACGTGCAGGGAGACACCTGGTTCATTTCCGATTTGGAGTCGGCGATCTCCAGAACCATGACGGTAGAGACACCGGCGAAGTATGCGGAGGTCATGGTCCGGAAAAAATTGCAGGAGACCGGCGAGTTCGATGAGCCGATCTTCGTGATCAGCCACGACAAGAGGAAAAAGGACAAGAACACCACGGACATCTTCTTCACAGCTGTTCCTGCGCGGCTTTACCACCGATATCTAGACGAGATCAAGGCCCATGAAGACAGCGTCCTGTTGTTCCCTCTTTTTTCAGTGCTCCAAGGGGTCTTAAGACGCATGCGCCACCCAAAACCAGTGGCTGTTGTCTTCCGACACGGTCGATTTGCAGACTTGCTCATCGGCACCGGCAAGGCCGTCCTCTACGCCAACCGGTGCGTGGCCTTTGATACCAGTGAAGAACAGCTCTCGGCCCTGTGGAACATGGTCAAGACAGACATGACGGCGGCGGAGGCCGAACACAGGATGAAGGTGGACAGGGTTCTTTTGCTCAATTGGATAGACAGCGGAGCCGAGCCGGAGTGGTCGGATGATATGGAGCGGGAAATCCTTTCCATGGAGGAAGAAAAACTTTCCTATAACGGACAGGAGCACCTTGTCTCTTTTTTGAAGGCCCTGGACATGCAGTCGAGCCTAAAGGCGATATCGCCCCCCTCGGAGAAGAGTGCTTACTATAGTCGGCAGTGCCTTCCATCTCTAAACGCCATTCTTGCCTTGGCCGCCCTGCTGTGCATCGTGGGATACTTCTGGTTTGCTCAGAAGGCGGATCTATTGGGACGGCAGTTGGCTGCGGCGCAAGGGGAGGTTGTCAGGATGGAACATGAGGCGCCCATGGAAGAGATACCCTACAAAGAGACCCTCGCCTTTGCCAGGGACCTGATACGCTATCGTAAACTGCCCTCCTACAAGAGCGTGCTGAATGACATCTCAGAGGCGCTGCCAAAGGCGATGTCCGTCGATGTCCTGAAGGTGGATTACGCTGAGGAGGCGGTGAATATAGAGATCTTCGGAAAGGCAAAAACCGCTTTTGACTCGGCGTACCTGGGGTATGAAGAATTCACAAAAACCTTGACGCAAAGGGGATACACCCTGGCTGAAAGCAAGTTTGATACAGACATCCGAGAGTCAGAGTTTTTGACTCGCTTGACCAAAGAGATCCGATGAAAAGAAAACATCAGGCACTTGTGGCGTTCATGGTCATGGCGCTTGCCTCCGGGGCGGTTGCCTTGCATGCCATTCAGACCTTGGCGAAAGGAGAGGGCGTTCGGCCTGCGTTTGGATGGAAACCGCTCATGAACGGGTCCGCACCTCCTCCCGGCGTCATCAAGGAGATTGATCGACTGGACAGTCAATTGCCCAGCCTGGCCCATCCCCCGGATTCGGATCCCAGCGGCGTCAATCTTACCTTGTTCGGCTATGAGCCGATAAAGAAACCTCGGTATCAAGCACAGGGCAGGCAAAGGCCCGTGTCGCCGGAGATGGATTATTCTCTCAGCCTGGCCTTCTCCGCCGGCACGAAAGGCTTTTGTGTCATTGATGGGGTTTTTTACGAGCAAGGCTCGGTCCTTCCGGATGGCGCTCGGATCATTACCGTAGAGCCGGATCGGGTCCTGGTGAACAAGCACGGCATCAGGCGCTGGATCCCTGTTGCCAAAAAGGTCACACCAGGGGACGAAAAGGAGACTGGAGAAAAAGCGTGAAAAGACGAAATACATTGGTGGCTCTCATGCTGTCCTTTCTTCTGGCTGGCTGTTCCTTGGGTCCTTCCTCGGTTCTCGGACCAAAACCGCTGCCTCCCGAATCCATTCCCAAACAAACAGAGGCTGAATCAGAGGCACTGACGACCCTCCAAGAGGGATTGAGGAAGAACCTGCAGAAAGAGGCGGCCCGGGCCGTGGAAGTAGAGCCGATGATGCCCGAGTACGACCCCCTGGAGGATCAAGTCGTTTCCTTTTCCATGGTCGATGAAGATCTGCAACTCGTCCTCTATTCCCTGGCCCAGGCCGTGGGCATGAATCTCATCATCGATCCCAGTCTGTCTGAGGAAAAGCGTCTGGTCACGCTGAATCTTGAAAATGTCTCGGCTTCCACCGTCTTGAAAGAGATTCTCGGCACCTTTGACCTCTTCTATGAGGTCAAGCAGAATGTCATCCGTATTAAACCCTATGAGGAGAGGATATTTAAGCTGAACTTCCTGGATGCGGATGTCGATGCCACCTTTGATGTGGGCGGTGATGTGCTTGGGGCCGGGGAAACAGAACAAGTGAAAGGGCTTTCTGGAAATTTCAAGCTCTCGGGCAAGGGCGCCAACAAGAGCAACCCCTATACTCTCGTGGAGGAGATGACCAAGGGGATGCTGTCTAAGGGAGGAAAATATTCTCTGAACAGATCATCTGGGAGTCTGTATATCAAAGACATCCCCGCAGTAATTCGTTCTGTTTCAAGCTTAATCAACCACTTGAGAGAAACACTGGCCAGGCAAATACTCATCGAGGCCAGGGTCATTGAGGTCAGCCTGTCGGATCAGTATTCTTATGGGATAGACTGGGGTGTCCTGCGGGACCAGATAGGCTCGGCGAGCAGGGTGGAGAATGCGTCATGGTCCCTGGGAGGCGGTTTGGTCCTGAGCGGCATCCACAACGAATTTTCGATTGATGCCGCCATAGATGCCCTGAGAACCTTTGGCGATAGCAAGGTGGTCTCCAACCCCAGCATCCGTTCCAAGCACGGCAGGCCGGCGATCATCAGCGTAGGCACCTCGTACACTTACAAGAAAAGCGTAAGCACGACCAGACTGGACCGCGATTCCGGCGTGGAAGAAACCACGGATGTAGAAGTGTCCACGGTGTTTGACGGTCTCATTCTTGGCGTGATTCCCTTCATTGAAGGCAACGGGAAAATCACCCTGCTGATTAATCCGATCATAAGCGACGTGGATCCGGAGAGCATCAAGCCGGAGGCTGTCACGGCCACGGGCACCGAGAGCATCTCCCTGCCCGTGGTGAGCATCAGGGAGATCAGCACCACCATCGGGATCAACAGCGGCGATGTGGTTGTCCTGGGCGGTCTCATAGACAAACGTCGTCAGACATCGAAAAAAGGCGTTCCTTTTCTTTCGGCCATTCCCGGGCTCGGGTATCTTTTCAAAAATGAAACCAGCAGGAACGACACCCGGGAGCTGGTCATTATTCTAAGTGTTTCCATGGTCTGATGGAAGCTCCGTGCAGTCCCGATAAATCGGCACAGGGAATCTTCGACCGTAAGGAACGCTGATCTTTTTAGATACGCTCGCTGACCCCGCAGCAAGCTACGGGGAATGCGCTCGCTTTTGCGGTTCAACTATTCTTAATGCATTTTGGCCATGAGCGTTATTTTCAAAACACTGGAAAAGGCCGGGAGCCCTTCCCCGGGTGAGGAAGAGGGAGCGCGCGGGCTGAAGAGGAGTAGAAATGTCTATTCCCTTCCCAAAATGCTGATTTCACCCCTCGGGGTCCTTGCTCTGGCCCTCTTGCTTGTCCTCTCAGCCCTTTATTTTACCTATGGAGGCAAGTTGCTTGGCAGATTTTTTTCGGACAACCACAAACGGCTCATGTTGTCGGAGACAGAACCGACCCTCTATGCGGCCGTTGATGGAAGGCCTAAGGATCAGGCAGGCAAAGAGTCAACCAGCCCGGAAGCACCTGTCGATGCCCGCGCGAGCAGCCCCGTTCAGGAGGTGCCTCAGCCGCCGGCAGACGTTCCCGTGGAGGAGGCAAAACCCGGGAGACTGTACCTGCCTTCGTCAAATTTAAAAAAGACACCTTCTCCTCTGGCCTCGAAACTACAGTACTTACCTCCCCAATCTCAAATAAGCCTTGAGGAACCGCCGGGAGACATTGAACGGGCCTCGGGTCGGTCGCCCTTGCCAGGGGCGCGGGACATGACAGGCCATGACACCGGGGAGGGGGTGCCTGGCGTTTCCGAGGAGAAAAGCCCGCAAGCACAAGCAGGCTCAGGGTTATTGACTGAAGACGGTCTCGTTCATGACGCACCGCGGGCAGACAACGTTCACGTCAGCTACGCCCGTGCATCGGGCGAGGAGCCAACGAAGACTGACGGCGGCGCAGGGGTCGTGGAGCAAAGAACGATCACCTTTCAGCCTGGTGAAAGCCCCCCCCCGGCACCCAGTGTTGCCCGGGGCGGCGAGACGACGCCTTCCGCCAGCCCGCAAGGGGAAAAGGAGCCGGTGCTGTCAGCCTGTTTACACAGGGATCGCCCTGCCGTGGCAGGCCTCATACCGGTGGCGCCCTTGACCGCAAAGGAGAAAAAGGTCCAGCAGGTAGAACGTATTTATCGGGTGAATCTGGAAAAGGCGACCAGGGTGGGCCGCGTCGTTTCGAAGATAGAAAAATCGATGGTTGACGGGAATATGGCCCGTTCCAAAACACTCATCGATCAATTGGCGGAACTCAAAGGGGAACAAAACGCTTACCTGCTGAAACTCAGGGCAGTCTGGCAAATGCGTCAAGGAGACTATGAGTCGGCCGCCCGCCTGTTGACGAAGGTCCTGGAAAAAGACAAGGAGGATCTGGAGGCGGGCATCAACATGGCCATTATCGAGATCAGGACGCATCGACTGCCCGAGGCTCGCAAGCGGTTGGCCATGTTGCGGGAGATCTATCAATCCAATACCCTCATCCCGGAACTCATTCGGGAGACAGGAGGGTAATGCCTGTCTCAGGGAGGGCCGTTGACCGACTCGCATCCAGGGTTCTTTACGTGGGGTTTGGGGCCCTGACCCTCTGGGCGGGTATCGGGCTGATCAATGCTTCTCTTGAGACCCGGTTGCACAAAGATTTTCTGCTGAAGTGGGAGGTCGCTTTGCAGCGGTTCAACCAGGAAGGTGGCCGGTGGCCGGACTTTTCAGGGGCGAACCATGTGGTGTATATGGACCGCCTGATAGAATTCATGGGCGCCAAAGGAACGCCTCCTCCGTTGTCCAACACGAGACGGGCCTATATTTATCGCCTCAAACGATGGGGATGGCCGGAAGAAGACGTCTTCCTGCTCTGCTTTTCTAATAGAATGATTCTCTACGGCATCTCTGAAAGGACATTCATGAAGATGGACCAATGGATGGACGCTAAGGCGGCGCAAGAAAAGGGACGGTTTACAGGCCAGCGCAGCCAAGATGGCGTGAGCTACGTGGGGGTGGTGAAATTATGAAGACAGACGGACTCAACGCGGAATTGAAGTACCTGGACTATTTTGGCTTAAGGCATAATCCTTTTCCTGTTGTGCCGGATGTGGACAATTTTTATGTATGCGAACACATAGATCGTGTGGTGAAAGAGATCGTCCACGGGATCCTCACCCGCAAGGGGTTTATGGTCTTTACCGGCGAGGTCGGGCTGGGCAAGACAACCATCAGTCGGAAGGTCATCAACATACTTGAAGACAAAGGTGTGGAGACCTGCCTGGTCTTTCATACCTTCTATCAGGAAACAGAGCTGTTAAGAGAAATCAACCGGGATTTCGGCCTGTTTGTTGACGATTTGATCCTTAGCGAACAAATGAAAGTCCTCAATGATTTCTTGTTGAGCCGGAATCGCGAAGGAAAAAATTGCGCCATCATTATTGACGACGCGCAGAACCTCAACGAGAAGAGCCTGGAGCTTGTCCGGATGATCTCCAATCTGGAAACGGACCAGGAGAAGCTGGTGCAGATCTTGCTCATCGGCCAACCGGAACTCATGGACAAGTTGAACTCCCCCGAGCTTCGACAACTGAAAAGCCGGGTCATGATCAGTGAGGAAGCAAGGCCGCTGAGTCATGAGGAACTGAGAGGTTACACCATGTTTAAACTCTACATGGCCGGTAACACGGGCAAGATCAGCGTAGCGGACAATGCCATCCCCCGACTTCACAGGCTCACCGGAGGAAATTTCAGGCGGCTAAATATCCTGATGGAAAGATGCCTTTATGTGGCGTTTCTGCATGACGCCGCGGAAATCAAGCGCAAGATTGTGAACGAGGCCCAGAGAGATTTACATCCTAAGGAAGCCCTGTACATCAAGAGGCCTCTGGCCTGGGGTCTGTTGGCCACACTGGTTTTGTATGTAGCTGCGGGAGCCCTGTTTCCCGGCATATTCTTCAAGGTCCCCTGGTCTAAAGCAACGGATCATGGCAATCCGTCCATCCACAGCAACATGGCGCAGGACAGCGGGGTGCTGCCACAAACCGAGGCGGCCGCCGGCCAACCCGGGATTGCCGCTTTTCATGAGACGCAAGCCTTTGCTCAGGAAGCAGGAACAGGGCCTGTCATTCCGGATGCCGTCTCAGATTTTCTGGAGGCCTATGGCCTATCGGATTTTGGCAGAGCCTTCTTTGAGGCCATGGGAAAAGACCGGCTTCATGACGTAGCGGACGCTATATTTGCAGAAACGGGATATCAAATGGTGCAGGTTGATACCATGCCGGATGAGATCAAGCATGACTATGGCACGCTGCATTTCTTTTCTGACCGAACAGGCAAAGAAAGCTATGTGCTTTTCTGGAAGCCGGAGATTCATATAGCGAAGTTCTATCTGGGCTATCAAGGAGAAGAGATTCGAACGCTGGAAGAGCTTCTGATGGGCATTGAATTATATGATTTCAACCTGGATGGCATTGTGGGGCCAAAGCTCATGACAGCCGTCAATGAATTTCAGGAAAACACGGGTCTGACCGTCACCGGTTTCCCCGATGAAAGGACCCTCTTTCTGTTATGTCACGCCAGGGGGTAGAGCCACTCATGAGTGATGAGAACAAAAGAAAGCCTTTGGGCGAACTTCTCAAGGAAAAGGGCATTATCACCGAGGACCATATCAAGTTTGCCATTCAGGACCAGAAAATCACGAAAGAGAAAATAGGTGAGATCCTTGTACGACTCTGCTTCATCACGGAATATGATGTCGCCACGACGCTGTCCGAGCAGGAAGGAATTCCATACCTGGATGTAGACGAGGTCTTACCGGCAGAAGATGTGCTCAAGCTGTTCAATAAGAACCTTTGTCTAAACCACGCCTTTCTTCCCATTGCCGTGGAAGACGGGTATCTAAAGGTGGCGTCGGTTTTCGCCTTAAACTCGGACCTTTCCCAGCTGATCAGCAGAAACAGTGGGTTGAAGCCTAAGTTTTATCTCTCCGAACGGACAAAGATCCTTAATGCCATCAACAAGTTTTACTACCTCGTAGAAAATCCTATTGAAAAACTGATCGAAACCGAGGTGAACCTTCTTGCCCACGACACGGAGATGGCCAGGGGCATGGATACTTTGGTTCGTCACATTCTCCACCTGGCGGTGAAGATGCGCACTACGGATATTCATGTCCGACCCATGGAGAAAGCCACCAATATTTCTTTCCGCATAGACGGCGTGATGACGTCTGTGTTGTCCCTTCCCGCGAATTTCAGCAGGATCATCGCCAGCCTCAAGATGAAGGCCGACATGGATATTGCCGAACAACGGCTGCCTCAAGACGGACGATTTTCCACGAGCATCCTCAACAACGACTATGATTTCAGGGTGTCGACCATTGTTTCTCCTTACGGCGAGAACATGGTGCTCAGGATCCTGTCCACGGAAAATGCCCTCATGGGTATGAGGCAGCTTGGATTTTACGATGAAGACATCCAAAAAGTGCGACAGATGTTTAATGAGCCCTTCGGTATCGTCCTCCTGACCGGGCCGACCGGCTCAGGCAAGTCCACGACCCTCTACGCCGGTATCAGAAACCTCAATCTCCTTGAAAAGAACGTGCTTACCGTTGAAGAGCCCATTGAGTACAAAATCCCCTTGTTGCGTCAAACCCAGGTGAACGAAAAGGCGGGTTACACATTTGCCAATGCCATTCGTCATTTCCTCAGGCACGATCCCGATGTGATCCTCGTGGGTGAGGTCCGGGATCCCGAGACCGCGGCGACGGCGGTCAGTGCGTCGACCACCGGCCACCTGGTGCTCTCCACCTTGCATACCAACAATGCTATCGGAGCCGTTCCTCGACTCAGAGATCTGGGCATCAGGCCGTTTTTGATCGGTGACTCGCTGATCGGCGTGGTGAGCCAGAGGCTGGTTCGACGCATATGCAACCATTGCAGGGAAGCGTATGCCCCGTCCGAAGAGGAGAAGGCCTACTTGCAAGATCCCTCCATCACGGAGCTTTACCGGGGCAGGGGCTGTGACTTGTGTAACGGGTCCGGATACCTGGGCAGAACCCTGGTCTATGAAGTCCTTTCCATAGACAAAGAGCTTTCTCGTCTGATTAACGAGGAGGTCGAGCTGAGTGTGATCACCGACAAGGCAAAGGCAAGGGGATTCGTGGAAATGTTTTCCGTGACCGCGGCCAAAGTCAAAGAAGGCATCACCACCACCGCCGAAGCCGTTCGGACTCTCGGCCACGTCAGGTACGGTCATTCCCGGCAGGGTGAGGCACAGGCGGCCCGTTCCGCAGACAGTGGCGCTATTAGAAGGGTCTCGTGAACTACTTCAGATACAAAGTGATGGAGCCTACCGGCCAGATCGCTTCCGGCGTGATCAGGCTTCCCTATCAAGACGTGATCTCGGCCATGTCGTACCTGGAAAGATCTGATAACACGACGCTCTATGTGAGAAAACTAGGCCCTTTTTTCTCGTTGCTTTTTCAGCTGGCGGGTCTGAGGCTCAAAAAGAAGATCACAAGACCTTTTCAGGCGGAGTTTTTCAGCAACGTCTCCCTCATGCTCCGTTCGGGTGTCACGCTGACCACGGCATTGGAGGAGGCGGCGACCAGCTCGGGCAGGCCCGATTTTGAATCAGACATCAGGGACATGATCTCGAACATTGAGGGCGGTGCGAGCTTTTCTCAGGCCGCAGAAAAGTACCCATACATCTTTCCCGGGACAGCGGTTCATCTTATTCGGATAGGAGAAGAGACGGGCAAGCTTGACAGGATGCTCACGGACGCCGCTGAGCACCTGAAGCGGATGCAGACCATCCTCTCCGATACCAAGCAGGCCCTTTTATACCCGAGTTTTGTCTTCATTGCCTTGGGTGCCGGACTCGTGTTCTGGTTCTATTACGTGGTGCCAAAAATCGTCGGCCTGTTCAAAGAAATGGATGTTTCCCTGCCACCGCTGACCGTTTTCCTGATAAGGCTCTCGGACTTCGTCCAGGATCATTTCCTGAGCATGATCTTTGGGATCGCGGTTGTGGTCCTGATCACCATGCTGGGCTACAAGGGCAACCGCAGGATAAGAAAGCTTTGCGACGCCATCCTCCTCAAGCTTCCCGTTTCCGGCACGATCATTTCTGCCTCTGCCATGGCTTTTATCACGGAGTATTTCAGCCTCTTGTTGAGCGTGGGCATCGATATTCTCCAGTCCATGAACATCCTGCAAGACTCCATCAAGAATGAGGTCTATCGGGAAAAACTGGCAGAAGTCAGGGAAGAACTGGCCACGGGCAAGGGAATCTCGGAATCTTTCGAACACACGCCGCTATTTCCTTCTTTCGTAGTCAGGATGCTGAATGTGGGTGAACAGAGCGGTACACTCCCCGAGCAGTTGAGCCATATTGCAGAAGATTATCGCAACAAGCTTTCCATCATTGTGGCAACGATCGGCAAGATCATCGAACCCGTGGTCCTGGTGATCGCCGGTGCCATGTTCGCGGTCATTATAGGCGGGCTCTTCCTGCCGATCTACGACCTGGTGAGTAAGGTCAGCGGCCGATAAAGAAGAGGGGTCAGAAAGAAGAGGGGATCAGGTCTCAACATTCAACACGATGTGCTGAATGTTGAGACCTGACCCCTACTATGGTCCTCCGGGGCAGGAGTGGCTCAGATTCATGTCCTGCCCAACCTCGCCGGCTGACAGGCCTCTGGTGTAAACTCGTAACTCATCCATCAGCCCGTTGTATTTGTAACCATCGGATGACGACCAGCCGCTCATGTAAAATGTGGGATTTACGGTTTTGCTGGCGGGCGTGCCCTGAAGGAGGGTAATCGGCTGAAGCACGCCATCAATATAGAGTTGGTTCTTTAATGGTGCATTGTTGTTGAAGACGGCGGCCACATGATGCCAATTGCCGGCCAGGGCGTCCGCGCCGGAAATGCCATAGAGGTCTCCTGCCCCTGTATTAAATCCGAATCGGGTGGTCCCCTGAAAGTAGAGATCATAGGCAGTCGACCAGCCGATCGGCATCTCAGAGCCTGTTCCAGCCCATTTCATCCAGAAGCAAATCGTGGTCTTATCTCCGGCTGTTGTGGAGACAGGCAGCCCTGTAGCGGTAATGCAGCTATCATTTCCTGGCGCATCGGCGAACTCACCTGCATAGCAGAGATGGCTGTCCGATTGATTCACCGTGGCATCGCCCGTGGCCGTGCCGTGATAACCGTTGCCCGAGGCATCCTGGACCTCATCCGGCACCCCAATGGTCCACGAGTCTTCATCCATGTAGTAGGCAGCCGCGGGGGCCGCGTAACAGCCACCTGAACAGCTATGGCTGACAGACAAGAGGTTTGTGACATCGCCCTGAGAAAGGACTTTGTTATAGACCATGACCTCGTCGATCCAGCCATGAATCACCTGGTTGGCCGCAAAGCCGCCGCCAAGGCTGTCCTGTTCCTGGCCGATGATGGCACCACCCGCATCCAAAGTAACGTTCGCAGTATTGACCGATCCGTTGCCGTCACTCAGGGCGGCCCCGTCCACATAGACCACCTCTGTGCCGCTGGAAACCTGGCGTGTCCAGACCAGATAATGCCAGAGGCCGTCGTTGACAGTGCCCCCGATGGAAAAGCTCCCGGTCTGTACCCCATTCACCCAAGTAAGAAAGGATGCGGCCGTGGCGTCCAGGTACATGAGCATATTGTTATCAGCGCCGGCCCTGGCCCCGGAGAAAAGGGTTTGAATACTGGAGGAAAGGGTTTCCAGCCTGAACCACATGCAAAGAGAAAAGTCGCCCAGGTTGCTGAAAGCGCCATGGTCCAAGGTGACGTACTGGTTCGTTACGCCATCAAGGTTAAAAGCGCCTGAGTAACAGACTTTTCCGATCGAGCGGTTCACATCGTCGCCCGATCCCATGTTGTGGCTTTCACCGTGAGCCCCCGTGCCGCTTGAGTCCAGGACCTCATTGGCGCTCCCGTCCCACGTGCACTCATCCATGTGCCATTCACCCCCGAGATCGGCGTAGTAAGGCGCATCCACGCCCTGGCCGCTGATGTTCAGGGTGTAATAGCCCGAGTCCACGTCATTGTCGTTGCACGTGCTGTCCCTGGCGGTCAGTTTGAACTGAAAGCCACTGCCCGCGGTGGACGTTCCGATCTTTCTGAACGTGGCGGTGGCAGCCCCGGTGCCGATGACTTCAAATCCGCCCGGATTGCTGCCGAGCCACGTGATGGCCCAACTCTCGAGGCTGCCCAGTCTGGGCCCGGATACGCTGAAATCCTGGTCAAAGGTCGATGCGTCGCAGTTGTAGGTTTGGGGGGCAGCAGGCGCCACGGACAGGGCCCCGTTTTCCACCGTCAGCGGCAGGAGCCGCTCATCCGACCGGCTGGCAGCATCCGTTACCCTGACCGTGATGTCATAGGTGCCGGCGCAAACATTGATGGTGCCCTGGAGTTCTCCTGTGTTGGGGACGATGGAAAGACCCGAGATGGGGTTTGCACCAACAATCTGCCAACCATAAGGGGTGGTGCCACCAGCGGCGACAATCGTGGTGCTGTAGCTGTTGTTGATGGTCCCGTCGGACAGAGAAGTCGTCGTGATGACCACGGTGTCAGCCGAGCAATCGCGACTCTCTCCCATGTCAGCCGTGATTTCGTTTTCACTCAATGGGCGATTATATATCTTGACCTCATCGATCATGCCGCCAAAAAAGTTTGTGGGACTGGCGCTCCCCCGCGCTGCGATAAGCAGTTTGCTGCCGTTGCTGCCGATGGCCCCGGTCTGGCTTCTGGCATAGACCTGAACCCCGTCTTTGTAGAGGATCTGTTCGGAACCATCATAGACCATGGTGACGTAGGCCCAGGTGTCCGCTGTCACAGGGAAGGTCGAACCCCCATCCCACGCCCAGTGCGGTTGCCAGGCATATTGGACATATCCGCCATTGACTCGCACTTCGTAGAGATTTTCCTTGTTGTAGATGATGTTTTCTCCCCCGGAGCCGTCCCACCTGATCCAGGCAGAGACCGTCCACGGATTCGTGTCCGGGTCCAGGTCGCCATCAGCCGGGTCGCCCAAGTCCAGATAGCCGCCATTGTTGCTATCCACGCGGGTAAATATTCCGGCCCTGCAGACCTTTCCTCCGGAGGCCGATGTCTGTGTCGGCAAAGAGCCGGAGCCGCGAGAGGCCGCCTTGCCGCGACTGCCGCCAGAGCCCGAGTCAGCTATCTCATTGTCCGCTCCGGTCCACGGATAGTTCTCCATGCGATATTCAGCCAGAGTGCCCGTATAGCAAATTCCGGAGCATGCGTGGGTCATGCCGGCCAGATCCTGAATTTCTGCGTCGGTCAAGGCCGTGGAGAAGACCCTCACCTCATCGATCTTGCCGTGGAAGTAGTTGTCTGTATGCTGGGAACTGCCTATGGTAAACTCTGAACCCGTGGCATCATCCGGGGTGCCCCCACCGCTCCAGGTCGTGGTGTCTTCGTCTTTGGTGCCGTTGACGGTGACGGCCGCGATGCCATTGTCGTACGTGACCGCCACAAAGCTCCAGGTGTTCAGCGCAACGCTTCCGGCCCCACTAAAATTGGCATCCGCGTCCTGGCCGACGGCATCCAGATACATATGCACGGTCCCGTTTGTGTCCACGCCGATTTCGAGATTGTCGTTGTGAGCGTCGGAGGCCTTGGCCAGGAAGCAGTTCTGGATGTTGTGGTTCGTCTGGGCGGCGTTGAGTGAAAGAGGTCTTATCCACAGGGTCACGGAAAACGAATTGCTCGTCGTCCCGAAGACGTCGTTCAAGACGTCTCCCATGTCCAGATAGTCGTCCGCGCCATCAAAGAACCCGGCACGACAGATCTGACCGGAACCGACAGTATCGGCCCCGTTTTGGGCTGTGCCGTCCAGGGCGTCATCGCCCGAATCCTGGACTTCTCCTGGCGTGCCATTCCAGCTGCATTCGTCCAGAAGCCATTCGGCCGTCAGATTGACCGTGTAGGGGGCATGGGCTCCGGAGGATGTGACCTGCACGGTGAGGATGATGTTAGCCGTGTTGCCGGCACAGCTTTGATCGGTGGCCGTCAGGGTAAAGGTATAATTGGCAGGGGGCGTTGAGCTGTCTTTCCTGATGACGCAGGTGTCGCTCCCCGTGGAGACCACGGTGAAGCCTGTGGCCCCACCCGTGGTGAGTTGCCAGTTGATGTCTCCCAGATGCCCGCCATTGGCCTTGAAGGTCTCCTGCTGGGTCGGGCTGTCCCAGATGATGTTCGTCGTCTGGTCCCCACTGGTTCGGGCTACGGACAAGTTGGCGCCCACGTCGATATCGAATGACTTGGTATCTGTTTTGGGGCCCCCGTCTGCCGGCAGGGTGGCATCTGTGACCAGGACTGCGATGGTGTAGGTGCCGGGGCACTGGCCCAGAGAGCCGGAGAGCCGTCCCGTATAGGTATTTAAGAAAAAGTCACTGAAACCGCCGTCGTTGGTGAGAGTCCATTCGTAAGGCGTAGTGCCCCCGGTGGCCTGGAGGGTGACTGAATAGTCGCTGTTGATGGTCCCAGAAGGGATCGAGGAGGTGGTGATGGTTACATCTGTTCCGCCGGCGCCGCATCCATCAATGCCGTAACAATCCTGGTCGTCGCAGTCGACGTGGTCGTCGCCGTCGTCATCGATCCCATTGGTGCAACCGTTGGGATAGGTGTTTTCCCCGCCAGAGCCGCCGGGGGGCGTACCGCCCGAGCAATTCTTCTGATTCAACTCGTTGAGGGAAAAGGCCCGCATCAGATCATCATACTGGCTGGACGTGGGCGTGCCGTGAAATTCAATCCTGGCGGGATCGTCGAACTGGAGGTCACCGCCTTCATTCAGCCCATCCAGAAAACCGTCAAGGCCGTCTTCATCCAGATCCTTTGGCCCCCCGCTGACAAGGATATAGGCCTGATTGGTGATTTGTGCCGTACCCTGGTCGGTGGTGTGGATCTTCCCTGAATCGTTATAAATCGTGATGCCGCTGAGGGTTGTGCAGAAATCACTACTGGTTGTCGTGGTCAAGGTGTCATAGACGCCGTATTTGATGGTGTTTCCCCAGACATCGGTGCCGGAACCAAGACCCAACGTGTGGAAGGGCAGGTTGCCGACATAGACGCCCGTGTCTTCATCACCATCGGTGCCGCTATCGGCCCAGGGCAATCGATGATTGGCGAGGCTGTAGCCTTGCAGGGCATAGTCGACCTTTTCCAGGATCGCCTGGGCCTTTTTGATCTTGGCGGACCGGATCAGGGAGGGCAATACAGAGGCCACAATAGAGACGACAATGCCCACAATGACCAGGACGATGGCCATCTCAATGAGAGTAAAGCCCCGGCTGTGCTTCACTTTTCTCAAATCGAAACTCCTTTGTTGGTTGCCTTTTCGAGCCCTTAGGGGCGGGGTGTCTGTGTCTGGTTTGTTCGTGCAAATCTTGTGCCTTCAGGTGGGGAATAGGGGTCAGGTCTCAACATTCAACATCAAGTGTTGAATGTTGAGACCTGACCCCTTATTTGGACGTGGACGTTCTCCGGGTCTCC
>CAZCXI010000041.1:0-27184 GCA_964502635.1 uncultured Desulfobacterales bacterium
GTCAGCCGGCGTTGATTCGTTGGCCAATGCACAGACTTCCCATCTGTTCACAAGCATAAATACCCTGCGGCCTTAGAAGAAAGCCCCTGCAATCTCGCCGTCTGCGAGTGCACACGACCGGTCGCAGCGCAGGGCAAAATCGGGTGTTGATAGGAATAGAAGGCTCTGATACAAGGCCATAAAGTGCATGATCGGGAATCAAGATGGAACTCAAAAGCGTGGAGGAATTATGGGGATCAGAGAGAGCTTGGCAGAACGCATCGAACGTTTGGCACGTCTGGTGCCTGGGATAGGGAGTTATCAAGACAAGGAAACCCACAGGGATGCGGACAAAAGACTTCGGGTCACGCTGGCCGATCGTCTGGATTCGGCCAGGAAAACCGTTGAAGCGGTGATTGCCAAACTCCAGGCAGACAACCGCTTCGACCCCTTGGATCGCCTGGGTCGTCTGGAGCGAAAGCTCTATCAAGCAGCCGACTCGATCCGGTTCGCCAGCTATGGCTATTCGGGGGTATTTGACGCGATCAAAATCGATGAGGCCAGGCTCGATCAGCTCTATGCCTTTGACATTGCCCTGGCCGAATCGGTGTCAGCCGTCCAAGAGACGGCTGAGAATCTGAAGGCCTCCACGCCCGAGGCCATGGGGGCGGATGCCCTGGAGCCGCTGGAACAACAAATCGCCTCCTTTAACGGCAAGTTCCACGAGAGAATGGCCCTTTTTCAAGAGTGACCACCTTCACAGTCCTGGATTGAAGAGGCACGATTCTTGTATATAAGTTGTATATAAGACTGTTGTTTTCAAAATAGGGCCAGACCGCAAAGCATTCTATCCGGACAGGAGGTCATTATGGCAGTGTTTTTGGAAGTGATCGAGTGGTTTGATGAAACCGGCGATGTCATGGTCCACCGCATCCCTGAGACAGGTTCAGGAGACATCAAAATGGGCGCGCAGCTCATTGTGAGGGAAAATCAGGCGGCTGTTTTCTTCCGCGACGGCAAGGCCTACGACCTCTTGGGGCCCGGGCGCCACACCCTGTCCACCCTCAACCTGCCCCTGATCACGAAGGCCCTCAGTCTCCCCTTTGGGTTCAAGAGTCCCTTCCGTGCGGAAGTCTATTTCGTAAACTTGAAGGTCTATACAACCCTGAAGTGGGGCACCAAAGAGCCCGTAGCATTCAAGGACTCGCAACTTGGGCTGGTCCGGCTCCGGGGATTCGGAAACTACACCATGCGTGTCGTCCAGCCCCTGCTCTTCATCAATACCCTCGTGGGCACTCGGGGTGTCTTCGAGACAGGGGCCATTTCCGATTATCTTCGAGACGTGATTGTCTCTCGTTTGAATGACTTGTTGGGGGAGACCCTGGACACGATTTTCGATCTGCCCAAACAGTATGATGAGTTTGCCGTTGCCCTAAAAAGCCGCGTTCAGGATGATTTCGAACGTTACGGCATTGCGTTGGTGGATCTTTATATCAACGCCATCACCCCGCCGGACGAGGTTCAACGGATGATCGACGAGCGCAGCGGGATGCAGGCGGTTGAGGACCTGGATCAATTCCTGAAATTCAAGGCAGCCAAGGCCATGGGAGACGCAGCCGTGGGGGGGTCGGGTGGCACCGGGGCCGCCTCACAAGGTTTGGGGCTCGGCGTGGGCGCAGGTCTGGGCATGATGCTGCCGGGCATCCTGCAGAAATCCATGGCAGATGCGGGCACGCAAAAGCAAACCGTCGCCTGTCCAAAGTGTCATGCCACCATCGGCATAGATGCTCGGTTTTGCCCCAACTGCGGCCACCAGATGGTCGTGGTCAATCGATGTCACGTATGCAATAAGGACCTGCCACCCGAGGCCAAGTTCTGCATGGTTTGTGGAGCACCTGTTGAGAAGCCCGACGTCACATGCCCGAAGTGCCAAGCCCAGGTTCTGCCGGAGGCCAAGTTCTGCAACCATTGCGGCGAAAAGGTCCGATAGTGCTTGCCTCTGAAGATGGTCAATACCACTTACAAAAGGGACCTCGGCGATTTCGTCACGTTTAGGCCTTTTAAACTTTAGGCATTTTTTGCACTCATGGACCTGTTGCTTTCAACCCGATGCCCACAATGCGGTGCTGACATCTCCTTTGATGAAGAGAGCACCGTGATTCATTGTGAATACTGTGGGTGTGCCCTCCACATCACGGGCCGCTCAGGGGTTATGCGGACTTATGTAGCACCGCGCAATGATGTCCAACGGATGAAGAAAGCCATTCGTGGTGCCATCATGGAGGCTGACGCCAAGGCAGCGCTCGTGAGCGAAAAACGGCTCTTTTTTGCGCCCTACTGGCGAATCAAAGGGATGGTCTTCAGATGGGTATTCGGCAGGAACGTGGAGGGTGAAAGCGTCAAAGAGCTGAAGACCAAACAACTGGACCAGACCTTTCCGGCCTATGACGGTATCAACCTGGGGCTTTCTACGCTGGGCATCCGGCCCGCGGCCTTGAAGCTCCTTTTTTTTGATCCTTCAGAGATGTCCAGACTGGGGTCTAACATCAAGGTCGCAGTGCCCTTCAAAGAAGCCGTAAGGCATGGGGCGTCCCTGACCGAGACGGTGCCGGACGAAACGGACATGCGTGTCCGCTTGGAGCGGACCCGCTTGATTGGTGAGCGATACAGCATGATCTATTTCCCCTTTCGGATGATCAAGCTCACAAGGGAAAAAAAAGCTCGTATCTTGATCCTGGACGCGGTGGCCAATAGAGTGACCAGGATTCTCACGCAGGAGCAATGGGAACAGATGCTGGCAACGGCGGCAAAACGGCCGGCCACGGTCGACTTTAGCAAGGTGTCCTTTATTCCATTCAAATGCCCGAACTGCGGGTGGGAGCTTCCCCTGAATTGTTTCGACATCATTCACGTGTGTGGGACATGTCATCAGGCGTGGATGGAACAAAATGGCCGCTTCAGGGGCGTTCGCTTTGACGCAGCCGCACCGCCGAAAGGCGAAAACCAACCCTTGCTGTATTTGCCCTTCTGGGTCTTTCAGGCCGAGATCCATTCCAATGGGCAAGCCCTCAAAACGGTGGCGGATCTGCACGAGTTTTCCCTCGCATTTCCCACAAGAGTCACTCGGAGTGCCGACCAGCGGCCCATTCGGTTCTATGTGCCTGCGGTGTCGATCCGAAATATCTCGGCCGTAAACAAGCTGGCCACCGGTGTCACTCAGAAGCAGCCGGTCTTTGATCAAGTGCCCAAGGAAAGGCTTACCGAATGCCAATTAAGGGGCGTGTTTTTGCCCCCCAAAGCGGCCACCGGCATGGCAGACATTCTGCTGTGCTCTATGACCCCTCGGAACAACGGGAATCGGCAGCGTTTCGTACAGCATGCCGATCTGACCATCAGCAAGACACATTTACTGTGGTGGCCATTTTACGAACAACGCCTCTTTCTGAGAGACGCCATTTGCCATACGGGCATTCAAAAAGGCGCTGTGTGCAGCAATGGTTAGAGCGGAGAAAAACTAGTGATTATCAAATTTTGGGGCGTTCGAGGCTCTATTCCGGCACCCATAGGCCCACATGAGGTCAAGGCAAAGATTGTCTCCGCCCTGAAAGGCGCTTCCAACCATGACATCGGCGATGAACGTGCCGTGGAGCGGTACGTCGATGGGCTGCCCCCACATGTAAAAGGGACATACGGAGGCAACACCTCGTGCGTCCAGTTGCAGTCCGGGGACACGACCATGATCTTTGATGCGGGTTCGGGAATCAGGGCCCTTGGTATGGATCTGATGGAGGGAGCGTTCGGCCAGGGGACGGGAACGGCCCATTTGTTCTTAAGTCATACCCACTGGGACCATATCCATGGCTTCCCTTTTTTTCTCCCGGCCTTTGTGCCGGGCAATCGCATCGTGATCTACAGCTCCTTTTCTGACCTTCAGGAGCGCTTGAAGATACAGCAGGCCGCCTCATATTTTCCAGTCGCACTCGAAGCCATGGATGCTGATATTGAATTCTTCCGTCTTTCCGAAGGACAAACCATGACGATCGATGACCTGAGCATTTCCAATATGGAGCTGAAACATCCGGGCGGGTCCGTTGGCTACCGGGTTGAAAAGCAAGGGACCGCCTTTGTATATGCCACAGATACGGCCCTCAACAACCTTTCGAGACCCGATCAGGAAAAATTCATCGCGTTCTTTTCCCAGGCAAAGGTTGCAGTATTTGATGCCCAGTACACGGTCAGAGAGGCCGTCAGAAAAGAAGACTGGGGACACAGCTCTCCGCTGACGGCCGTTGACGTAGCCCTTCGGGCCAACATCGAGACCTTGGTTCTTTTCCATCATGAGCCTACCCACGATGATCGTACCCTCCATGAAAAGTTTCAACGGGCCTGCAAGTATTTGGAGTTGAAACGCCAAGACCAGACCTGCACTGTTGTAATGGCCCACGAAGGGTTGCAGTTGGAGGTCTAAGGGACCCATAGATGCCGGTTAATGTCCAAGGCACGGTAGACAAAATTCTTGGAGGCAACGTCCGAACGGCAGCCAAGCTAATCCGAGACATCGATGACGGCATGGCATCTTCCAGAGAGGTCTTAAAAGCCCTCTATCCGTACACCGGCAGGGCCTACATCATTGGCGTCAGCGGCTTTCCCGGCGTTGGGAAAAGCACCCTGGTTGACCAGATGATTGAGGCTTACAGGGGGGTGGGAAAAAGTCTCGGGGTTCTTGCCGTGGATCCCACCAGCCCCTTTTCCGGTGGTGCCATACTGGGAGATCGAGTTCGGATGCAGCGCCATGGCACCGATCCGGAAGTATTCATCCGGAGCCTGGCCACCCGGGGCCATTTTGGGGGCCTGACCCGCTCGACACGCAATGTCATCGACGTCCTGGATGCTATGGGGAAAGATATTATTCTGGTAGAGACCGTGGGTGTGGGCCAGGACGAGGTAGACATTGTGACAGCGGCACACACAACGATTATCGTCCTTATTCCCGGCATGGGAGACGACATCCAGGCCATCAAAGCAGGTATCCTGGAGGTGGCTGACGTCTTTGTGATCAACAAGTCGGACCGGGAGGGCCTGAAGAAAACGGTTAGTGAGCTGGAGGGCATGCTGGCTATGAGTGCCTCAGGAGGCTCTGAGGAAAAGTGGCTGCCACCTATTGTGACGACTGAGGCGACTCGAAACCAAGGTGTACCGGAACTGTTGTCGGAGATAGAGACTCACAAGGCGTTCTTATTTTCTAGTGGGAAAACACATCTTAAAGAGCGCCTGAGGAAAAGGGCCTTGAGGGAGCTTATAGATACCATCAAGGAGAGCCTGGTCGCTGAAATTGTGCAAGAGCTTGAGAATTCCGAGACATTTGAACAAATGATCGACGACGTTGTGGAGAAGAGAACCGACCCCTTTACATTGTGCGATCAGCTGTTGGCAGAAAGGTTCAAGCAGGACCTATGATCCATCCCCTTGACCCCGCCCTAAAGGACGGGGCTTGCGGGGAGGAGCAGGAGCCCGGTCAAGGAGGTTTCTGATGCCCGGAAAAAAGAAAACGGATGCCCCAGCCGTGGGGGAAAAGATCAAGAAGGTCAGGAATAAGAAGAAGGTGACATTGAATCAGGTCGCCAATGATACGGGCTGCAGTATAGATTACCTGGAAAAAATCGAAGCAGGCAAGGTCATACCACCTGTTGGCACCTTGCTACAGATATCTCGGGCTCTGGAGATCGACTCAGGGGTATTACTCAGAGAACAGGAAGCGGCGGCCCAACAACGTGTCAAGGCATACAAGAAGCGCACTGAAAACTATGCTTACACCACCCTGACTCCCGGTGCGGAAAAGAAGCACCTGAAGGCGTTCCTGGTCACCATAGATGCCATGAAGGATCACAAAGGCGTGGGGTACCAACATGAGGGGGAAGAGTTTGTTTACGTCTTGACCGGACATATCGAACTGACCGTAGGGGACCATGTGAACACGTTGAGGGGGGGTGAATCCCTCCACTTTAACTCGGGGGTCAGGCACCAACTGAAGAACATCGGGAAAAAGAAGGCAGAGCTGATGGTTGTCATCTACACGCCGTAGCCCGTACCCGAGCCGGGAGTCATCCATGACCTTTAAGCTGACTGACGAGCAAGCCATGATTCAAACCATGGTCCGGGATTTCGCCCGGGAGGTTCTTCTCCCCACCGCCACAGAGCGCGACCAGACCAAGGAATTTCCAGCCGAAAATCTTCGAAGGATGGGAGAATTGGGCCTCATGGGCATGATGGTGCCGCCTGAATACAATGGGGCTGGTGCAGATACGTTGAGTTACGTATTGGCCCTACAGGAAGTGGCATACGCCTGTGCATCAACGGCAGTAGTGATGTCCGTGCATAACTCAATCGTTTGTGAGACGATTGACCGGTTTGGAACTGAAGAGCAGAAACAGGCCTATTTGAAGCCACTGGCCGCGGGTGAGGTGATTGGTGCCTTTGCCTTAACCGAACCACATGCAGGATCAGACCCTGTCAGCCAAACCACCTCGGCCAAGCGTGATGGAGACTACTATATCATCCACGGAACGAAACGTTTCATCACTTCGGGAAAGAATGCTGGTTTGACCATCGTCACAGCCAAAACCGACAAGACCAAACGCCATAAGGGGATGAGTGCATTTATTGTCAAGAAGGGCACGCCAGGTTTTTCGGTGGGAAAGACAGAAGAAAAAATGGGCCTTTGCGCCTCTGATACGACCGATCTTGTTTTCGAAAATTGCCTAATCTCTGCTGAGAACCTGTTGGGGAAAGAAGGAGATGGCTTCAAAATCGCTATGACCGCGCTGGACGGCGGCCGAATAGGCATCGCTGCTCAGTCTGTGGGCCTGGCCCAAGCTGCCTTGGATGCGGCTGTCTCCTATGCCAAGCAGCGGGAGCAATTTGGACAACCGATTTCAAAATTTCAAGGCCTCCGCTGGATGTTGGCGGATATGGCCACAGAACTAGAGGCCGCCCGGCAGCTCACCTTCTCTGCTGCGGCCAAGAAGGACAGGGGTGAAAGATACACCATGCAAGCCTCCATAGCCAAGCTGTTTGCCTCGGAGATGGTCAACCACGTCACGGCCAAAGCCTTGCAAATCCATGGGGGATATGGTTACACTAAAGAATATCCTGTGGAGCGTTTTTACAGAGACGCCCGTGTCTTTACCATCTACGAGGGGACCTCGGAAATCCAGCGAGTCGTTATAGCCAACCATCTGTTGGAAGACCGCTACGTTGGCACCCTGCGCTGAGGATCTTCTGTGTCATCGCACGTCGGTCGGTCCGAATAGGTGTGTCTTCGGCCCGCAAATCGAAAAGACCCCTGGATATGTGAAGGTGGGACAACCGAGTCAAGCTGATATTGAAGGACTCGTAAAAAGTCGATTTTACTCACTCCGTGAACATTTTGGGGGCCCTTAAGATGTTTAGCTAAAACGCTAAAACTCGGGCTAACGCCCTCAAACAGTTAGCATTTTTTAACGCTAAACATCTGAAGTGCCTTTCTCTCAAAATGCTCAATATCGTTCGCAAAATACTTTTTACGAATCTATCAATATTGTTCTTGGATAAAACAGGGGAACAATTCATGGAGCAAACGTACCGCAGGAAGTTCATTGTCCGTGCGACTGTGGTCACCATATTTTCCCTTTGCCTGATGGGTTCGACTTTGCGTGGACAAGACAAAGGCACCAAACCGCAAGGGCCTCCACCCACGCCTGTCAAGGTTGCACCAGTCATTCAGGACACTGTCTCACAACAGATTACGTTGGTGGGCACGACCGAAGCGATTGCCCGCAGTGTCATCGCCGCTGAGGTCTCCGGATTGGTCGAGGACTTCCCGGTTCGAGAGGGGGACTTTGTCAAGAAAGGAGAGGTTCTTGTCAGACTCAATGCCACGGATGTTCTCATACGCCTCAAGGCGGCCAAAGCTGCGAAAGAGCAAGTTCGAGCTCATTTGGCCTTTGCAGAAAAGGAACTGGCCCGGTACACCAAACTCAAGGATAGCGATAGCATCGCAGCAAGAAAATATGATGAGGCCTTGTACAGCCAGCAGTCTCTCGCGCAGGAACTCTTGGCCGCGGAAGCCCAAATGGACCTTCTCAAAGACGAGATTGAGAAGAAGACCGTCCTGGCCCCTTTTGCAGGTTATGTGGCCAAAGAACACACCCAGGCGGGAGAGTGGTTGCAGGTCGGCGGGCCGGGAGCCGTGGTCACCCTGGTTGATCTGGGACACATACGGATCACCGTGGATGTCCCGGAACGCTATGTGGTGAAGCTGTCGCCCGGAAGCGCCGTTCGGGTAGAAGTGGAAAGCCTTCCTGATGAGACCATGATGGGAAAGATCGCCGCCATCCTGCCTGAGGGAGATCCGAATGCCCGTACCTTCCCGGTGCGAGTGACCCTGCCTAACCCAGGCTTCAAGATCAAGAGCGGTATGGAGGTCAGAGCGGCCTTTGACCTCGGAACAAAGAAAAACGCCCTTTTGGTGCCAAAGGATGCCATTGTGACGGCCGGAGCAAATCGCGTTGTCTTTTTGGTCATGAGCACAGTGGTTCAGCCGGTGCCTGTCACTGTGACAGGGTATTATGACGGCAATGTGGCGGTGGAGGGGGCAATTAACCCCGGAGATCGGGTGGTCATCAGAGGCAATGAACGCCTCCGGCCAGGCCAGCCGGTGCAGGTCTTGGAGTAATCGACCGCCATGAAGCTTGTCGACCTGTCCATAAAAAAGCCGGTCACGGTCACCGTTGGGGTGATCCTGCTCGTCATGTTCGGCCTGATTTCCCTTTTTCGAATCCCCATCCAGCTCACGCCCAATGTGGACAAGCCGGAGATCTCCGTAGAAACGGTGTGGCGCGGAGCGAGCCCCGTAGAGGTAGAGCGGGAGGTCGTCGACGTGCAGGAAGATGAGCTCAAGAACGTTGAAGGCCTCAAGGAGATGAAGAGTGAGAGTTTGGACGGCTCTGCCTACATCAACCTCCAGTTTGACATCGGGATTGATCCGGATGCGGCCCTCTTAAAGGTCTCCAACAAGATGGACCAGGTGAAGCAATATCCTGAGGATATGGACAAGCCGATCATCAAGTCCGGGGGCCGGCGGGAACAGGCAATTGCCTGGATGATTCTACGGGCAACGGAGGGATACCAGGGGGTCCTGAGTCACGAATACGATTTCTGCGATGAATACGTCAAGCCTCAGCTGGAGCGCATTGCCGGTGTGGCATCGACTAATATTTACGGCGGTCAAGAGCGGGAACTTCAAGTGATCGTGGATTCGGATGCCTTGGCGGCCAGGGACGTAACCATCCCCGAACTAATGTGGGCCCTGGACGTGGAAAACAGGAATATCAGCGCAGGCGACTTTGATGAGGGGAAGCGGCGGTATATTGCCCGTACGGTGGGGGAGTATGAAACCCCTGAGGATGCAGCCAAGGTCATTATCAAGCGAATCAATGGGGCGCCTGTGACCGTACAAGATGTGGCCCGGGTCACCTTGGGTTATGCCGACCCTGATGTGGTGGTCAGGCACGAGGGGGTTCCGACCATTGTCATGAACGCGGTCCGGGAAACGGGATCCAATGTCCTAGCGGTGATGAAACAGGTGAAGGAAGCCTTGGTAGAATTGAATGAGGGTATCCTGAAGGATCGGCACCTCGAATTCATCCAGGCGTATGACGAAACCAACTATATTTATAGTGCGATTCAGCTGGTGAAGCAAAATATCTATGTGGGCGGTACCCTGGCTATCATCGTCCTGCTGGTCTTTCTGAGAAATCTTACCAGTACTCTCATCATCTCTCTGGCCATTCCCATCAGTGTGGTGGGTACCTTTCTAGTCATGACCCTCTTTGGGCGGAACATCAATGTGGTGAGCCTGGCGGGGATGAGCTTCGCTATCGGCATGGTGGTAGACAACTCCATTGTCGTCTTTGAGAACATCTTTCGGCATCGGGAGATGGGTAAACCTCGCGTTCAGGCCGCCTATGACGGCACCGTGGAGGTATGGGGGGCGGTGCTGGCCAGTACGCTCACCACCATCGCGGTCTTTGTGCCCATCCTCTTTGTCCAGGAAGAGGCGGGGCAGCTTTTCAGGGATATCGCCATCGCCATCAGCAGTGCGGTGGGGCTCAGTTTGCTGGTTTCTATAACGGTGATCCCGAGCCTGTCTGCGAAGATCCTGGGAAAAGTTAAACCCAAAGAACCTTCTCCCAGGTCGTGGTCTCCCTATCGTTGGGCATCGGCCATGACGGACGGCGTGGCCCGGTTCGTCTATTGGATGTGCGGCAAGGTATCCAGGCGCCTGGGACTGGCCGTGGTGATGACAGGCCTCGCTATCGGCATGGCCTGGTTCCTCATGCCCAAGACAGAGTACCTGCCGGAAGGGAATCGGGAACTCCTCTTCGGCATTCTTTTGCCCCCGCCGGGCTACAACCTGGAAGAGCTCCAGGATATTGGCAGGACCGTGGAAAAAGATGTCCTGCCCTTGATTTCCCGTGACGGAGAAAGTGAGGCAGCCAAGAGGTTGAACCTGCCCTCCCTGAGTAATTTCTTCTATGTGGCCTTTGGGCAGCAGGTCTTTATGGGGATTGTCTCCAAGGTTCAGGAAAGGACCCGCGAGCTCCTTCCCTACGTCTACGGTGTGCTGAAAAAGATCCCGGGGATGATTGCCATTGTCCAGCAGCCGAGTCTTTTTGCCACGGGCATTGGAGAAGGCCGATCCATTGAAATAGAGATCAAGGGGCCGGAACTGGCGTCTCTCCTTGCCCTGGGAGGACAAATCTTCGGCCAGGCCATGCAGCTCATTCCCGGGGCCCAAGTGCGCCCCATACCCAGCTTGGACCTGGGAAACCCGGAAATGCGGGTGATCCCGGACCGGGATCGCCTTACCCGGGTGGGCATGACCACGTCCGATCTGGGCAGGACCGTAGACGCCCTCGTGGACGGGGCCATCGCGAGTCAGTATCGGATCCTGGGCGAAGAGATCGATCTGGTCGTAAAGGGGGAAGAAAAACGCTTGGAGCGGACCCAGGACTTGGCGAAGCTCCTTGTGCAAACGCCCAGGGGTGAAAGGGTGACTCTTGGCTCCCTGGCTGCTGTCCGCTTGGAGGAAGGGCCTACCCAGATCAACCACATCAACTCTGAGCGGGCTATTACGATTCAAGTCATTCCCCCCACTGAGGTCCCTCTGGAAACCGCCATGGCCACGGTAAGGGATCAGATCGTGGAACCGATCAAAGCGAGCGGACGGCTTGGAAGCCTCTACCGAATTGACTTTAGTGGCACGGCTGACGATCTGACCCGCACGAGGTTGGCGTTGCGATGGAACTTCGTTCTGGCTTTGGTCATTAGCTATCTTCTCATGTCTGCTCTCTTTGAAAACTTCCTCTATCCCTTTGTCATCATGTTCAGCGTGCCCCTGGCGGCGGCTGGCGGGTTCGTGGGCCTCTTGCTGGTGAATGTGTTCATTGCCTATCAGGCCTTGGACATTGTCACCATGCTCGGTTTCGTGATCCTCGTGGGTGTGGTAGTAAACAATGCCATTCTCATCGTCCATCAGGCCCTCAATAATATCCGGGACGGTCACATGCCCCCCCGGGAAGCGATACGGGAATCGGTGCGGTCCAGAATCCGGCCTATATACATGAGCACGGTGACCAGTGTGTTTGGGATGATGCCTCTGGTCCTTACCCCGGGGGCGGGGTCAGAGTTCTATCGCGGTCTCGGCAGTGTGGTTGTCGGCGGCCTCTTGGTATCTACCGTCTTTACCATTTTTCTGGTGCCTGCCCTCTTGAGCCTGGTCCTTGATGGATTCGCAGCCGCGAAGAGAGCTTTTGGGCGGCAGCCGGCATGAGGGGGTTTGAAGACAGTTTTTTCGAGCTTTTTTCCCCTGCTGATATTAGGAATAGCAACGAGGAGCAAGCATTTTGGCACGATTGAAATCTCAAAAAGGAAAGCCCCTCCCTCTAGGCGCCACCATGACACCAGAGGGGGTGAATTTTGCGGTCTTTTCTCGACACGCCACATCCCTCAGCCTGGTACTTTTTAGAAAGGGCCAGCGGGAGGCCATCGCTGAAATCGCCTTGGATCCCAAGATCCATAGGACAGGGGATATATGGCATGTGCTTGTCGTGGGTGTGGACGCATCCCTGCGCTATGGGTACCGGGTCGACGGGCCCTTTGACCCCAAGGGGGCAGGACACTGGTTCAACAAGGACAATATACTCCTGGACCCCTATGCCCGGGCGCTGGAAGGTGGAGAGGCCTGGGGGCAGCCATCGAGCGATGCAGACCAAGACAGCTCTTTTGAGCGGCGTTGTTGTATGCCGGCCGATGATTTCGACTGGCAGGGCGACCGCCCCCTCCATGTGCCCATGAAGGACAGCATTATCTACGAACTCCATGTGCGGGGATACACCATCCATGAATCGTCGGGGGTTACCAAACCGGGCACGTATAAAGGCCTGGTCGAAAAGATTCCCTACATCCAATCCCTTGGGGTCACGGCCGTGGAACTGTTGCCCGTCTTTGAATTCAACGAGCTGGAAAACAAGCGCCTCAATCCCAAGACCGGAGAGAAGCTGAAAAACTTCTGGGGCTACAGCACCATGGCATTCTTTGCCCCCAAGGCTTCCTACGCCTCAAATCCCCGGGATGGACATCAGGCAACAGAGTTTAAGGACATGGTCAAGGCCTTTCACCAGGCAGGTCTGGAGGTCATCATTGATGTCGTATTTAATCACACGGCGGAAAGCGACGAAGAAGGGCCGACCATCAGCTTCCGCGGCCTGGATAACACGACCTATTATGCCCTGGATCCTGCATCAAAGGAATATCTGAACCTTTCAGGTTGCGGAAACACGGTCAATTGCAACCATCCAGTGGTCCAAGCTTTGATCCTGGACTGCCTCCGATACTGGGTCATCGAGATGCACGTCGATGGGTTTCGCTTTGATCTGGCTGCCATCCTCCGCAGGGATTACAAGGGCGAGTTTTTGCCAGGACCCTCCCTCGTTGATGTGATAGAGCAGGACCCAGTGCTCGCCCAAACCAAGATCATTGCAGAGGCGTGGGACACCCAGGTCAACCAGGTGGGACACTTTCCGGGGCGTTGGTCAGAATGGAACTCCTACTACCGGGATGATGTTCGGCGGTTCATCCGGGGAGATAAAGGAGTGACGGCTGCTCTGGCTTCGCGCATTGCCGGCAGTTCTGACCTTTATCAGCCGCACGGGCGTCGCCCATACAACAGCGTGAATCACGTGACATGCCACGATGGGTTCACCCTCTTTGACCTGGTGTCCTACGAAGAGAAACATAACGAAGAAAACGGGGAGGAGAATCGAGACGGTCACAACCAGAACCTCAGTGCCAACTGTGGTGTGGAAGGGCCCACCGACGATCAAGAAGTAGCCGGTCTGAGACTGCGTCGTATCAAGACGGCGGTGACCATCCTTACGGTGTCCCAAGGAGTCCCCATGATCCTGGCCGGTGATGAGTTTGGCCGAACTCAACTGGGCAATAACAATGCGTATTGCCAGGATAATGAGACGAGCTGGGTCAACTGGAACCTTGCAAAAAACAATGCGGGTCTGCTGCGGTTCTTCCGGAAAATGATCGCTCTAAGAAACCGGCATCCCGTGTTTCGCAGGTCCCATTTCTTGAGCGGTGTCGACACCAACCATGATGACTATCCTGATCTGAGTTGGCACGGGTTTGAGGTGGGCAAACCGGACTGGTCAGAAGAGGCCAGCGGGCTTGCGTTTATGCTGGACGGGACAGAACTGGGCGACGGGCAACAGGATGATGACTTTTTTGTGATTCTAAATGGAGACCAGGTGGAGCGGGACTTTGAGATCCCCCGGCCACGAGAAGGTACGATGTGGTTTCGGATTGTGGACACGGGCAAGGCGTCCCCGGAGGATATCTTGGACGAAGACAAGGGGGAAGCCGTCACCGGCCACCGAACGTATCCTGTGCTTCCTGGGAGTGCGTCGGTATTTATGTCTAGAAGGCCCTGAAACAAGGGGGGCAATATGAACGATCAGTATGTGAAGTTTGATCAGGAAGGCCCAACGGGCGTTATTACATTAAACCGTCCGGAAAAAAGAAATGCCCTCTCTCTTGAACTCCTTGAGCAGTTGAGCGGCCTGCTAACAGACATAAGTCGGAACAAGGCCGTTAGGGTCGTCGTCTTGAAAGGGGCAGGGAAAGCCTTTTCCGCGGGTCACGACATCTCACAACTGGTTGGTGGAGACCTGACCTACTATAGTAACATCTTTGGCACCTGCGTTGAGGTTATGGAAAAGATCCAGCGCCTCCCCCAACCGGTGATTGCCCAGGTTCACGGAATTGCCACTGCAGCGGGCTGTCAGCTTGTGGCGGCCTGTGACTTGGCTGTGGCCGAGGAGGGTACACACTTTGGAACGCCGGGGGTGAAGATCGGGCTCTTTTGTACCACACCGGGTGTCCCCCTTGTTCGGGCCGTAGGGAGAAAGCGCGCGTTGGAGATGCTTTTCACCGGGCGGATGATCTCGGCTCAGGAGGCAGAACGATATGGCCTGATTAATCAGGTTGTGCCTGCAGGGCAACTTGCTGCCGAGACAAGCGCACTGGCCGCAAGGATTGCTGAGGCCAGCCCTCTTGCGCTAAGCATCGGCAAAGAGGCCTTTTACACCCAAGTCAATTTGTCAGATGCTCAGGCTTACGCATATGCCAAGGGCGTCATTGTGAACAATCTCTTTGCAGAAGATGCCAAAGAGGGACTCTCTGCCTTCCTGGAGAAAAGACAACCCACATGGAAGGGAAAATAGGCGTCACGGCGTCTTCGTGCAAGCACTAGCGGGATGGACATTTTCGTGGGCGATCTCTCATCAAGTGTCATATTTCTTTTAGCCCTATGGGTGGTTCTGCTCGTCTGTTCAGCGGGTTTTTCTTCCACAGAGACAGCCCTCTTTTCCCTCAATCGGGTCGAACGACGCCGTCTGGGACAGGAGCGATCTCGCCGTGCCCAACTGATCGTTCGGGCACTGGCGCGGCCCCGGGAGCTCCTTTCCACCATTCTCTTTGGAAATACCCTGGTCAACGTAGCCACATCGGCCGTGGCAGTCCTTCTGTTTGCCCGGTTGATTCCCGAGCATGGCCTTTCGGCGGCCATTGTGGCGGACTCCTTGCTGGTCCTTCTCCTAGGAGAGATTCTTCCAAAGACCATTGCCGTGAGCCAGTCCAAACCCCTGGCCCTGTCGGCCATCACGCCACTGCTGGCGTTTTCAAAGATCTCTGGGCCCTTGGTGAAGGTCTTTGACCGTTCAGCCCGGGTGCTCTTGCGACTGCTGAAAGTGCCTGAGGAATCCAGAGGGGCGTTGAGTCCCTCAGAACTGGAGTTGCTCTTTGACGAAGCAGAGCGCAAGGAGACCATCACCACACAGGAGCAGCGCATTGCTCGAAACATCATGCGCTTCTCCCAAACAACGGCCGAGGAGATCATGACCCCCCGGGTGGATGTGGTGGCCGCCCCCCTGGACGTCGCCCGGGAGGATCTCGAAAATCTCATGATTGAGGCCCGGCACACGCGGATCCCCATCTGCGAGGAAAGCTTGGACCACATTGTGGGGTTTGTGAGCACCAAGGAATTCTTCCTCAATTCAGATCGTGACATCCGAGAACTCCTGAAGCCCGTGGCCGTTTTCCCCGAAGGGGCCAAGACCCATCGCGTGTTTCGACATATGCAAAAGAACCTGGTCAACATGGCGGTCATCGTCAATGAGTATGGCGTCACCTCAGGCATTGTGACCACGGAAGATCTCCTGGAGGAGATTGTGGGAGAAATCTATGACGAGTACGAAAAGGCCGAAGAAATGATTCGGTCCGTGGGAGACGACGAGTGGTTCGTAAGGTGCCGGGCTCCCATTGAGCAGGTGAACGAGGTGTGCGGCCTCAATCTTCCAGAAGGAGAGTCGGTCACGCTGAATGGATATCTGTGTGATGAGTTTGGTGAAATCCCGGCCCCGGGTCGGACGTTGGAGCGAGACGGGGTCCGTTTTACAGTGGTGGAATCCAAGCGGGGACGGATCGTCAGTTGCCGCATCGAGCGGATTCCGGAGGAGGGTTCCGAGAATGGCCCTTGAGTGGCTTTTCCTCCTGATTAGCATTCTGGGTTCGGGCTTTGCCGCAGGTTCTGAGACGGCACTGGTGTCGGCCAGCCGCATACGCCTTCAGCACATGGCCTCTGAGGGCGTAAAGCGTGCCGATCGGGTCCTTGCTCTGCTCGAGAACAAGGAACGAATCCTGGCGGTAACCCTGATTGCCAACAATGTGTTCAACATCACTGCGGGAGCAGTGGCCACTCTGGCGTTCCGGCACTGGTTGGGCGCTGTGGGGCCTGTTGTGGCTACGGTGGCAATGACCTCCCTCCTGCTCGTTGTGAGCGAAATCGTCCCGAAGGCCTATTTTCGACATCATGCGGAGAAGACCTTGGTCCGGACCGCTTTTCTGTGGCGAGTTTCCGCCTTGGTCCTGACGCCCCTCACTTTTCCGCTCCGGATCCTTACGAACGTTATTTTTCGCCTCTTCCGGAGGGAGCCAACAAGCGTCTATACGACGCGTGAGGAGATCAAGCTCGTCCTCGAGGAGTCGGTTGAGAGCGGAAGCCTTCGGGAACATCAGCAAGAGATGTTAGAGTCCACCCTGGACTACGCCACGACCATCGCTCGCGAAGTCATGGTGCCCATTGCCGAAGTGGCGCTGCTCCCAGAGACCGCCCGGACAGAGGAACTGCTCGCCCTGGTCCAGGACCAGGGCCACACCCGGATTCCAGTCTACCGGGACCGTGTAGATCAGCTTGTAGGCTTTATTAATATTTTTGACATCCTTTATGAAAGGCACCGCAAGGTCTTTATTCGCTCCTACGTCAGACCGGCCCGTTTGGTGCCGGAGACAAAGCGGATCGATGAGCTCTTCATCGAGATGCAACGAGAGCGAGAAAGCATCGCCATTGTGGTGAATGAGTTCGGAGCGTGCTTTGGAATCGTGGCCCTCGAGGACATCATGGAGGAGATCTTTGGCGAGCTTGCCGACGAGCATGAAGACACGACACCCGAAATCCAGAAAAAGGGGCCGGGACACTTTCGTTTGAGCGGTGCCACGGACATTGATGACCTCGAAGATGAAACGGGTATTGCCATTGCCAAGGCGGGCTTTGAAACGGTCGCCGGCTATGTTCTCCACCGCCTGGGCCGTATTCCTCAAAAAGGCGAGACCTTTACTGATGAGGGGCTTACCGTCCGCATTGTGGACGCCGACCGCTACAGCGTCAAAACTGTGGAGTTCGTTAGCAAGGAAGACAACAGGGTCCCTGATGCCTAGCCTAAACCGGGTACATCCGGCTGTCAGCATTGGTTGCGTTCCTCTCTTGCGTGTGTTGTTTCAGTATTCTTCCCGATATGCCGATGTAAAGGTGGACGAATACAAAGTGAGCGGAGAGGGGGCCCATGATGAGAGTCGAAAACGACCGCAACACGCCAGAGACATGGAGTAAAACCGCCAGTCCCCGTGCCCTGTTCCTCAACATCGTTCGCCTGGTTGTGGAAAAACACGGGGGAAGCATGCAAACGGACCCGGTGACGCACAACACTTACATCAGTATCCCACACAGCCACCAGGCTATTTGCCTCAAAGAGCTGGCTCGGCTGCGAGGGCATGCAGGCCGCTGAGCGGCTTTCAACCTTTCGTTTCCGGTTTTTTCGCTTCGGTTCATGGGCCACCATGCCGATGACAGCGCGGCTGCGTTGGCTCATTGGTCGGTCTCCACTCGAGACCTTTGCACAACCCCTTTTCACTTGGTTCTGTGAGCTTTTTGACCCATCTTCGGCTTTGTTCGCTAAATCGTGAAAACTCGGCCTAAGGCCCTCAAACAGTTCACGATTTGCCCACTCTCGTGGGCCGCTCACTGCAGCCGGATGGGTACCCCAAAAAGCCCACAATGAACGTTCCAAAGAGTTATGCAAAGGTCTCCACTCTACGGAGTGAGGCGATCCCCCCATCGGCAGAAAGGAAAGACCAAGATGAAACAAAATGCATTGCTGCTCACAAGAGTGCTCTACGAGTTCGGCCTGCGGCCCGGCAGGAGACTATCCACGGCGGCAGAAACCAGTGGCTTTACCCTTGATGACCCCAGAAAACTTCATGCCCATGGCTTGAAAGGCGTCAAGAGGGGCGAGACGGTCAACGTAGTGAACCTGGGAAACGGCAAATGGCGGGTCGAACACCCTGCCACAAGGGCTTTTATTACAAGGAACATCAGGGATATCTTGAGCACAAGCAGGCAGCCCATGTTCAGGCGCTGAGGGTTTGGCCTGGCGGACCGCGCTGCCAGACATTGAAAACATGTCTGATCCGAGGGTCTCCGCTAATCACTGGGCAGGGCGATTCTTAGTACGTCGTCCATGGTTTCCACAAGATGGAACCGCATGGCTTTGCGAACCTTCCTGGGTACCTCTTCAAGGTCCTTTTCATTCCACTTTGGCAGGATGATTTGCTTGATCCCGGCCCGGTGAGCGGCAAGGACCTTCTCCTTGATCCCGCCCACCGGCAGGACCTGGCCCCTCAAAGTAATCTCACCTGTCATGGACAAGTCGCGTACCACGGTCTGCCCCCTGAGTAGCGACGCGAGAGCGGTCAGCATGGTGACACCGGCCGATGGGCCATCCTTTGGAATGGCACCGGCGGGCACATGGATATGAATTTCCTGATTCTCATAGAAGTCTTCCGGTATGCCTAGCTCTTGGACATGAGAGCGGATGAAGCTAAGGGCCGCCCGTGCAGATTCTTTCATCACGTCACCCAGCTGGCCGGTCAGGGTCAAGGCGTGTTTGCCTCTCATCTTGGTGGCCTCCACAAAAAGGAGGTCTCCACCGGTCTGCGTCCAGGCCAGCCCGGCTGCCACGCCAGGAGTAGAAATGCGCTCGTTCACCTCGGAACGAAACCGAACAGGGCCCAAAAATTTGTGAAGGTCCCTCGCCTTAACACGCGTGGGGCCTTTGCATCCCTCCGCCACCACACAAGCTACACCGCGACACACAGCAGCTATCTCTCGCTCCATATTTCTTAAGCCGGCTTCCCGCGTATACCCGGATATGATCCGCCTGATAGCGCCTGCCGTAATCGTAAGGTGTTCAGGCGTGAGGCCGTGGGCCTCCAACTGTCGGGGGATGAGGAAGCGTTGGGCGATCTTCACCTTTTCGTCTTCGGTATAGCCGGCAAGGCTCAACACCTCCATACGGTCTCGCAGCGCCGGGGGAATCGTATCCAGGATATTGGCGGTGGTAATGAACATGACTCCGGAAAGGTCAAAGGCAACATCCAGGTAATGATCAGAAAAAGAGAAGTTTTGTTCGGGATCAAGGACTTCCAGAAGAGCCGCAGAAGGGTCTCCGCGGAAATCAGCGCCCACCTTGTCGATTTCATCCAGCATGAAAACAGGGTTGTTGCTTTCGGCTCGCCTGATTCCCTGGATGATGCGTCCCGGCAACGCCCCCACATAGGTGCGGCGGTGGCCGCGTACTTCGGCCTCGTCCCGCACACCGCCCAGCGACAGCCGGATGAACTTTCTCCCCAAGGCCCGGGCGATGGAACGGCCCAGGGAGGTCTTGCCGGTGCCCGGTGGCCCCACAAAGCAGAGGATGGGTCCCTTGGAGTCGGGCTTCAGTTTTCGGACCGCCAGGTATTCGATAATGCGTTTCTTTACCTTCTCCAGGTCGTAGTGATCTTCATCCAAAACCCTCCGGGCGTTCTTGATGTTCAACATGTCTTCAGTGCTTTGGTTCCAGGGCAGGGCCGTGATCCAGTCCAGGTACGTGGAAGCCACCGTGTACTCGGCTGAAGACGGGTGCATACGCTCCAGACGTTGCAATTCCCGCTCAGCTTCTTTTTTTGCCTCTTCAGGAAGGTGCTTTTCAAGGATCTTGGTCCGATATTCCTCGACTTCTACCTTGCCCTCGTCCTTTTCACCCAACTCTTCCTTGATTGCCTTGAGTTGCTGGCGCAAGTAAAACTCCCGCTGGCCCTTATCCATGTCCTGCTTAACCTGAGATTGGATCTTCTGCCCCAACTCGAGCACCTCAAGCTCCCGGTTGATCAAGCGGGTCACCTCTTTCAGGCGTTCCTTCACATCTTGGGCCTCAAGGGCCTTCTGCTTTTCATCTTTGCTGATGTTCAGGCTGGAGGCAATCAGGTCTGCCAACATCCCGCCTTCATCAAGGGAATTGGCCAGGGCTCCCATCTCTTTTGGAAGGTAAGGAGAGAGTTTCAGTACCTTGTGGAACAGGCCGACAAGGTTGCTCATCATAGCATCCACTTCAATGTCCTTGACGCTTTTCTCGGCGACCGGTTGAATCCTCGCGTGGAGATAGGGCTTGTCTGAGACGTATTCCTGGATTCGGAACCGAGCAAGGCCCTGAACAAGGAGTTGAGTCCCCTTGTCGTCAGGTTTTGACATCTTCAGAATTAGGGCCGCTGTTCCCACCTCATAAAGTTCTTCTGGTTTTTCGGCAGGTTGCAAATCGTTACGCTTGGAAACCAGGATTCCGATGAGGCGGTCTTTGGCCATGGCTTCATCGACCAATTTCTGCGATGCCTCTCCGTGCACCACCATAGGAAGTACCATCCTGGGAAAGAGCGTCAGATCCACGACCGGCAAAATCGGCAGGATCTCCGGGATCTTCCGGGATTCTTCTGCCTCCGGCAAAGCGTGGTTATCGTGTTTTTCCACCATCAGTATGTCTCCTCACTGTGCACGTCACTGACCCTCAACTCGAATCTGACGAACCTGTTCACGCGGCTGCTTTGCCATGATAATCTTGAGAAGACCGTTCACGTAAGATGCCTGGACTTGCTCCGGGTTAATAGGAAGCGGCAGGAACAGAGTTCTTTCAAAGCGACCATAGGCGATCTCCGCCAGATGGTACTTCATACCGGGAACGCGGGCAGTCTCCTGCCTCACCCCCGTTATTTTCACGGCCTTTTGATCAACCTCCACTTCCAGGTCTTCCTTCTTCACTCCGGAGATTTCTCCCACAATAATGATTTCTTCGGGCGTTTCATAGACGTCCATCTGAGGCCGCCAGGTCTGCTCCTGGAGCACCAGCATGGGGTTGACCTGTTGAAACATCTCGTCTATGGTTTTTTGAAGCCTGCTGTGCATGCGCCCGAGATTTTTTCCAAAGCGTATCTTGATGTACTCCATGGATCACTCCTTCATGCAGAGGGTACATGTCTCCAAATTTACACGACTTTTTGACGTCACAAGGGGTTCTTTACAACGTTTATGTCTCTCCTTGTTCATGGCATAGCTGATACATGGACGCTTTTAAATATAATAAGCTTCAGCTCTCAATTTGTAAAGGCATCACGCGTGGCCAGGCCGCCGTTTATGCCAAGACAACACGGAGGAAGACATGCCATTGACAGACAAGAGGATCATGATTCTGGTGGAGCAGATGTTCAACGATCAGGAGTTCTGGTATCCCTATTACAGGCTCAAGGAGGCCGGTGCCGAGGTGGTGGTGGTTGGATCTGGCAGCGCTGAGCAATACACAGGCAAATCAGGAACGCATATCAAGGTGGATGCCGGCTCAGATGACATCTTGTCTTCAGAATTTGACGGCCTCATCATCCCGGGCGGATACGCGCCGGATCACATGCGCCGTTACCCCGCGATGGTCAAGCTGGTGAAGGACCTTTTTGAAGCGCGAAAAGTGATCGCAGCCATTTGCCATGCCGGCTGGATGCTGGCTTCGGCCGACATCCTTGAGGGCCGCACGGTCACCTCATTCTTTGCTATCAAGGACGACCTGACCCATGCCGGCGCCCATTGGGTCGATGAAGAGATAGTGGTAGACGGCAATCTCATCACCAGTCGCAAACCAGATGATCTGCCCGCCTTTATGAAGGCCGTTATCGATCACCTAAGATAATGACCAACCTGACACCATCATACGGCCAGGATGGGTGTCACCTGAGAGGAATCGTGTCTTTGAAAGCGTCGAAGCACACTCGAATGGCTTGTCGATTGGCTTGAGTGAGGTCCACAAACTCGAGTCCAATGCCCCTGTTCCTCACGTTTGCGACCTTGGCCTTTATGGTGATAGGCTCGTACTCGGTGGGAAGCTTGATGTTTAAGTGAAGCGTTTGCCCCTTCTTAAAGGTAGAAGCCTGTTCGTTCTGGACAAAGATGCCTCCTGCACTCATGTCCGTTACTTTTTGTATGCCCTTCAAGCCTTCCACCTTCACCGGACAGTGAAACTCAAGCCTGGCATGCTGTCTTCTGTCGTCACCAATATCCGTAACGCCCATTCGGAAGTCCACCCAGGATTCCTTTGAGCCCGGCCATTGTGTTGGACTGCCGTCCGTCTTTGACGCTGACCCGGTTCCCTGCTCACTGAGAAGTTTGTTGACCCTTGCAACCATATCATTGGGTTCAAAGGGCTTTGCAATGTATTGGTCAGCACCGGCAGCCAGGCCTCGCTTAATGTCTGCCAGCGATGTTTTCACCGAACAAAGGACTATCTTGATGCCCTTTGTGTGCTCACCGGCCTTGAGTGTTTTAACCAGCTGGAGTTCATCCATCCCCGGCATGACGCTATCTGTGATGACGAGGTCTGGCAATGGCTCCTGCCTGCTCTTATTGAGAGCCTCTACACCGCCGGATACGGTTTCCACGTCATAATTGTCTTTCTCCAGAGTCTTCTTGAGCAATTCACGAGTCAGCGGGTCCTCATCAACGACCAGTATTTTTTTTGATTCTTTCACTGGCTGTCAGTCGCTCTGTGCCTTCCATCTGCGGGTCTTGGGGCCGTCCAGGGTCATTTATGGATGGACACTCACTAATACTAAAGGGAGGCCATGTCAACAGCACGACAAGCACGAGGCCTTCTGCGTATTGACAAACTTTACGTTCATGATACAAGACTCCAACAAGCCGGGCTCAGCCGAAAGCGGGTTGTTGGGTCCGTCTCCCGGGCCTGCTCGGGCCACAGGAGTATGACATGCACACCTTCGCACAAGACACCGATGTTAAGGCACAGCTTGTACAGATGATGGAGCGCTCTCAAACGGTATCTTACACAACCCGTTCCAGGGGATGGGGCTTTGTTATGACGTGGGCCCATAGGGTGGCGGGGCTCACGTTGGTTGTCTACATGTTTTTTCATATCTTTACGCTTTCGGGCCTCCACGAACCCGCCCGCTTTGCATCCGAGATGAAGTTCTTTCACAACGTCGTCTTCAGCGTCTTGGAGTGGGCCCTCGCCTTTCCGGTTATCTTTCACGGCCTAAACGGTACCAGGCTGATTCTTTATGAGATCTTCCGGGCCAGGAACGATGGCCTCATGATCCGCTGGGTTTTCTTGCTGAGCGCCCTGTACGTTCTGACGCTTGGCCTTTTCATGGTGAAGGGTGATCAACAGGTGTCGGCCGGCTTCTTCTGGCTGATTGTCGCCATGGCGAGCACCATTGCAGGCGTCATTGTGTACAGGAGGCTCTGGCACACACAAAACGCCACATTGTGGAAACTTCAGAGGGTTTCAGGGGCTTTGCTTTTTCCCATGGTCTCGGGCCACATGTTTTTCATGCACTTGAACTATCAGGCAGGTCACGATTTAGAGACCATTTTGGCCAGGATGTCCGGCATGGGGATGAAGCTTGTCGATTTGGTCCTTGTCGTATCCGTATTTTTTCATGCTGGCTTTGGCCTGTATACCATCATAGGCGACTATGTGGAGGATCCACGTCTAAAAGCCGGACTCTCCGTGTTGACGAGCTTTGTCATGGCGATTCTTGCTTTTGCCGGGGCCAAGCTTGTCTTCAGTATTTAGAGGCGATCATCGTTGACGACTTCGTAAAAAGTCCAACTTCTGTGTTGCGCTGCATCCTTCGTCACTGCGACGTACTATAAGTACGCCTCGTTCCTCAGGATTTGCGCGCCTTGAATTTGGAGCTTTTTACTTTGTCCTCCAATTCGGACTTCTTGCGAGGCGATCATCGTTGAGCACATGCGTTACACCAGGAGCATGAAGTTGGGAAAAAAGCTCAGAATAGATTCGGTACTTAGGTCGGACGTGTTGGTGGTTGGGGCTGGAGGAGCGGGCCTGAGGTGTGCTGCGGCCATATGTAACCGCCGTCCAGGCACGCGTGTCGTTGCCGTCACCAAGGTGCATAGCCCACAGAAATCTCATACCTCCACGGCCCAGGGTGGCATGGCCGCAGTGGACCCGAAAGACCCCATTGACAAAATCGTGTACCACATGTTCGACACCTGGAAAGGTTCGGACTGCTCTGCGGACCAGAATATCATCAAGAAGGTCTGCGAAGCGGCATGGGAACAGATCGTTTGGCTGGAAAGACATGGCATGCATTTTAGCCGCAGGGAAGAAGGACGCATCGCAAAAAGACCCTTTGGCGGCCATATGCTCAATTTTGGCGAAGTCAAGGCCTTTCGGTCTTGCTATGAAGCGGACCGTACTGGCAAAGGGATCATGGATACCGTGTGGGGGGAATCCTTGAGGCATGGGGTCGTGTTTTTGAATCAAAGTGTGGCCACCGAGTTACTCTTTAGAAATGGTCGTTGCGTCGGGGCCATGGTTTTTATGGAACAGAACGGGAGATTTGTCGCTGTCCTGGCGAAGGCCACTGTGATGGCCACGGGAGGGAAGACCCGCATGTATCAGGTGAGTACCAATTGTCGACAGAACACAGGCGACGGTCTTGCCTTGATCCTTCAGGCCGGCCTACCGGTCATGGATGTAGAAGCCGTGCAGTTCCATCCTACCGGCATTGTAGGGCCCGGCATCCTGGCCAGCGAGGCTCTTCGCGGTGAAGGCGCCATCCTACGGAACAAGGATGGGGAGCCTTTTATGGAGCGCTACGCCCCAACCGCTAAAGATCTGGCCCCGCGGGATCTTGTTTCCCGGTGCATCCTTACGGAAATTCGTGAAGGGAGGGGATGCATCCATCCTGATTACAAGCTGCCCCATGTTTGGCTGGACCTCCGGCATATCCCCGAATACGTTCACAAGACCAGGATTCAGGAAGTGTGTGGGTTTTTCCGTAAATTTGTGGGTGTTGATCCTCAACACGAGCTTTGTCCGGTTACTCCAACTGCGCACTATCAGATGGGCGGTGCGCCGACCAATGAATTCGGAGAAGTCCAAAAGGATCCTCAGCGTATCGTAGCCGGGTTGTATGCCTGTGGGGAATTCGCAGCCGCCAGCCTTCACGGTCACAATCGCCTCGGGACCAATTCCCTGCTGGAGCTCATTACCATGGGCAAGGTCGTGGGAGAGAGGGTTACAGACTATATCGAGGATGCTGAAGCGCCGGGCGATATCCCCCAAGATGCCGGCACCCATGTTTTCTCTCAGTTTGCTGGCTATCTTGAAGCTGAGGGTCAGGAGCGTTACGCTGAGATTCGGGATGCCCTCAGGGTGCTCATGATGGATAAGGTAGGTGTCTTCCGAAATGAGAAAGGTCTCCTGGAGGCCATCGACGAGCTCAAAGAGCTCAAAGACAGAGCCGGACACCTTGCACTATCCAGCAAGTCTCTCATCATGAACGTGGAGCTTATTCAGTTTTGGGAGCTGGATCATCTCTTGGATATTTCCATGGTTATTGCTCAATCAGCGTTGGCCAGGAAGGAGTCCCGGGGGGGCCATTATCGTGAGGACTACCCAGAGAGAAGCCCTGAATTTCATTACCACACGCTAGCCTATATGCCAGAGCACAGCAAGGTGACTCTCGATAGACGCCCCATCGATATGAGCCTCTATGAGGCCAAAGGGACGGATTACGAGAGATTCGGCATCATTGAAAGAAAATATTGACGGCTTCGTACAAGGTCCATCTGCAGCGTTGTGCTTCAGCTTTCGTCATTGCGACGTACGATTAGTACGCCTCATTCCTCAAGATTCGCACGCCTTGCATATGAACCTTTTACGAAGCCGTCATTTCTTGAGTTTTTAGAAACCATCAGCATTGATTTTCGTGCTTGGGAGAGGTGAATGTCACTAGACTATGATCTTACCCTGAAGATTAGCCGTTATGACCCTGATAGCGAACGATCCTGGGTTCAAAGTTACCACGTGACGGCCGGTCGCATCCTGCGATTTGTAGACTTGTTTCGAAAGATCAACGATGAACAGGACCCGACCCTGGCCTGGAGCTCCTCCTGCGAGCATGGCCAGTGCGGCACATGCGGCATGAAGATCAATGGTAAGCCCCTTTTAACCTGTGAACTCCTCGTAGAGAAGGCCGTGGAACGGTTCAAGACCCATACCTTCACAGTGGAACCCCTGACCATCGCACCGGTGATACGCGATCTTGTCATAGATCTGGAGAAGGCCTACAAACGCGTCCATCTCGTGAAACCCTATATTATTGCCCCAGCTCCCCCACATCCTGATGGGGACGAATATCGCATTTCCCCTCGCGTCTTGGAGCAATATGTTGAGGCGACCCGATGCATCAATTGCTTTTGCTGCGCCACGGCCTGTGTGACGCAGAAAAACTATCTTGGGCCGAATGCCATGCTTGCCAATATTGTTCGTCTGATGGACCCTAGGGAAACGGCGGTTAAGGAAAGGCTGGATATTCTTTATGGTGAGCAGGGAACGCCCCGGTGCCGGACAGCATTGGCGTGCAGCTTTGTTTGTCCCAAGGAGATCGATATTGCCCACTTCATCGCCCTGGCCAAGGAGGGGCGATTTTCAGAAAACGCTTCTTCGGCATGAAGTTTCAATGCTACCCTGATTGGTGCCCAAGACAAGGCCGATTTATCAACCTGAGCACGAGAGGCAATCCGCACATCTTTTCATGGATTCTCTCTTTGTCTTTCTATATTCCTTCAAATCAAGGCCCTTCTCAATCGCATCAGCACACGTACGACACAAGAGACAGAAATTCAGAATCTTTGCGGTTTCTGCCTTGACCTCCATCCCGCACACCTGACACCTGTCTGATGTACTAAAAGGCTGTCCACATTCAACACACTTTTTCATGGCATTGCACGAACACTTACAAAATGATTACGATGTTGCCAGGAAATATATCACAGAGAGATGGAAATCAGTATGCCCATGTCCCCTTGAACCGAAAAAGCGAGCGCATTCCCCGTAGCTTGCTGCGGGGTTAGCGAGCG
>CAZCXI010000042.1:0-26493 GCA_964502635.1 uncultured Desulfobacterales bacterium
CCCGTAGCTTGCTGCGGGGTTAGCGAGCGTATCCAAAAAAAGTGAAGCTTCTCCCACCCTAAAGGGCGGGGCTTCCCGGTAAGGAAGAAAAACAGTTTTTTCCCATAGCTCCCCTCGACCCCGTCCTAGAGGAGGGGGCTTGCGGGGAGCAAGCCGGTCAGCGTTCCTTACGGTCGAAGATTCCCTGTAGCTTGCTACAGGGAGCTTCAATGAACCAAGTGTAACTTCTCAACAACCTAGGGCGACAGGCCCTCTTGCAGGGCACAGGGCACACAAAGCGATCTTCCATCCCCTGTGGCAACCATCCTTGTCGACATGGTCATTTCACCACATTGGGCGCATGCCTTGGAAGGGGCCAGCGGGGCGTATGGCGGCTCAGGATACGTCACCTCTTTGGTATCAAAGACAGCATCAAAGGGCTTGGCAAGGAGGTCCAGGACTTTCAGCCTTTTTTGGCGCATTTGCTCTTTGACGGATGCTTGGCCGGCGGCAACCGCCGCCTCCAGTTTGGCAAACGCCTCTGGATCTTTTCCTGCGTACCTGTAAGACTCTTTACGGGAAAAGCGGAAGGCCCGCTTGTTGGATCGATTAAAGACCGTAAAGACGTTTTTTCCGTAGTCCTTCAAGATGAGGTTCCCTTTGCCTGCGGTCGTTCCAAGCAAGACCTGAAGGGCATCCACAGCACAGGTGTCGTTCTCGCTAATGGCCACCACCTCTTCGTCTTGGGAGCGATGAAGTTCGAGGCGTTCAGCGGCCTGTCTTGCCACCAGGTAACCGTATACCAGGCCAGGGCACAGATGCCCGTGAAAGGCGACACAGCGTCTCAGGTCTTCCGGCAACTCTTGGTCATTGGCTGATGAGATTTGGTTGACATCATTCATGGGTCCTTGTTCCTCCTGTTCGCGGCGTCATATTTGGATTTGTGTCGACCTGGGCCCATGTTTGTCACACTCATGAGGCTCAACAGGCAACGCCTTGCCGGGGCTCACGCCTGGGAACCAGGCGTTGAACTTCTCAACCATGTGGTGAGGATGATAGCTCTCCTTTGCCTGGCGCAAACCAGAAATTCCCATGTCCTGCTCTCGATTGACCAGTTCGAAAGCACCCAAAGAGTGCTTGGAAAACCACTGGTTGATAAGCTGGCCGAGGCCGCGAAATTCGGGCATCGCCTTCTCGAAGTGACACACGGCCACACCCGGCCGCAGTTGTTCACCCAAGGCATAGGCCTGGATGATCCCATCCACCCGAACGACCCCGCCGATCAATTGAAGCTGCTCAAAAAGCGAAAAGCTCTCCCGAATGGCTACATACTCACTGCACAAACCGGGGTCGTGCCCACACTCCCGGGCTTTGCACCACCGATCTTGCATGTCGGAACACTCGGCAATGAGCCCCGATGTGATAGGCTCATACCGGCATGTGTACGCCCGAAGGCACTGCTTGATCAGATTTCGCTTCTTGTGGAAGCGCCGTCCTGCGAGATCACCCAGGTCCGCGACACGGTATACGTAATCCCAGTTGTCTCTGTCCGTTTCCACGTGGAGGCCTGCTTCGCGTAACTGGCTGGCCGTGGTCTCGGGAATACGGGAGAATCCTGCCACCTGAAGGTCCAGCGAGCGGGCCGCGGCCAATGGCGACGCCCCGCCCACAGGGCTTCCGATAATCAGTTTGTCGTTGGCATCGCCCAGGCGCGAGTTGGTTATGAAGACGATGGCGTCGTCTGCCTCGGCAAGGAAAACGGGCCTGGCATTGCGCCAGACAAAAAGGTTGGTAAAGGTCAATTCAGAGATTTCCGGCGGGTGGCGCTGCAGGTAAGCTTTGACCACCGGCAGGTCACTCAGCACAAGGGGGCGAACTTCGGTCATGGGCATGGCTCCCGGGTCTTTCTTCAATCGCCCGTTCATCATAGCTTCCGCTCAACCGCCTGTCAATCACACACAACCTTGCCTTGAAGGGGCTCCCATCGTATGCGCGTTCATTACCCAAACCGCGAGCATATCCAAGCAGGGATGCATATTGACAAGGCATCCTGTTGGTTATATTAATTGAAAATTGAAATAGTTTTCGCAGGCGCGCTTACATGAAGCTCAGGAGGGCTTCTTTTTTTGTTTCCATCGCCATCCCTTGTCATCTCCTCTGAGTGAGGCTGCCCGCCCACAAGGCGGGGCCTTCAGGAGACTGGCTGGTGAAAGATGTTGATGAAGAACAGCAAGCTGCAAGCGGGTCGAAATGATCCTTGCCCTTGCGGCAGCGGCCTTAAATATAAAAGGTGCTGCCTCGGGAAGGAGGCCCGGAAGTCGCAGAACCTCAAGGACCTGTATTTTCAGGAGTACAAGATCCGGCTGAAGAGGAAGAAGGACATTGAGGGTATCAGGAGGGCCGGCCGTCTGGTCATGGAGACGCTTGATCTGGTGGAGGAAAAAATCACGCCGGGGAGAAGCACCGATGAAATTAACACCCTGGTTCATGAATTCACCGTCACAAATCACGCCACCCCCGCGCCCTTAAACTACCGAGGTTTTCCAAAGAGTGTCTGTGTCTCCGTCAATGAAGTGATTTGTCACGGTATCCCTGGAAGAAGGATTTTGAATGATGGCGACATCGTTAATGTGGATGTGACTTCCGTCTTGAAGGGATACTATGCTGACGCCAGCAAGACCTTTTTTGTTGGAACACCGGGGCCGGATGCCCAGAAGATTGTCAAGGTGGCCCGACAGTGTCTTGAAGCCGGCATGGCACAAGTACGGCCCGGAAACAGCGTAGGGGATATCGGTTGGGCGATTCAAAGACTTGCGGAAGGACAAGGGTGCTCCGTGGTGAGAGAGTTCGTTGGCCATGGCGTCGGGTTTGGGTTTCACGAATCTCCTCAGATCCCCCATTACGGTCAAAAAGGGGCGGGCATTGGCCTGGTCCCGGGCATGGTCTTCACAGTCGAGCCTATGATCAACCTGGGTGAGAGATACCTGCGGATTCTGGCAGACAAGTGGACGGCGGTCACAGTCGACGGGTCTCTTTCCGCTCAGTTCGAGCAAACCGTCCTTGTCACCGAGGATGGTTCTGAAAGTCTGACCCCATTCGATTAGACGTCACGGGTCCCCATGTTTCCATTCCCCCGGCCCGGCCAAGACCGTTACAGTGCGGTCTCTTGTATGTATCCTTGATGGTTTCGTAAAAAGTCGATTTTGCTCACTCCGTGAACATTTTGGGGGCCCTTGAGAGGTTCAGCTAAAATGCTAAAACTCGGGCCAACGCCCTCAAACAGTTAGCATTTCTTAACGCTGAACATCTCAAGTGCCTGTCTCCCAAAATGCTCAATGTTGTTCGCAAAACACTTTTTAGAATCTGTCATCCTTTGACCTTATCACTATACATAAGACCTTGATTGTCCCTATTAAAGAAAAGGCAAAAGGCCTGGGGTTTGTAGGCGTGGGGTTTTCCCGGCCTGAAAGGCCTCTGTTTTTTGATCAATTTTGCTCATGGATCGCCGCCGGAAGGCATGCAGAAATGACCTGGTTAGAGCGGAATGAGAAATTGAGGCAAAATCCCTCAGGGCTGCTTGATGGTTGTCAGACGGTGATTTCTCTCGCCTATCCCTATGCTTGCCGGAAGCCCTGCACACCGGATGGCTTTACCACTGCAAGGTATGCAGAGCCCGACAAGACCGACTATCATGATCGATTGAGGCCGCTGGCTCAAGAGTTGGCCCTTAGCATCGTTTTGTGGTGTCCGGGGAGCAAGACAAGGGTTTGCGTGGATTCAGCCCCTATTCTTGAAAGAAGCTTCGCGTGTGCGTCGGGCATGGGATTCATAGGGAAAAACAATATGCTTATTATGCCTGAATACGGCTCATACGTCTTCCTGGTGGAGATCCTCACCACCGCCTTCTTGTCTCTTTCAGACAGCGAGCCCACGGAGAACCAGTGCGGTTCCTGTAGCCGATGCATTGATGCCTGCCCCACCGGCGCCCTTGACGGCCCTTTTTCCATGGATGCCTCAAGATGCCTTTCATATTTGACCATTGAACACCGTGGAGAGGTCAGCCATGAAACCGGCAAAAAGATGGGCGACTGTTTTTTTGGGTGTGACGCTTGTCAGGAGGCATGTCCCTTTAATGGGGATAAGTCATCCAGGGACGTTTGCCTCCCTTCAACGGACGATATGCTGAGGATGGAGGCAAAGGATTTTGAGGAGAAATTCGGGGAAACGGCTTTTGCTCGGGCAGGCCTTGGAAAGCTCAAGGGCAATATCAGAGCTGTGAGATCATAGACTCCACATCTTCACGATACCTTCGGTCGTGACTGCCACACTGATGCCGGGGAAGGCGTTCAAGAGCTTCTCGGCGAGCCATGGCAAGACGACTTCCTCGCATGGGGCATGGCCCAGGGCGATACAACCCGTGTTGATTTGCTGAAGGACCTCGCAGCCGTGGTAGTCGATTTCGCCCAGGACCACGGCGTCGAGGCCAAGCCCCTTGACGCAGTCTGTCTGGAATCCGGCGCCGCTCCACACGGCAACGGTCCGGACCGGTCTTTCCCGATCGCCCAGCACCAAGACCCCGGGTGAACTTGTCGCCTTTTTCATTTTCCGCGCGAGCAAGCCGAGTTTGGTCGGCCTCTTGAGCAGGCCGTGGCGTCCTTGGCCGTAGGTCTTCTTGTCGAGCAAGGGATAGATGTCGCAGGCCGGTTCTTCGTATGGATGGGACTCGGTCAAGGCCCGCAGCACGGCCACCCGGCAGCTTTCGGGCAAGAGCACTTCGAGCCGCCACTCCTTTACCTCCTCAAGCCGTCCGGGCTTGCCAAGGAAAGGTTTCGTGGTGTCCGAGCCACGGAACGTGCCCCTGCCGCCTGTTCCAAACGAGCAATCCGTGTAGTTTCCGATGACCCCGGCTCCGGCTTTGCAGAGCGCGGCTCGTATGGTCTCAACATGCTCCTCAGGAGCAAACGTGACCAACTTCAACATTCGGTCATCTGCCACGGAAATGAGAGGCTTTCTTTTTTCCCGCATGCCCGCGAGATCGGCCAGGATGTCATTGATGCCTCCCGGGACGAGGTCCAGGTTCGTGTGGGCGCAATAGACCGCCAGCCTCGCCCGTGCGATCTCTGCTGCCAGTGCGCCCATCGGCTCTGATTCATCCAGGTTTGCTAGGGGCCGATAGAACCGGGGGTGATGCGTGATGAGCATCTGGCATCCACGTTTCTTGGCCTCCCGCACCACAGGAAGGGTTGCGTCGAGGGCAAGGAGGATCTTTCTCACCTTCCAGTCTGGGTGACCGGCGTGCAGCCCGATGGGGTCGTCGCCGTAACGCATCCACGGCGGGGCGATGGTTTCCAAGATTGCGATCACCTCACGGACTATGGTGGCCATGGTCAGATTCCTTGTCTAAACAGCCGGCCTATGAAACCGAACAGCTTTTTGATAGCCTGCCAAAGCTTGGGCAGTAGCCAAACCATCAGCAAGATAAAACCGATCAACAGGACGATAAACACCCACGGGTGGTGAAGAGCGGTCCACAGACCGGCAATGACAGCAAGGTCTTCCACAATAGAGGCGACCCAGTTGCTTACCGGCTCGGGAGAGGTGTTGATCATGACCCGGGTGCCGGATTTGGTGGCGTGGGCGCCGGCCGCCAAGCCGCCGCCCACGATAGCAGCGGCCAGGGCGACCACAGGATTCACTTCACCCACCGCACCGGCTGCCAGCAATGCCCCGGCGGGGATGCGAATAAAGGTGTGCAGGGTATCCCAGCTCGTATCGACTCCCGGTATCTTGTCTGCGATGAATTCCACCACATACATGAAGCCGGCCGCGCCGATGATCAGAGGATTGGCGAGGATTTGCAGCCCGGAAGGCAGGTCCATGTTACCCGTGGCTCCAAGCAGGCCCAACATCACCATGGCGGCGTACAGATTGATCCCGCTGGCCCACGCCACGCCCATGGTGAGCGCTATGGTATTGGCTACTTGGTTAAGCGGTTCCACGTGCTGCTAAGACCTCAGGAGAAATAAAAAAATTGGTTATCTGTAACATTGATGGACCCGGAAACAGTGTTTTGCGAACGACATTGAGCATTTTGGCTGAACATCTCAAGGGCCCCCAAAATGTTCACGGCGTGAGCAAAATCGACTTTTTACGAAACCATGAAAGAGACGATTTCTATCCAACAAAAAGGGCTATTCTTTCCGTGCAATCATAGTTCTCATCACATCTCCAGCATTTTCCGCATGATCAGCAACAGAGCCGATGATTTCAGCCAGCTTGACCAGATGAAATATCGCTACCGGGTCCTTTTCCATACTAAAGATCTTATATTTTAGTTCATCTTCAATTCTGTCCGCATCATGCTCCCTCCGTCTCAAATTATGAATAATTTTCTTCACGATTCCGCGCTGCTTCTCCGAGTGACTGTCAAAATATTTCTTTGCCTCAGCCACCAATCGGCTGAGGTCCTCGATCGGCTCGAGAACGGCATCAACAAGACGGAACAAGGTCTCTCTGAGTTCCTTCTTCGTAATGCCTTCGCTGCTTCGATAGGAGATCCAATCAAGGGCATCTTCAACAGAATCAAGGACCTTGTCTTGTTCTCTTAGGTACATGAATACCTGGAATTGATTCACAGGCAGCCTTGTTCGCCTTGGTAGGTGTCCACGGACCCTGCGCTTTATGGCGTCAGCCTCACTTTCAAGTTTGATGACTTCCTGTCGGTATTCGTCAAATGCCTTGCATTTTTCTGCGGCATGGCACTCTATGGCCTGCTGAAACGCCCACCCACATTCCTTTACCTTTTCTGCATGTTCCTGAAGGCCGTCAAAGGGTGAAGTCACAAATGCCGAAAGAAATGGAATACGCATTATTGCCTCCTTACGCTGAGAATAACGCCCTTGTTTCCGGTAATGGTTTCACCCTAAAAAGACTCCCTGAAGATATTAAGCAAATTTTGTGTGTGTTGGGCAATGTTCACGGAGTTTTCCATCAATCCGTAATAGAGAATGTTCAAGCGAGTCGTGGATTCACCGTTTTGTATCCGCTGTATCTGGTTCTTGTCAAATTCAGTAATAAGGTTGTTCAATCTCCGGCTCTGGTTAGCAATATAATCGTAATCGACTTTTTTCCTCTGCCTTAACATAATGGAAGTATTCCATAAAAGCCGGGTAATATAGGTTTTAACCCGCCTCAGCTCTTCTTTCTGAACATCACTAAATCCTTGGTGACAATTTTCGAAATGCACGTAAGAGCGCTTGATGATATCTCTATGACTTTCTGCAATACCCTGTATGCAGCCTATTGTTCTTGCGTATTTCTGCGTACTGTCGACGGCATTATCACGAAGAAGAAAAAGCGTTTCAAAGGTATTGGCGATAATAACGTTGGCCCATTTCTGGATCTTGTCTGTCCATGTTGTCGTGTCTCTCAGCCCTTGCCTGTCCTGCGAAAAGGCAGCCTCAAAACAAAGACCCAAACTATCGCCGATCTCCTTGAGAAAAGATCCCGTCTGTTCAAAAGAAGCGTTGATCGCGGTATCGGGATCACTGATGTTTTTCAGGCTGAAGGCGTCAATCACACGGCTTTCTTTTTCCCTTCTGAAGTGCAGGCGGTAGGTGTAGCATACCAGAGTAATCAGGAGCACCAGTAATCCTAAAATGGCGGCAAGCCTAAGATAATATATAAGAAATGCAAAAAGAAGGGAGACCGAGAACGCTGCAAGTGCAGTTAGGAACCATCCGCTTATGACAGTAAGCACGCCCGCCACTCGATAAACAGCGCTTTCTCTTCCCCATGCCTGGTCCGAAAGCGATGTTCCCATAGACACCATGAACGTCACATAGGTCGTTGAAAGCGGGAGCTTCAAGGATGTTGCAAATGACACCACAGCACTAGCAACAATAAGGTTTACAGAAGCGCGCAAGAGGTCAAAAGACGGTATTTTCCCGTCTATTGAAGGTGCACATCTATAGGCGCCCGGGTCCAGGCGTCGGGAAATCGTTCTCCTGAGCCGTACCGGTATCAATGTGTTGGCAAGAGAAAAAACTGTGTGAGACATACGCACAAGACTTCTGGAAAGTATTGAAGAACCAAAGCGTTCCATGCCTTCGTCCTGCCTGCCCAGGCTGAGCTCTGTTTTAGAAACAGTGCGGGATTTTCTGGACACCCATAGGGTGATGACCATTATTGTCCCGGCGATCAGCAGCAGAAAAGTATTGGACTGTATAGGTTTTTCAAGGGCAGCCATGGTCACTCGCAGCGGTTCATTGGTGGCTGAGGCGATACTATAGGCACTCAATCCTGCCAGCGGAACACCGATAAAATTGACAAGATCATTGCCGGCAAAAGCCATGGCAAGGGCAAAAGTTCCGATCAAAACAATCGGTTTCAGGATATCGATCCTCGTAAAAAGCGTTACTAATTGAAATATAAGGCCAAAAAACAGAAAGCCCACTGACAGTATGATCCACGAATGGGCTTTGATCCAAGCCATGGAATCGGGTGTCAGAAACGATGTGCCTTTGGCACCCTTTATCAGGATAAAATAGGTAACGACTGCGAGAGACAGGCCTCCCCAGACACCTCCAAAGCGCTTAAGACGCTTCCTGTAGTCAAAGGTGAAGACAATACGGGCTATGAACTGGATCGTCACTCCGAAAAAGAAGGCAATCACAACCGATAGAAGAATTCCTGAAATAATAGCAAGGGCTTTTCCCGTGTTTATGTAATCTGCAAGCTTAGACAAGCTGTCGCCTGCCGTGTAAAGCTTTATTAAGGATACGGCCACGGCGGCTCCCAGCAACTCGAAGACGATTGATACCGTCGTGGATGTTGGCAGACCAAACGTATTAAAAAGATCAAGGAGAATGATATCAGTAAGCATGACGGCCAGAAAGATATTAATCAGTTCCGGCATAATGAAAAACTTCGGGTGGAATATTCCCTTTCTGGCCACTTCCATCATTCCGCTGGAAAAGGTGACACCTGCAAGTATTCCGAGGCTTGCAACGATCATAATCACATGACGTGGCGCCACCTTGGAACCTATTGAAGAGTTCAGGAAGTTAACGGCATCATTGATCACACCAACAACCAGATCAGAAACCGCAAGACCAATCAATACGAACATGGAAAACAGATAAAGATCCATAAATGCCCTTTTTCACATGATCTTTGCCATCATCGGATAAGCCTCACTCGTGCCTTGGATGGCTCCCTCATTGATGGGTATCACTACGAGAGCGGATTCCGTCCAGCAACACATTATGAGGACAAAGGTGCTCGCGTGCCACTGCCTCAAGAAACAAGACGGTGCATTGCACGGGGCGGACTGATCGCCCAGTGCAAATGTCTTTCCGTTATCACGCCTGACGTGAGTGTCAAGTCTATATAGGATTCCCTTTCATTATTAGCACTGACACAGTCAAGAACCCAGTGGCTAATCTCTGGCACCCTTGGTTGAGGGGGATCCGAGACACGAGGGGGGGTAACATTCGGGGTCAAGGGAAGCACTAGGAAAATGGCCAAGTACCTTATCGGGAAAGCTCCGACCCTGGGTGGGGAGCCTTATAATGGCGGCTAAGTCACTATTGATCTCACAAGGGTTTTTCAGTATTTTTGAGCCGTTTTCTTGCCATGCCTTGAACGGAACGTGCCTGATCAATCGGCGTTCGAATCTTCGTTCCAATGACATCGGCCGTATGGTCGGTCATCTTTTCAATGGCACCTTTTTTCCTGTCTACTTCTTCATTTTTTGAACAGGCGGAAAAGACCATGCAACAGGCAAAGAGTGCAATGGCCCCATATTTCAGGAATCCTTTCATGACAACCCCTTTCATTGACCGTGTGGTTGAACCCAACCACAGGAATTTGCCGGGTGTGGATCTTCACTGAGTGCCAGTCTCGCCTTGGGCAGGATTTGATCAACTACACGATGGCGGACACCGTTGCCTGTTGAGCCCACTTGGGAATGGCCCTGGCAATATGGGAACAGTTCATTCCGACTCCGGACCCCGGATGGGTGTCGACCAAGACCCTGTGATTCATGATAGAATTTGGAACGGCACCGTCGGTGACAACGTAGCCAAGATAATGCAATGGAAGATCCAAAAAGTCCCTGGAAACAGCATCGATATGCCTGAAAAGTCGGCCCGCCTCCTTTTCGTTGTTTGCCGAATTGACGATGATCCCAAAGGACTGCCTTGCAAACCGCTGGCACATCACTTTAATGACTGCGTAGGCGTCGGTCACACTGGTAGGTTCTCTGTTGAGCACTATGATATTATTGGGGGCAAACAGGTTAAACTGGAGCACAACCTCTGAGATCCCAGCGCCGGTATCCAAGAGGACGTGATCATAATTTGGGATAAGGGTGTCAAGGCTGCTTTTTATCATCTGAATCTTTTCGTAAAGTAATTGTCCCATCTCCTTCACACCCGAACTGGCTGGAACCAGATCGAAGCCCGCCTTCGTGCATACGACCACCTCTTCAACACTCCGGTTCCCGAAGACCAAGTCCTGTAACGTGAACATGGGGCTAATCCCAAGGAGGATATCCATATTGGCAAGGCCCAGATCACAGTCCACCACCAGGACCTTGTTCCCGTCCTTCGCAAGGCAAGAGGCCAGGTTGGCGGTAATGAATGTCTTTCCCACGCCTCCTTTGCCACTTGCAATCGAGGTAATGAACGGCTTTTTGGCTTTCATCAGTATTCCTTGACCTTTCTCATTCAATGCATCAAAGATCTATGCGGTTACTGCAGCTTCTAGTCATCCCTTTTCAAAAGGGCTTCTTTCTCGTCCTGCGTGACAGACGGCACTCCGCGCATTTCGGGGAGTGTGCCTTCAAAGCAAATCCTGTTCTTACCTTCGGTCTTTGCTCTGTAAAGGGCCTTGTCGGCGATGTCCACGAATGCGCGGAAGCCGTGGGCGAAAACAGGATCACATTCAGCCAGTCCTATGCTGGCCGAACAGGGGGTGCTTGGCTTGAATGGTAGCCTGCTGAGGGACGCCCTCAAGCGTTCACCGATGCGCAGGGCATCAAAGAGGGCTGTGGCCGGCATGATCACTGCGAACTCATCGCCTCCATAACGGCACAGGATATCGGTTGGCCTCAGTTGTTCTCGTATGACCTGGGCCACCTTCACCAGGAAGGCGTTTCCCTCATTGTGGCCCAACGTGTCGTTCAGTTGCTTGAAGTCGTCCAAGTCTATCATCATGAGGGAGCAAGGCTGACCTGTGCGTTTGGTCCGTGCTATCTCAACGTCGAGTTGTTTGGCAAAAAAGCGATAATTGTAAAGGCCGGTCAGACCATCGGTCAGGCTTAAGGCCCGTAAGTGCTGATTGCGCCGCTCAAGGTCAGCAATCTTTTTTGTCAGATGGTCGCGGGTATGTACCACGACATCCGTTACTGCCGCCAAAGCTTCCCTCTCAGGGCCGGAGAGTTCATCTGCCAGCACAACGAATAATTCAGGGTTTTGATGGTTCCCCAAGTCCAGCCAGGCAGATATGGCCTTGTTCTTTCTAAGGATGCCGAGGATATGGTTCCAGGACCGGCCTCTTTCGCCTGCAGGGACAGGTCTTTGGACAAGGCTGCTCGGTGGGTGGCTGGAGGGGCTATGTGTGTTAAGGTTTCTCTTTGAAGAAGGCATATGGGATTCCGAAAACCGGGCCATATTCCCACCCCGAAGGGCGGTCTTGTCCTATAGGGCCCCAAGCGGGCAAGGGACCTTTGGGGGTAGAATTGCAAGCTGCGTGCCACAGAATGATTGTGCCATAGACCGTGAGCCCCGGTGCCACCAAGGGGCTTCGGCCTGTCCCAATGCGCTGGTCCAGGTTCATCATTTGACAATCCTCAGGGCTCTTTATCTCCAAGCGTTGTTGAAGGGGGCCTGTTTCTAAAGACCCCCGGTTGATACGAGGTGCCGACCAAAGTCACGGCCACCCGCCTTTGGCGAGGCCGGTTGTCGTGGTTGATGACCACCGCCTGCTGCCAGGTTCCAAGGGCCAATGCACCCCTTCGCACGGGTATGACAATAGAAGGGCCCAGCAAGGCCGCCTGGACATGGCTGTGGCCATTACCATCATGCCAGGCCTTTTCATGCTCGTAGGTCAGGTCTGGAGGCGCAAGACGTGTAATGGCGCGTTTCAGATCTTCAACAACGCCTGGTTCATATTCAATGGTGGTAAGAGACCCCGTGGAACCTATGACCGAGGCGTGTAGACTTCCATCTTCTATGCCGGCGCTTTGCACCATCAAGGAGAGCCTGTCTGTCAAGTCCACAATATCCGGTCCAACACCCGTGGAAACTTCCAAGATGTCGCAATATAAGGCTGGAACGTTCATGGCTCATTGACCTCCGCGATCCAATCTGTTAACGGACTTCAACTCATTGATAGTCTCGTAAAAAGTCGGTTTTGCTCGCTCCGTGAACATTTTGGGCGCCTTTGAGGTGCTCAGCTAAAATGCTAAAACTCGGGCTACCACCCTCAAACAGTTAGCATTTCTTAACGCTGAACACCTCAAGTGCTTTCTCCCCAAAATGCTCAATTTCGCTCACAAAAGACTTTTTACGAGTTCATTACCATTGACTTGAAACACCCTGCCTTCATAAGCTCCCCTTTTCGGTTAGGCCTTAACATCGATGGTCTCCACATAAACCCGTGCAGTTCCCTGCTTGTAGAAACCGAGTTTCCGGGCGGCCCCGGCACTCAGGTCAATGATGCGCCCCTTCACAAAGGGGCCGCGATCATTCACCCGGACAATAATAGAGCGGCGATTCTCCAGGTTTGTCACCCGTACATAGGTGGGCAGAGGCAGATGTTTGTGGGCTGCGCTGAGTCCAGTCGGGTCAAAACTCTCGCCGTTTGCCGTCATGTGGCCACCTTTTTGCCGAAGGGTTTCATTGCCGTACCAGGATGCCGTCCCCTGCTCCCGGTATGTTCGGGCCGCTTCCACGGACATGGGCACATAGCGCCGGCCCAGGACCACATAAGGGGCGTTTTTCACCCGGCCCTGTCTGATGGCTTCTTTGGGGGGCAGATCGTTGATTGACTCAATTTCTTCATGGGTCAGGGGCCAGCTCAGGGGCGCCATAACGACCTTGAAGGTGAACTGCCCCACTTTGTAGACGACCTTGCCGGTACCTATGCCGGCCTTGGTTGCGCCTTTCGTCACCGCATAAGTCGTCTTTATCGTCCCTTTGGTCAATCGGTAGGTATTTGAAGGAATGCCGCAAGAAAGTACAAACAAGCATAGACAGCCCGCCAAATGAACCAGGAGGCCTGTCCTTCTTCTGATTACCGTGTCACCCATCTTGCCGGGTGAAAACGATGGTGTTGGATTTGATCGGCCCAAAAATTGATGCATCAAGGCAACATGAAGAAAATACCAGGAGATCAAGAATGACGGTTTGCCTGTGTCTATTGCACCTTCACAGCTTTTACCACATCTGTTATCTTTTTCAACTCATTGCCGTGCTCACCGAGCGGATAAATTTGGCCGGGTGTTGCCATAACGGTATGATTTTTGTAATAAGTTTTTCTAATAGGTCATAATAAGACGTCTTGAAGGCTCAAAACAGGGCCTTCGGGCCACGCTACCAGGAGAACCGGGCATGAGAAACACGAAGGTGGGTATTGGATACGTCAATGAAAAGAAGGCCTTTCTGTCAGGTAAACGAGTGGCTGAAAGGGCCTTGAAAGCCGGCGGCGTGGAACGCGTTGACCTTGCATTGGCCTTCTGCGCCGGAAGGCTTGATCATGATGAATTCTTCGATGGCCTGCAATCAGTCATAGGCAAAGAATCGCCTGTCATCGGGGGGTCAGCCATCGGTGTGATCACGGATAGTGCGTTATCCTATGAAGGCTCTCCCGCTGGTCTTGCACTCATTGAATCTGACACGATCCAACATAGAGTGGTCGCAGTTGGCGGCCTCGACCAAGGGGAACAGCAGGCGGGCCAAAAGCTGGCGCAAGCATTGTCAACCGACCTGGAAGACGAGATGGTGCTTGTCTTCTATGATTCGGTTCGACACCCTGCCACCCATAGCACGCCGCCTGTTCTGAATACCTCAAGGCCCCTCCTTGCTGGAATAGATGAAGGCCTCCCACACAAGGTGCCAATTATCGGCGCAGGCCTGATCGGAGATTACAGGTTTGGCCCCACAAAGCAGTTTTGCGGGTCGTACGTGGACACTCAGAGCGTGGTGGGCACGGCACTGTCGGGAGATTTTCGACCCTATTTTCGTATTATGCATGGGTGCACGCCCCTCGACGGGACCTATCACACGATTACAAACGTAGAGGGTGCTGTCCTATATGAATTGGATGGCAAGCCGATCGTCGACGTGATTGACGAACTGTTTGGAAACGATAGATGGCGACACGAGCATCCTGTCAATTATCTGACAATCGGCGAAAATCACGGGGAAAGATACGGAGAGTTTGAAGAAGGCAACTTTGTCAACCGATTGATCATCGGTCTTGTGCCTGACGAAAAAGGGGTCGCCCTGTTTGAACCGGGCTTGGAAGTAGGCATGGAGATCCAGTTCATGCTGAGGGACTCGGAAAAAATGCTGGAGTCAGCAAGGATAAACGCGGCCGCATTAATGAAACAAGTGGAGGCCGACGGAAGCAGGCCCGTCTTTGGGCTCTATATCGATTGCGCGGGCCGGACCGCCGCCTATTCCAGTACGCCCTGTGAAGAGGCCGCAGAAATCCAACAGGTGCTGAAAAAATATGATGTTCCCCTTATAGGGTTTTATTCAGGTGTTGAAATTGCTCCCCTCTTGAAAAAAAGCAGGGGGCTGGACTGGACAGGGGTTTTTGTCGTCTTTGGTGAGGAAAAATAGGATGTCCGTCAAAAAAAACAGCCGGCGAGAAAAATGCGCTGAATTAGAGACGTTGCTAAAGCAAGAACGGGCAAGGGTCAAGTACTATCAGAAAATCGCTGAAGCCATCGGAGGAAAGAGCTTAAGAGAAATTGACAAATTATCCAGGATCCTGGCCGACAGCAAACATACCGAGACGGCACTGCGGGAGAGCGAGGAAAAGTATCACGCGGTTCTGGAAGCATCTCCGGACTCCATTGTCGTCTACGACACGGAGGGGAAGGTCATCTATTTGAATCCGGCATTCACCCGGGTCTTCGGCTGGACCCTGGAGGAGCTCTCGGGAAAGACCATAGGAAATGTGCCCCAGGAGAATCGGCCGGAAACCCGGATGATGATCGCCAAAGTGCTGGCCGGACAAAGCTTTTCCGGCATCCAAAGTCGCCGTTATACCAAAGGGGGATCTATCGTCCATGTGAGCATAAGCGCTGCTGTTTACCGGGATCGTGAAGGGACACCGAAGGGCAGCGTGTTCAATCTACGCGACATTACGGAACAAAAGAAACTCGAGGCTCAATTGCAGCAGGCCCAAAAGATGGAGGCCGTGGGAACCCTGGCGGGTGGCATTGCACATGATTTCAATAATCTGCTGATGGCCATTCAGGGTAATGTCTCTCTAATGCTTTTTAATGTCAATCCGTCCAATCCATATTATGAAAGGCTGAAGAGCATCGAGAAGCAGATTGAACGTGGCGCGAAACTCACCAGTCAGCTTCTTGGCTATGCCAGGAGGGGAAAATATGAGGTCAAGCCTGTCGACCTGAACCGATTGGTGGAAGAGGCGGCAGATACATTTGGCAGAACCAAGAAGGAGATCACCATTCGTCGAGAACCGGCCAAAGACCTATTTGCCATAGAGGCGGACGAGGGGCAAATTGAACAGATCTTGTTGAATCTTTATGTGAATGCGGCAGATGCCATGCCTGGTGGTGGTAAGCTCGTCCTGAAGACGCGAAATGCGACCCATGAGGAGATAAAGGACAAACCGTATGAGGTGAAACCGGGCAACTATGTCTTATTAACGGTCACCGATGCAGGCACAGGCATCGATAAAGAGACGCAGAAGCGCATTTTTGAACCCTTTTTTACCACCAAGGAAATGGGGCGGGGTACCGGTCTCGGGTTGGCGTCCGTCTATGGCATCGTCAAGGGCCACGGCGGGTACATTGAGGTGACCTCCAGGAAGGGAAGGGGTACGACCTTTAGCATCTACCTGCCTGCGTCGGAAAAGCGGGTCAGCCAACCTGTCAGAGGACGCGACCAAGTCATCAAGGGCACGGAAACCATTCTTCTGGTCGATGATGAAGAAGCGGTGTTGGACTTAGGGGCTGAGATGCTTGAGCAGTTGGGTTACACAGTGATTGAAGCCCTGGGTGGAGCAGAAGCCATTGAGATCTATAAGACCAGGAGCGATAACATTGACCTGGTCATGCTTGACATGATCATGCCCGAAATCAACGGTGGCGACGTCTGTGTGGCCATCAAAGAGATCAACCCCCATGCAAGGGTTCTCCTTTCGAGCGGATACAGCATAGAGGGCCAGGCATGCACGATATTGAAGAGGGGTTGCGATGGCTTTATTCAGAAGCCCTTCAGCGTGGAAAAGCTTTCCGTGAGCGTGGGGGAAATTCTAGGGAAAAAGTAGTTGCCAGCCCCCTTCGACCCGGGCTGTGATGCCTCAGATGACCGAGCTCTTTATGCGGTGCCCAGCACGTGTTTCACATACCTTGGGTCCAGGTCTTCTATGGATACCGAGCCGTACTCGTTTTCGAGCTCACCCAAGAGGCTGTCAAGGACGATGCCGACCTGGCTGTCTATCTCAGCAGCGGCAAGTCCGGACCGCCCCATGAGCCAGTTTCGAAAGGACTGTCTCATGCCTTCCCCCACACGATGCGGTTTCCCACCAGGCCCCCACAGAGAGCGAAAAAAGGCCTTCAGCTCGTCGACCAGCAATGGTTTGGGTTCTTCTGAAAGGCCCAGGTGGTTTCTCGCCCAACAGGTCAGCAGAAGGTTCTTGTAATCAAGTGACTGGTCGGCTTGGATCGGATGAGCCAGGCACCCATGAGTCGACACAAGGGACAGGAGACGATCCAGGGCCATCATCTGATCCAGCACCCTGCGGCAGTCCACGATCTCTTCCAGGGCCTTGAATTCACGGTGTGGCTCACCTTCTGAAAGGCCTGCATAATAAAGAGGCCGTTTCCTGAGGAGGCCTTCCAGGATCCCCTCCCATTGCCTGCCCCAGAATGCCGTGCCCAAGGCTTGGTTGACAAACCAGCTGTTCTTGACCCATTTTTCGGCCTTCCATTTGAGCTCGAGCCCGGTACCGTAGCCCACGCGGAAGATCTGGTTCAGGGGGACCTTCTGGATGAGGCGGGCGCCCTTGTCCGGGTCGCCGGCATCCAGTCTCTGAAGCCCGATATCCAAATACCCGCAAGCCTTTCTGACCACCGCAGTCAGATGCTCCTTGTCTCGGATCGAAAGGGCGTCTGCAGATATGATTTGATTGCACATCCCGGCAAATTCCATCTGGAGACGTTCCAGGCTCTGATGGTCTCCTATGTGTCTCAAGGACATGAAAAAGAGGTCCTGATCCTGAATGTGCAGCGACTTGGAAACAGATACGGGCTCAGAGAGATGGGCTTTTTCTGTGAGTTTTTCAACCTTACTGCCCTTTTTGAGAAGATTCTCAGGGTCCAGGCGCTGATAGATGCCGATGGCCTCTTCAAAGGGAAGGAATCCTTTTTCCGCCAATCGGAGATTTCGCAGCCTGTATAGATTTTCCTCCACTTCCGCGGGCTGGACCGTTAGCAATTCCAGCATCACCTGTTGAAATTTGTTGAAGTCATGGTCTGCAAGACGCTTAAGAAACGGCGTGAGGGTCTGATCATAGGCGTCATGGCGTATACGAATGTAGAATACGTCGTCCAGGGTGAAATAGCGTTCGTCAAAATCCGATGGTGATTCATCCTCCTCCCTGATTCTGACGTCGATGTTGCTGGAAAGATGAAGTTCGATAAGCTCGATGTTCTCGCGAAGTCCCCAGATCAGGAATCTGTGTGGGTCTGCTCTAAGCAGAAGGTCCAACCATCGATTGACCGGAGCGGTTGCCAGTCGGTCCTTTTCCCATAGCTCGACGTCCAACAGATACTGCCATTGATCATTGGAGGCAAGTGATAGAATGGGCAGGGCATCTTCCGGGCCGATTTCCTGGACGAGCCAAAACAGGTCCTCTTCAGCCAGCGATTGAACCAGATGGGCAGGCGTTGGCGAGTCCAGGATAAGCCGGAGGGCCTTTTTGCCGGGAGCTGCCAGGAGTTTCTCCGGACTGGGCCTTGTCAGCTCGTGCCCTTTGCCGGGCGACTGGGGGGTAGATGTTTCCATTCAGGCATCACCAAGCTTGACCGTCTTGGCGTCTGACCACAGGCCTTCAAGGTCGTAAAAAATTCGTACAGGTTCGTAAAAAATGTGAATAAGCACATCCCCATAATCCATGAGGACCCAGTGCCCCTCGCGGAGGCCCTCTATCCCTAACGGTTTGATCCCCTTGGCCTTGAGGTCCTGCTGAACAAATCCCGCAATGGCCGACACCTGTCGATGAGAGCGGCCGCTGCAAACAAGGAAGGTGTCTGCAAAGGATGTCAATCCATGAACATCGAGTACGACCACATCCAGGGCCTTCGTACCCAAGACTGCCTTGACGTATGGGTCAATACGCGGCTCAAAGGGTCGTGTCATCGGTAAAGTCCTTTGGTCTTGATAAACGCTTCAACCGTGTCAGGGACCAGGAAGCGGATGGAACGACCATGTCTGATCCAGTCTCTAATTTGGGTTGCCGAAATGTCGAGGTGGGTAATGTTGAGACAAGAGATGGAGCACCACCGGGGGTGGCTGTAACGGCCGGCCGTGGCGTCGTATCGGTAGTCTTTTGATATGTGGGTATGGATAAAATGTTCCGGGTTGTTCAATTTGCACCCGGGCCGGGTCATCACAATAAAGTGGGCGGTGGCAAAGAGTTGATGGTATGATTTCCACGTCGTGATCTCCGAAAAGGCGTCTGCCCCGACCACGAAATGGATTACACTTTCCGGACCAAAGAAGTTGCGAAAATATCGTAAAGTCTCAATCGTGTAGGAGGGCCCGGACCGGGCCAGTTCCACGTCAGAGGCTTCCAGGGAGGGTAACCCCTCGACCGCCAGGCGAACCATCTGAAGACGATCTTGGGCAGCGGCTATATCCTCGGCGCCCTTGTGAGGAGGATTGGCCGAAGGGATCAACAAGAGCCTGTCCAGGGTGAAGGCCTCCTGGACTTCTATCACGGCTCTGAGATGGCCCACATGGATAGGGTTGAAGGTTCCACCAAAGACGCCTAAGCGCACAGACACCCCTTATGTTCTGACCTGCCCGTCCCCAAAGACCACAAACTTGGTGGTCGTCAACTCCTCGAGGCCCATCGGCCCATAGGCATGGAGCTTCGAGGTGCTGATTCCGATCTCAGCACCCAGGCCGAGTTCACCACCGTCATTGAACCGTGTGGAGGCATTCACCAGAACCACAGAGGCATCCACTTTTCGCACAAACTGTCGTGCCCGGCCGTAATCCGACGTCACGATAGCCTCCGTATGAGCCGAACCGTATTTGGCAATATGCTCTATGGCCTCATCCATGGAGGAGACGACCTTGACGGCAAGGATCAGATCCAGATACTCTGTCGGCCAGTCCTCCTCGGTCGCTTGTTTGGCCTCCGGCAAAATGCCGCATGTCTTGGGACAACCCCGAAGCTCGACGGCCGCTTGCCTGAAGCGCTTTGCCATTTTCGGCAAAAACGCCTTGGCCGCCGCTTCGTGGACCAGGAGGGTCTCCATGGCGTTGCACACGCCCGGCCGCTGTGCCTTGGCATTGTAAGCGATTTCTTCCGCCATGCCGAGGTCTGCGTTTGCATCCACATACACGTGGCAAACCCCTTTGAAATGCTTGAGGACTGGAATTCTGGAATGTTCGACGACAAAGCGGATGAGCCCCTCGCCTCCCCTGGGGATGACGAGGTCCACAAATTCGTCCTGAGACAGGAGGGCATTGACGGCCGCTCTATCCCTTACGGGAACCACTTGGGCGGCCCCTTCGGGTATGCCCGTTTTCCGGAGCGCCTCCTGGATCAAACGGGCCAGAACCGTGTTCGAATGAAGGGCCTCTGAACCACCACGCAGGATCACGGCATTGCCGGCCTTTAAGCAAAGTCCGGCGGCATCAATGGTCGCATTGGGTCTGGCCTCATAAATCATGGCGATGACACCCAATGGAACGCGAACACGGCCGACCTGAAGACCATTGGGGCGCAGCCACATGCCGGTCACATTTCCCACGGGGTCTTGGAGTGCGACCACATCGCGCAGGCCTTTTGCCATGGACTCGATCACCGCATCACTGACAGTGAGCCGGTCGATCATGGCATCTGAAAGCCCCTTTTGTCTCGCATATGCCAGGTCCTTTTCGTTTTCTTCCTTGATCGCTGCCGCCTCGTCAAGGAGCCTTTGAGCCACACGCTCCAGGGCCTCGTTCTTCTTGTCTGTACCCAAAACGGATACCACTTTGGCAGCCTTTCTTGCAGCTTGGGCCATTTCACGTATGGTCTCTTCTATGGACATATCGGCTCCTCCGTTTCGTCTAAAGTCATGACCAGATTGTCTCTATGAACCACCTCGTCATAGTGTTTATGCCCCAGCCGTTTCTCGATTTGGCTGGTCTTAAGTCCCATGAGTTTCTTGATATCATCGGCCTTGTAGTTCACCAGTCCCCTGGCAAAGGCGACGCCGTCCGGGTCGAGGCAACACACCATATCTCCCTCGCGGAAGTCTCCCTTCACATCGATGATCCCGATGGGCAACAGACTCTTGCCCTGTTTGCAGATGGCCCTTGCCGCCCCCCGGTCCACCCTAATAGCACCCTTCTCTTTGAGGGTAAAGGCGATCCAGCATTTTCTGCTGGTCATTTTCTGTCTTCTGGGCAGAAAAAGGGTTCCCACGTCCTTGCCTTGAAACAGGCTTTTCAGCACATTCGGCTTCAGCCCGCTTGCAATCACCATGGGGACCCCGCTCGTGGTAACCTTTCTGGCCGTCTGGACCTTGCTGCACATCCCCCCTGTGCCAAGGGCGCCTGGAATATCACAGGCGGCGCGCTCCATGGCCCGGTCGATTCTTGAGACCAGGGGCACGAGCGCCGCTTCCTTGTGGACCTGTGGGTCCTTATCGTATAAGCCGTCAGTATCCGTCAGGTTGATGAGGATTTGGGCGTCCATCAAGTGGGTCATCATGGCGGAAAGGTTGTCATTGTCTCCGAACTTCAGCTCCTCCACGACCACGGTATCATTTTCGTTAATGATCGGGAGAATCTTCCAGTTTATCAAGACATTCAATGTGTTGCGAGCGTTCAGATGACGCTTCCGATGGCAGAGATCATCCCGCGTGAGCAGGATTTGGGCCACCTTCTTGTTATACCGGCCAAAGGCCTTCTCGTAGGCCAGCATCAGCCCGGGTTGTCCCACGGCCGCCACCGCCTGTTTGTGGGGGATATCCGTCGGTTTTTGTGTGAGGCCCATTCTTCTGACGCCTGAACCGATGGCCCCTGAACTGACCAGGATCACTTCACGCCCTTGATCCATGAGCCAGGATATCTCCCGGGCAAGTTGGTTGATGACCTTCGTGCTGAGGCCCTGGTCATGGGTCAGGACGCCCGTGCCCACCTTGATAACCGTCCGCTTCACGCGGTCAAATAGATCTTTTCGGATCTGGATGCGTTCCCGGGCTGCGTTCATTGCCAAAAAATAAATGGTATTGCTAGGTTACAGCTCTAGACAAGAGGGCTCACGGTGCAAGGTCCGGGGCACGGGGACATGAGCCCTTGCCATGACGCCGTATGCCTTGCGCTGATGACCTTGTCTGTGCCTTTGCGATTCTCCTAAGAAGTACAGCCGCTGTAGTCTTTCTCTGCAAATATGTGCAACATCACGCCGCGGTCCGGCGCAGACCGTCCATCAGCTCTGCGAGATGTCCTTTTAATGCCCCCAATCCTTCCCCTGTGAGGGCTGAAATGACCCATATATCCGGATTCAGCCGTCCCAGAGATTCTCGCACCTGACGTGCCAACGCCCTGGCTCCTGGCTCGTCTATCTTGTTCAACACAACGACCTGGGGTTCCTCTGCAAGGGTCGGACTAAACAGCCGAAGTTCCCGATTAATGGCCTGGTAAGGGCGCATGAGGTCCTCTGGCGGCAAGTCGGCAACATCGATCAGGTGGATCAAAAACCGGGTCCGTTCCACGTGTTTAAGGAATTTGATTCCCAGGCCCACGCCGCAGTGCGCCCCTTCAATAAGGCCTGGAATGTCCGCTATGACAAAAGGGTCGGTTTTTTCCGGTTCCACCACGCCAAGGGAGGGCGTCAGGGTGGTAAAGGGATAATCCGCGATCTTTGGGCGGGCTGATGAGAGCCTTGAAACCAGGGTCGATTTACCAGCGTTGGGCAGCCCGATGATGCCCACGTCAGCCAGCAGCTTGAGTTCCAACGCCAAGTCCATGGTTTGTCCCGGTTCGCCCTCTTGAGCCTGTCTTGGCGCCCGACTTCTGGAGGAGGCGAAGTGCTGGTTTCCCAAGCCGCCCCTCCCACCGCGGGCCGCAACAAAGGTTTCGCCGCTATGGATAAAGTCCTTCACGATCCGCCCGCTTTCGGCGTCCCGTATCAAGGTACCGGGAGGAACTTCAATGACCAAGTCCTTGCCGCTTTTGCCTGACTGATTTTTTCCCCGTCCGTGGGCACCCCTTTGGGCCTTGAAATGTTTCTTGAAATTGAAGCGATAAAGGGTGTTGATTCGGGATGTGGTCTCAAAAACGACATGGCCACCCCTGCCGCCGTCACCCCCATTCGGCCCGCCCCTGGGTACGTATTTTTCTCGTCGAAAACTTGCACAACCGTTGCCGCCGTCTCCGGACTGAATGGTAATCAGCGCTTCATCCACAAATTTCATGGCATTCCATAACTGGGCACTTGCCCGTCACCCCTCTTGAAAGCAGGCCGTGCCGGAGCTTGCAGGCCCTTTGAGGTTTGCCAAGTTGAAGCAGTTTTCTTGCCTCACGCAATGAAGGGGGACAACATGGAAGGGCTCGTTCAAGGATGAGGCACGGGAGATCCAGGGAAAACGATTTTTCGTGTTCTGGAGGCAGGTATTCTTGACGGACAGGCGATCACCCCCAACGGACGACGCGGCAACAGACGACGTCAGGTGGACGCGGGGTAGACACTTACCCTCTTGCGGGAACGTCCCCGTCGTTCAAATTGAACGGTCCCATCAATCTTGGCAAACAGGGTGTAATCCTTTCCCATGCCGACATTGTTGCCTGGATGCAGTTTTGTTCCCAGTTGGCGCACCAGTATACTGCCCGCTGAAACCGTCTGTCCGCCAAAGCGCTTGACGCCGCGCCGCTGGCCGTTGCTGTCCCTGCCGTTTCTTGAACTGCCGCCTGCTTTCTTATGTGCCATGGTCCTGTTACTCCTTGTGAGCCCCGTCTACACCCTTGATGGCGTCGATCTTGAGCGCTGTGTATTGTTGCCGATGGCCGTTTTTCTTACGATAACCCTTACGCCGTTTATACTTGAATACGAGGACCTTTTTGGCCTTGCCTTGTTGTACGATACGGCCGGTCACGGTCACACCAGGCAGGGTTGGCTGGCCCACCTTCGTAGCGTCACCATCAGACACCATGAGGACGCGATCAAATGAGACAGTTGCGCCGGCGTCACCCGGGACCTTTTCGAGGCTTAGGGTTTGCCCTTCAGACACCTTGTATTGTTTTCCTCCGGCAGATATTATGGCATACATACAGTGACCTTTCTAATCTTATAACCCCCTGGACCCTCGGGGTGAATATTACGTAAAAACATAAACTAGTAGATTAATTCTATACTCATCATTTTGTCAACTCATTTTTTTTGCATTTCATACATCTCCCATTGCTCAACATGAAACTTGTCCTCAGGGCGGATGATGACTTCTTTATTCAACCACCCTTCCAAAGACTCCACCATCCCCCGCCCTTCCCCCAGCAGAAGGTCTGCGATGTCTGGGTGGACTTTTAACGTAATAGATTCAGCCATCATCTCACCGGACTCTCGTCGCAAATCCCGATAAATATTGTGACAAATCGTTCGCTTCGACTGCAGATATCCCTCCCCCTCGCAGTAGAAACATGGTTCACAAAGCATGCGATTGAGGGTCTCTCGGGTCCGCTTTCTGGTCATTTCTACGAGGCCCAGTTCTGACATGGGCAGGACGTTTGTCCTGCTCCGGTCTTTCCTGAGGGCGTCTTTCAGGGCGTTATACACTCTTTCGCGGTTGGAGCTCTTTTCCATGTCAATAAAATCGATGATGATCAGCCCGCCGATATCTCGCAATCTGATCTGGTACGCAATCTCCTTCACCGCCTCCAGATTGGTCTTCAGGATTGTCTCTTCAAGATTGTGCTTACCCACAAACCGCCCGGTATTCACATCAATGGCGACGAGGGCTTCGGTATGTTCAATCACGATATATCCCCCGGATTTGAGCCAGACCTTCTTCTTGAGGGCGCGGGAGATCTCCGACTCCAGGTTGTACGCATCAAAGATGGGCTCACTGTCTTCATATAACTCAACGGATCCCCTGAGTCCCGGCATGAACGTGTCCAGGAACTGGAGGATTTCCTCATATCCAGGCTTGTAGTCTATGACGAGTTTGTCCACTTCCCGAGTGAAGAGATCTCTCACGGCCCGCAAGGTCACATTGAGTTCCTTGTGCAGCAGACTGGGCACCGGGGCATTGCCGTTCTTTTTCTGGATCTCTTCCCACAGGGATACAAGGAAGTTCATTTCAGTGGCGAGTTTTTCCTGGTCGACCCCTTCACTGACCGTCCTGGCAATAAAACCATAGTTGTCCGGTCTCATGGCTAGGATGGTCTCCCTCAACCGTTTCCGCTCATTCTCATCTTCGATCCGTCGTGAGACGCCGACATGATCCGTCGTCGGCATGAGAACCAGTAAACGACCGGGAAGTGATACCCGAGATGTAATCCTGGCCCCCTTACTCCCGATGGGGGCCTTGGATACCTGGGCCAGAATTTCCTGCCCTTCATGGAGAAGTTCTTCAATCATAAAATCCTGGTCCAGAGAGGGAGGGCGCTCATGCGCATCCGACTCGGGCAGATCGCCTTCATCCTCGTCAATGGATGATTGCATGAGTTGCTCAAACTCCTGATAGTTATTCAGGACGTCCGCCACATAAATAAAGGCCGCCTGATCCAGGCCTATGTCTACGAAAGCGGCCTGCATGCCCGGAAGTACCCGAACCACGCGCCCTTTATAAATGTTGCTTGCTATATCACCCTCCGCGGGTCTTTCGATGAACAGTTCCTGGAGGATGCCGTTTTCCACAAAGGCGACGCGTGTTTCGTGGTCCGTAGCGTTTATGATCAATTCTTTAGACATAGGATAACCTCAGCATACCAAGGGAATATTTTGAAGGCCCCTGCGGTCCGCCTGAGGCGCACCGCGGGTGACCCGATTTTCCGGTTCAGATTGTTCTTGACCTCTATCATCATTTTGGATGGTATCATATGGCGTCGTCTTTTTCCATCTTCAGCCCCACCTTTTCACAGTCCCAAACCCCCGGGACACCGATTTGCCGATCCCCCTATGTGCGGTGTCACACCTTGTATGGTGATTTGACCATGTGACGAATGAGTTGAAACGTGCATATTTCCTTGACATATGACCGGCCCTCTCTTAAGTTCACGCCGTCAAGGAATAGCCTCTTATCCGTACAGGTGAATGGGATGGGCATTGAGCAAACTCTGGTATTGATCAAACCTGATGGCCTGAAGAAGTCTCTTACGGGTAACATCCTGACACGCCTGTCGGAGACGCGTCTGGAGATTGCCGGGGCCAGAATTGTCCACGTCACCAGAGAATTGGCTGAAGAGCATTATGCCCTCTTGAAAAATCAGCCTTTTTTTGAAGAACTAATACAGTATATTATGGGCGAGTTCCACGAAAGAAGAAAAGTCATGGCCTTGGTTTACCACGGAGAAGACGCGATTCAAAAGGTGCGGGCGATCTGCGGCGCTACCAACCCTGAGGAGGCTGATCCTGCGTCCATCAGGGGTGCCTATGGGAGAATTACGACGTCGGGGATTTATGAAAACGCCATTCACGCTTCGGCCAATCCAGAGGAGGCGGAGAGGGAAATAAAACTCTGGTTTTCCCCAGAAGAACTGGTTTACCATATATATGCGGTGACGGAAGCGGAGGCAAAACCGGCAAAAAAACTTTTCTGGGCCTGATCCGTCCTTTCCACGGTCTCTTGTTCAAGACCCCATCAAGGCCCATGTCTTGATTTCTCGCCGTCTTTTTGTTAGGCAATCCCCAGTAGTTCCAGAAGATTAGTAACGTTCAAAAGTTGTGGCATCGTGTATTTTTGAACCGCGAAAGCGAGCGCATTCCCCGCTGCTTGCGGCGGGGTTAGCGAGCGAATCTGAAAATGAAAAACTTCCTTACGGTGAAGATTCCCCGTGGCTTGCCGCGGGGAGGCTTCAATAAACT
>CAZCXI010000043.1:0-26380 GCA_964502635.1 uncultured Desulfobacterales bacterium
CCTTTCTCCCAAAATGCTCAATATCGTTCGCAAAATACTTTTTACGAGTCTGTCATGCTTGGGACTTAAATACAGAAAAAAACCAGAAAAGTCAAACTATTAGACACTATCTGTTTATACTTTTAGAGGCAACAAGAGCAACATGGGGTCCTGGAATAGAGTGGGGAGAGAGCGCGAGAAGCTCTAAGTGAAACCACAGACACACGCAGACAAATAGCTGGCCGACCTGGCCAGCTATTAACCGTCAATGCCCCTGCCGCCGGCCCGAAGGCCTACGGGCCGGAAGCGGGGCATATTAGAGATAACCTAAAGATGGGATCGTTACTCGCTGAGACATCAAGTCTCTTCCGCCAAAGGCGGATTGCATTTTTTGTTCGGCCAAGTCGGCCGGACAAAATGTCTGCGTTAGTCTGTGTGTCTGCGGCTAATTTGTCTAAAAACTGCAGCTCCAGCAAGTCTTCTCATACGGCAAGAAATGTTCTGCCACAAAAAACACGAATTTCATGACTAACGGATTAAGGGCGTTCCGGAGCACTCACAAACAGCTCGGGGGAGTGGTCCAGAGCACCTTGAAAAATCGGTTGACAGCACAGAATTTTCAAGGTAGCTTTCTTATTATGATTGAGCGAACGCGCGAAATGGGAACATTAAAGCAATTGCTGAAGCGGCACGCCGTTGTAGGACTCGTAGGTGCACGTCAAGTAGGAAAGACAACACTGGCTCGGAGTTTCATAGAAGGGATCCGCAAGCCTTTTACCCACTTTGATCTTGAAAATCCGGAAGACCTTGCACGGCTCGCCGATCCCATGCTTGCCCTAAAAGATTTGAAAGGACTGGTTGTCATTGACGAGGTTCAAAAGATGCCGGACCTGTTCCCCGTGCTACGGGTCCTTGTTGACCGCCCACGTCTTCCCTGTCGTTTTCTGATTCTTGGTAGTGCCTCGCCGTCACTATTGCGTCAGGGGTCAGAAACACTCGCAGGAAGAATCTTTTATCATGAGCTGAGTGGTTTTGGGATGGAGGAAGTCGGGCCGACGAATCACAAGAAATTATGGCTGCGAGGCGGATTGCCCAGATCGTATCTTGCGAGCACGCACAGAAACAGTGACGAGTGGCGCCGGGGATTCATTCAAACTTTTCTTGAGAGAGACCTTCCGCAGTTAGGGGTCAATATCCGTTCAACAACTTTGAGCCGCTTCTGGCGTATGCTGGCGCATTATCATGGCCAGATATGGAACGCGTCGGAATTCGCTAGATCTTTTGCTGTCGCTGATACGACGGTTCGAAACTATCTGGATTTGATGAGCTCGGCCCTCGTTGTCCAGCAGCTGCTCCCATGGCACGAGAATATCTCTAAACGACAGGTAAAGGCCCCAAAGGTGTATATTGCAGATTCCGGATTGCTTCATGCCCTGCTTAATCTCAAGACCTTCAGAGATCTTGAGGGGCACCCGAAGATGGGTGGGTCGTGGGAAGGATTTGTGCTTCAGCAGGCCATTCGTCGGTTGAGGGCACGGAAAGATGAGTGTTTTTTTTGGGCGACACATGCAGGTGCTGAACTGGATTTGCTCGTTGTAAGGGGGAGGCGAAGGCTTGGTTTTGAGGTTAAACGCACGACATCACCAAGTATTACCCCTTCGATGCGGATTGCATTGACTGGTCTTAAACTCGAGCGTTTGGATATTATCCACGCTGGCGAAGGGACGTTTATGCTGGACAAAAAGATTCGTGCAGTGGCATTGGTCAGGTTACTGGATGACATCCTACCCCTTAAGTGAAAAGGGTGTCGTAGGCGTTCACGGGGCGGTGTGCTTCTTTCCACTGAGATGTCTCCAACCCTTGTTTTTCCGGAGACTTGGCAACGGGGGCATTCTTTGCCCCCTCCGCATTCCACCTTCGTTTCACTTCGGTGGCTGCGGTCTCCCCCATTGCTAAGTCGCGGAAAAACTAAGGGTTTCCGCCAAGCCGTTCCAAGAAACTCACCACCCCGTGAACGGTTACAGGGTGTCGAGGTTTTCAAAATTCAGCCGTTGCCCGACTTCCACTTTCTCTCCACGTTCCACACGTTTCCATGCATCAATAAAGCCTTCCATCATAGCGTGCCCGTGGGGTCAACGATCGTCCTTCAGGCCAGGACACTCCGTTTGACTATCAGGTCGTACGCGTCTGGAGGATCCGAACCCTTGGGCTGCTGAACGGCTTGAACTTCGTGGGCCCATTTGATGAGTTGAAGCGTTGGCTTCTGATTTTTAAAGGTGATCTCAATACCGGTGATACACCGGGGGTGGACACAAGAGCCCGTATTGAAATACGCCGGGTCAGCAGGTCGTTTTTTTCTAATGCCTCGTGTTCCAACCCCCAAGTCCTGGAGTCTTCGCTCGGTCAGCGAGAGGTTTTCGTAGACCGGGCGGTGGGTGTGGCCTGCAATCACCGTATGGATGCCATAGTGATTGGTTTTGGCCCACTGGTAGATGCTGTCATCAAGCTTATTCGACTTGCCAGGGTTGTTCGCCGCCCTCGTAGGATCTTTGAAGCCACATCGCTGAAGGCGGCCCCAGAAGTGGCGAACAAAGAACTTGCTCACATGGCCTCCTGCCCCGTGACACGTCGGGTCAAATTGATGCCCGTGCAACAGCAGAAAACGGGACGGGCCGTTGAGTATGGCGCACTCATAGATTCCAATGCCGGGAAACAGGTCGTCCAACAAGGGCCGACTTTTCTGGCCTTGCCAGAGCAAGTCGTGATTGCCCCATATTTTTATGTAGCGGGTGTGATCAGGGTCAGGATCGTGAAACTCTCTCAGCCTGTCGTAAATAGACGTATGCGTGATGTAGATCTGAGCAAATGCTTTGTTCTCCCAGAGTTCCTCGGCGTCGCCGAGTTCGATAAACGTGAAGTTTCTTTCGAGATAGTAATCAAGGGCGCATTTGAAGATGAGGGAGTTGTGGGCAAAGTCGTCGGACCCTGTGCCGTCACCACGGTGCATGTCGGACATCACCACGATGCTTGTCTCAGCAGAAGGCGTAATCTCCTTCTTTCTCGCCGGTATGGCGAACGGCGCGGGTCCGGGCATGTGACCTCTCCTGAGTCTGCAGATTCTTGAACCGGCCTGGGAGGCTGTCGGAAAACGCCCGTCTGCGGCGTTATCCTCATTCTTCGTCACTGCGGCGTACCGATAAGTACGCCTCATTCCGAAGAATCTCGGATGCCTTGCATCTGACATTTTCCAGCAGCCTCCGAAGATGGGGTTCTCCGACAGGCTCTTAGTGTCGTGTCTCAGAAGTAACTATCATTAGTCACCATGTAGCCGAAAGCCTTTTCCGCGCGACATTGAGCATTTTCGGAATGAGAGGTCAGCTGAGTGAAGCGTTAAGAATCATAAACTGTTTGAGGGCCTTAGCCCGAGTTTTTATGATTCAGCGCAACGAAGCTGACGTCCCGGAAATGCTCACGGAGCCCGGAAAATGGCTTGATGGCAACACGTTACTTTTTAAAGGAACTTCTGGGACACGACACTAGGTTTGAAAAGGATCGAGCATCGTTTCAATGACGCTACAGGCTTCACTTGGCGTCACAATTTGGATACCATTGCAGGCTATCAAAAATCAATCTTCTTGCACGTCTCTTGCCGATTTCTCCTCGTGCCCCTATTGTCAGGATGCCTTTTGACGGGAAACGGGAGTTGATTGAGCTTAGATTCGGTGGTACTCATCTGGAGGGCAAGCAAGTGGAACGTGTCAATGAATACTTCAAACCGCGAAAGCGAGCGCATTCCCCGCTGCTTGCGGCGGGGTTAGCGAGCGAATCTGAGAATGAAAAACTTCCGTACGGTGAAGCCTCCCCGTGGCTTGCCGCGGGAAGGCTTCAATTCAATCATTGCCAAGATTGAGGCCACTGTCGGCCCACAGCATGTCACCACGGCAGAAGAGGACCTTCTGTGCTACGCCTACGACGCCACCAATCGCCACTACCGACCCGACGCGGTGGTCTTTCCAGGGAACACCACCGAGGTCTCGGCCATCATGAGGGCCGCCAACGAATTGCGCTTTTTCGTGGTTCCGCGTGGCGGGGGAACCGGGATGACCGGGGGCGCCCTGGCGATTCAAGGTGGGGTGATCATGGTGATGACCCGCTTCGACCGCATCGTGTCTATCGATCGGGACAACCTGGTGGCCGAAGTGGAGCCCGGTGTCATTACAGGCCACTTTCAGGAGGTCGTGGAAAGGCAAGGACTCTTCTATCCGCCCGATCCTTCCAGTGCCGCGTATAGCACATTAGGGGGAAACGTGGCTGAATGCGCCGGTGGACCTCGGGCCGTCAAGTACGGCGTCACCCGCGATTACGTACTCGGCCTGGAGGTAGTCCTTCCAACAGGTGAAGTCATCACGACGGGCACCCGGACGGCCAAGGGCGTGGTGGGCTACGACCTCACGAGGCTGCTCGTGGGTTCGGAAGGAACCCTGGGGGTCATCACAAAGATGGTCCTGCGCCTACTTCCCTTGCCAGGGGTGGCACGCACCTTAAGGGCGGTCTTTTCCCAGATTCAGGATGCCGCAAGAACGGTCTCTGAAATCATGCGCTCGGGCATGACGCCTAGGGGCGTGGAGTATCTGGATCAAGCGGCTATACGGTGCGTTGAAGACTACCTCCACATAGGCCTCCCGGTAGACGCCGGCGCCATGCTTCTCATTCAGGTCGACGGGAGTGCGCTGGCAGCTGACGCTGCCCTTGAACAACTTGCAGGGATCTGCAAGCAGGGTGGGGCCCGGCAGATTCAGATTGCCGCATCTGAACAGGAGGCCGCAGACCTTTGGCGGGCTCGTCATGCGATATCACCCGCCCTTTTCCGCCTTGGTCCTGACAAGATCAATGAAGATATCGTCGTCCCTCGCAGCCGCATCCCGGAGATGGTGGAATGGATAGATGACTTGAGGAAGCGTACAGGACTGACCATGGTGACCTTTGGTCACGCAGGTGACGGCAATATTCATTTCAACATTATGCTGGACAAGGGCGACAAGGAGACGCTCAGCAAGGCCGAGGCGGCCATAGAAGCACTTTTCAGGCAGACCATTGCCATGGGAGGCACCTTGTCCGGGGAACACGGGGTGGGGGTCACGAAGGCTGCTTACCTGGACATGGAGCTCGGGCGCGCAGAGATTGCCCTCATGAAACGCATCAAGGTCGCCTTCGACCCCAATGGGGTCTTGAATCCTGGAAAGATCTTTACAGACCATTGAAAAAGGTCCCCTTTTGCCCAATTTTGGCGTCAGACTCAGATTTTAGTCCTCAAAATACTCAAACGTATTCCTGCGGTTAAAATCTTCGTCTTTCTTGAACTTGAACAAAATTGAACGTTTTTCAAAGGTCTCATTTCGTATGGGTTCACACCTGCCATTGTGCCATGTATGATCATCATGAACAACGATAGCGGTCTGAGCAGATGCAAGCGGTGCGGTCAGTGTATGAGTGTGTGCCCTGTCTATCAGACTACCTTTCGAGAGGCCGATGTTGCGCGGGGGCGTTTGGCTCTCTTGGAATCGGTCGAGCGGGGTGGCATAAAATGGTCTGGGCGGCTTGAAGAAATTCTCTCGCGCTGCGTGCTGTGCGGGGCCTGCGCCCAGATCTGTGCCAACACAGTTCCCACCACCCGCCTCATCCAGCAGGGTCGCCAGTGCTTGTTTGAGGCGGGAAAGGGCAGCCGGGCCAGCCATCCTCTGATCCAAAGCGTCAGACAGGGGGGGCTTTCCGGAAGGGCTGTTCTCAAAGGAGGGGCCCTTCTTCAGGCGCTGCTTTGCAGGAAGATTCCGGATAGCAGTGGACTCCATCTACGATTTCCCCTTTCCTTTTTTGCTGAGAGGGCCACGGTTCCTCCGGTCACTTGGCACCCTTTTTTGGAAACTTTTCGCCCCGAGACCGCGGAGAAGATACAGGGCAAGCGGGTTGGGCTTTTTGTGGGATGCGGGGCGAACTATCTCTTCCCGGATACGGCCTGGGCCCTTGTGCACATCTTGCGCCGGATGGGAGCCACGACGGTGATACCAAAGGATCAGGTTTGCTGCGGACTGCCTGCCTATGTTTCGGGCGACACAAAGACAGCCCGGGTTCTGGCCAGAAAGAATATAGAGACATTTGGGTCTTTGGAGCTTGACGCTGTTCTCACCGTCTGCGCTTCCTGCGGATTCCACCTGCAGGACCTTGGGGCCCTGTTTGAGAATGATCCTGTGTGGCACGATGCCGCCGGCGCCCTGGCTGTAAAGCACAAGGATGCCATGGCTTTTCTGGTGGAAGATCTTGGCCTGGACGCATATCTTAAAGACCAAGGCCCTGGCCGCGGGTTCCAGGGCAGAGGGGTGTACCGGGTGGCGTACCACGACCCCTGTCATCTCAGGATCGGCCAAGGGATCACTGAGGTGCCGAGAAGACTTCTTCAAGCCACCCCTGGTGTGGAATTCATAGAAGCGCCACACCCCGGCCAGTGTTGTGGCCACGGGGGAGATTTCAACCTCTCACACTTCAACCTGTCAGTGGAGATCCTGGATCGTCGAATGGCGGATTTCCAAAGCGTAGAACCCCATGCGATTGTGACGGGTTGCACGGGATGTCTGCTCCAGTTTGCAGAGGGGGTCAGCCGAAAAGGGCTGGCAGGAAGCGTCCAGGTCTGTCATCCTCTGGTCTTGGTAGATCGGGCTATGGCTTTTTCGGGTTCTTAAGAGCGACCCTTCCCAGTACGTCAATCTTCACAACCTGGTCTTTCTCGTCAACTCGACCCTCTATAATTGCCGCATCAAGTCCTTTCCTGCTGAATATGTCAATGACAATGTCATCTCCACTTTCGTCTTTACCCCTCAGTAATACATACCTTTTTGCACCCTTGACCATTCTTGCCATCGTCATGTCCCCCTGTCATGGAGCCGAGGCTTTATCGCGTGCGGCGAAACCTACTGTAATCCCCAAGGTTCTGCTGCGAGGTCAACCAGATCTTCAATGATGTCAATCTGTTGATATTGGCCTTGCGTGATGGCGCACCGGATGTTCAATTGGCACCATTTCATACAGATGGTGTCGTGATGGTCGAAGCAGCCAAAGCAGTGGAGCCTGTCTTCAAGGTCCTTTGGGCGTATCATAGGTTTTTTCATCACAGCCTCAATAACTTGGCCAGTTCCTCATGGATAAGGCCATTGGTCGCTAAGATTTCCCTTTTTTCAATAGCGTAGGGTTCATTGGAAAAGTCAGAAACCGATGCCCCGGCTTCTTGGGCAATGACCAGACCCGCCGCTGTATCCCAGGGCGCCAGATCCTGTTCCCAGAACCCCTCAAATCGGCCACAGGCCACATAGCACAGGTCCAAGGCGGCCGAGCCCAAGCGGCGGACGCCTTGAGCTGCCAGGAGACATCGCTCAAAGCGCTCCATCAGGGGATCGATGCGGGGCTTCAGTTCATAGGGGAAGCCTGTAACCAACAAGCTTTCGCTGAGGGGTTGGGTGCTCGAGACATGGATGGGCAGATCATTGAGGGTGGCTCCATGACCTGTCGCCCCACAAAAGAGTTCTTCGGTCACCGGATTCAAGACCAGCCCAAAGTGAAGCTTGCCCTCATGGGCGAAGGCGATAGAGACACTGAATTCAGGCAGGCTATGGGCGTAATTCGTGGTGCCGTCCAAGGGGTCTATGATCCATTCGTGAGCGTCGCTGCCCAGCGAGATGCCGCTTTCCTCGGCAAGGACCGTGTGTTCAGGGAAGGCCGTGCGAATCAGTCGGATGATCGCCCTCTCAGAGGCCAGGTCGGCCTCAGTGACCAGATTAATGGCCCCTTTTTTCTCTATGGTGTGCGTTTTGCCCCAGTAGTGACGAAGGATGTCGCCGGCTCTGTCGGCAGCCGCCAAGCCGACGGCCCTAATTCTGTCAAGATCCACAAGTTCACCTTTATCGAATTCCTGCCATTATGTCAACATGACTTGATCACGGGTCCGCGGCGCGTCAAAATCGATTGACATGTCAGGTGTTGTTCGATAACCTACTAAAAATACGCGAATTTGTGACCAATTCGTGATTGTTACCGGAAATGGCACCGAGGTGCCTTATGTCTGAAACCCTTGAAGGACAACTGGAACGGATTGTTTATTTTAGCGACGAGAGCCTTTACACGGTGGCCAAGCTAAAGGTGAAGGCGGCTCGTGAGCTGGTGACCGTGGTGGGGCAACTGGCCGGGATAGCTCCTGGAGAGGTGTTGAAGCTCTCGGGCGCTTGGCAGGTGCATCCAAAGTACGGCCAACAGTTCAAGGTGAGTCGTTGGCGTGTCAGTGGTCCGCCCAAAGTGCAGGGCATTGAGAAGTACCTGGGTTCGGGCGCCATTCGGGGGATCGGCCCTGAGATGGCCAAGCGATTGGTGGCAAAATTTGGTGACAAGACCCTGGAGGTCCTTGAACATCGGGTAGAAGCGTTCCTTGACGTTTCGGGGATTGGACAAAAACGACTCGAGATGATCCGCAAGGCCTGGGAAGATCAGAAAGGGGTCCGGGACGTCATGATTTTTCTTCAAGGTCACGGGGTGAGCAGCGGTTACAGCGCGAAGATATTCAAACATTATGGTCAAGAGACCATCCGGGTTGTGAAGGAAAACCCCTATCGGCTCGCGGCGGACATATTTGGCATTGGCTTTATAATCGCCGACGGCATCGCAGAGAAGATTGGTGTGTCCAAAGATGCCCTCATCCGTGCCGAGGCCGGCATCCTGCATGTGTTGGAAAAAATGAGCGACGATGGGCATGTCTATGGGCTTTACGATGACGTGCTGAAACAGGCGGAACGCCTCCTTGAAATAGGCCGGGAAGTCCTTGAGAGGGCCTTTGCAAACCTCGTTGCGTCAAAACGCATTGTGGTGGAGGACCTTGAGAATCAGGATAACGAGGCCTCAAATGGCATGAAGGCCGTTTACCTGAAGGCCTTCCTTGTTGCTGAAAGGGGTCTGGCAAACAGACTCAAAGCGCTGCTTTCCGTGCCAGTCGAATCCCTGAAGATCGACACGCCGGGGATCAAGGAACTGGTGCAAAAAAGACTCGCCGTTCTCCTTTCCAGGGGGCAATGGTCCGCGCTTGAGACCACCCTTTCCTCCAGGGTAGCCATCGTGACGGGCGGACCCGGTACAGGCAAGACCACCTTGGTCAGGGCGGTCCTGGCGGTTTTTCAATGGGCAGGAAAACGGGTTCTCCTGAGTGCCCCTACGGGACGGGCAGCAAAAAGGCTTTCTGAAGTAACGGGCCGTGAGGCCAAGACGATCCATCGCCTGCTGGCCTACAACTTCAAGAGCGGCGGGTTTCAGAAGAACGAGCGGAATCCCCTTGATGCAGATGTAATCATTGTGGATGAGGCGTCCATGGTGGATATCTTCTTGATGTATCATCTTGTGAAAGCCGTGCCGGCCACGGCTGTCCTGATTTTAGTAGGAGATGTCTGTCAGCTTCCTCCCGTGGGCCCAGGAAACGTCCTCAGGGACATGATCGATTCAAAACGGGTGCCTGCCGTGTATTTGACGAAGATCTTCAGACAGGCCCGAGAGAGTCTTATCATTGTCAATGCCCATCAGATCAACCAGGGTTGTTTTCCGACGGTGGCGAGTCCTGACCGGAAGACGCTTCAGGATTTCTATTTTATCCAGCAGGATGATCCAGAAAAGGTCCTTTCGACCATTCTTGAACTCTGCTGCCATCGAATTCCCACCCGGTTTAACTTCAATCCCTTGTCAGACATTCAGGTCCTGACCCCCATGCACAAAGGCATCGTTGGCACAGCCAACCTGAATCGTGTGCTTCAACAGGCCCTCAACCCTTCCAGCGAGAAGCTGGAACGTATGGGGTGTACGTTTAGACGTCGGGACAAGGTCATGCAGGTCAGGAACAATTATGCCAAGGAGGTATTTAACGGAGACATTGGAACGATCAGCCAGATCGATAGGGAAGCGCAGAAACTCACCGTGGAATACGACGGCCGCCCCGTGACCTACGATTTCCCTGAACTTGAGGAACTCGTTTTGGCGTATGCCGTGTCTGTTCACAAGTCTCAGGGATCGGAATATACGGCGGTGATCTTGCCTGTGATGACCCAGCACTTCGTCCTGCTCCAGAGAAATCTCGTCTACACAGGAATCACGCGTGCCAAGGAATTGGTCGTCCTGATCGGGACCAAGCAGGCCCTAGCCATAGCCATCAAGAACGACCGGCCGCAGAAACGCATGACACGGCTTGCTTTTCGGCTTCAGTAGGCGGGAATAGGATTGCAGCCAATGTACCTCAAGAGTCCAGTCGCGGGACAGGGAGTTTAAAAAAAGTGATACCCTCTTTTTCGAGTGTCTCCTCTTCGGTCTTTGTACTCGTGCCCCGAATGTTGCGCTTTTCAGAAACACCATAATGCATCTTCAAGGCCTCTCGCGCAAAATGACTTCCCACGTCTTCGAAGTGCTTTTCCAAGAAGTCCATGATCTTGGGAAGATCCACCTGGTCTGCGGGCTTGCTTGGCGCCTCAGGCCCTCCGGGTTGAGGGGCGGGCGACTTTATGCCAAAGGTTGACGGTACGACTACCACAGAGGTGTCGTTGCACACAGGACAGGCAATGAGCTTCTTGCTTTTCTGGTGTTCAAAGGCCTTCTGACCTTCAAACCATCCTTCAAAGGCATGCCCCGCGGCGCACCGCAGATCGTATGCAATCATACTGGGTGACCTCCATCTATATTTATAGCATGCTAGCTCATTGATTCCAAAGAAATTATTGACACATCTGGAATTATTCAATACTAAAAGAGGCTCAGAATCGGTAATGCCGCTTTTCGACCAGGGAGAGGGGGTGGTTCCATGATGAAGTATGCCGTCTTATGTTTGGTCTGCTTTTTTCACCCTACAACATCCGCTTATGGGGAAACCAGAGATGTGACAGATGACATGAAGGGTATGTCTATACTGAGCGAAGCGCCCACGGAGGTCGCAGGGGAAACCCGGTATGTGACTGAAAACCTTGCCGTGATGGTTCGAACCGGCCCTGATCCTAAGCACAAGATCATCGCCATGCCCAAGTCAGGGACCCCCGTGGAAGTTCTGGAGGTGCTCAATGACGAATGGGTCAGGGTCAGGCTTCCCAATGAGAACGAAGGGTATATGTTGAGTAGGTTTCTGGTCTCAGGGCCCCCCAGCAAGAAGGTCATTGGACGACTCCAAGAGGAAAACCGCACGTTGAGTCTTCAGACAAAGACCTTGGCTGAGGAGAACGCCCGGCTCAGAAATGAACGCAAAGAGCTGGGGGGAGCCTTGTCGAAGCAGAGAACGAGGGCCGATAGTCTGGGGGAGGCCTATGAGGTATTAAAGAGTGGATCCAAAGAGTATTTGGCCCTAAAGGCGTCTTATGAAAAGGCGAGTCAGGGGCTGTCCTCAAAAACCAAGCAAGTGGGAGAACTCGAAAAGGAGGTTGAAAGCCTTCGGAACGGTCAAACGCTTCGATGGTTCATCGCTGGTGCCAGCGTGATCCTCGTGGGCTTCATCATCGGTTATGCCTCCAGAAGGCCGAAACGGCGGTCTTCTTTGCTTTAGGGGGCTGCTCCACGGCCTGCCGCCGTCATGGTTGGCCCGGATCATATCGGTCAAAGATGGGCTTAAGCTGAGATGCCAAAATGTGAAGTTGTTTTTGCGCGAGCCCTTAGGCCCCGGTTCTTTCAATGCAGTCCTTTCCCCCTGTCGTATGTGTCGTTGTGTTCTCTTTTTCACAAGAAACTCAAATGACAAATTTCCCGCACCCTCAGAGTTGATGACAGAATATATTCGAGGAAAGAAGCATGCAGTACGATGTTGATTTCCTGGTCATTGGCAGCGGCATAGGAGGCCTGACCTTTGCCCTGAAGGCGGCTGAGTTTGGCCGGGTTGCCATTGTCACCAAGAAAGAGGCCGCTGAAACGAGCACCAATTATGCTCAAGGGGGTATCGCCTCAGTGTTTGGGCAATATGACTCCTTTGACCTTCATGTCCGGGACACCTTGGAGTCCGGCGACGGGCTGTGCAAGCCGGATGTTGTGGACATGGTCGTCAAGGACGGTCCAGTAAGGATCCAGGAGCTCATAGACTGGGGGGTCGCTTTCAGTCTGGACCATGCAGGCAAGCTGGAACTCGATCTTGGGCTTGAAGGCGGACATTCCCAGAAAAGGATTGTCCATGCCGGGGATTTCACGGGTCAGGCCGTTGAAAAGGTGCTCTTGGAGCGCATTCGAAGCCACAAGAATATGGGCCTCTTTGAAGACCACATTGCCGTGGACCTCATTACCTATTCCACAAGGATGAAGCGGGGCGTTGTGACGGCCGCCCATGAGGACTTCTGCTGCGGCGCCTACGTGCTGGCGACGAAAACGGGTGAGGTCCACACGTTTCACGCAAAGATCACGGTGCTGGCGACCGGTGGGGCCGGGAAGGTCTATCTTTACACAAGCAATCCCGACATAGCCACAGGCGACGGGATAGCTATGGCTTACCGGGCAGGCGCCCTGGTTGCCAATCTGGAATTTGTGCAATTTCATCCCACATGTCTTTATCACCCTGAAGCAAAAAACTTTCTTGTCTCCGAGGCAGTCAGAGGTGAGGGTGGCATCCTGATCGATTACCGGGGCCGCGCCTTCATGGAGGATTACGACCCCAAGAAAGATTTGGCCTGTCGGGATGTGGTGGCCCGTGCCATCGACCATGAGTTGAAAAAAAGTGGACAGGACTGCGTATTTCTGGACATCACCCACAAAGAGCATGACTTTGTGAGGGAGCGTTTTCCAAACATCTATCAAAAGTGCCTTTCCTTTGGCATAGACATGACCCATGAGCCCATTCCCGTGGTCCCGGCAGCCCATTACATGTGTGGCGGCGTGCTGGTCGACATGGATGGTAAGACCGACATAGAAAGGCTCTATGTCGTGGGCGAGACCGCCTGCACAGGGCTCCATGGTGCCAACCGCCTTGCCAGCAACTCGCTACTGGAAGCCCTGGTTTATGCGCACCGGGCGGCCCGCCAGGCCGTGAAAGACCTTGGGGTAATGAATGCCGAGGTGTGTGGTGACCTGCCGCCCTGGGATCCTATGGGGACTTCGGACAGCGATGAGGCAATCGTGGTTTCCCACAATTGGGACGAAATTCGACGGTTCATGTGGAACTATGTGGGTGTGGTACGCTCTAACAAGCGTCTGTTGAGGGCCCGACACCGCATTGAAACCATCCAGGAAGAAATCCGAGAGTATTACTGGGACTTCAAAATCACGTCGGACTTGATCGAACTGCGCAACATCGCCACGGTGGCGGAGCTCATTGTACAGAGCGCTTCGTTGAGGAAGGAAAGCCGCGGTCTGCATTACAACATCCAGTATCCTGAGAAGGATGACAAATTCTGGCTGAAGGATAGTATACTGCGGCGGCCGTTTGTGGGTTGAGGGCCTCGGCAAAACCGCCCCTTGTAAAGCCCTCAAGGCTTCAAACTGTTAGTAACGTTCAAGAGTGGTGTCATCGTCTATCTCTCAACAGACAACTTCGGGATAGGGATGATCGCTTCTCTTTGGCATCCAATGCCTTCAAGTAGGTATGCCATTCGTGTAGGTGGGAATGGCTGTATGCCTACGTTCAGCGATCATCCCTATCCCTTTAACTGCCTGCCAAAGGGGTTAGCGTGAACTTTTGAAGGTTACCAACCTGTTCAGAATGGCTGAGTCAAGGAGACAGGCACTTGATAGTCTTTGAACCTGAGAGGCGAGACGTCATCGCCATACGTCTTTTGCGCTTCAAGGAGGAGTTTTCGCTGTACGACGATCATCTCAAAGATCTCTTTTGGAATCACGCTTGTCTCTTTTCGAAAAAATCTTTCCGCCATGTCCAGTTTTTCTAAGAGCTCCGGCATTCGGGCCGTGAATTGAAGCTCATAGTCCTCCTTTGAGTAGGTCGCGGCCAATTCTTTCTTGAAAAGTTCGGCCAGGTCTTCGTACTTAGGGATAAAGCCTGTGGGCGTTGCATAGGCTCCAAGCTTGCCGCGGATCCTTCTTTCTATCCACCGGACCCACACCTTCTTGTCCATCTTGGTGTTCATAAATTCCCCTGAGGGGTCTTTAAGGAAGTAATTCACATAGAATATCTTTGGCGGCTCTGTTAGGTCGCGTCCGAATTTGATATGGTTTTCCAAATATTTTCCAATAGGAATGGACAAAAACTCCTTATTGGCCATAGGGTTGATAATGACTTTAGAAGTAGCCGGGCCAACCGTGGCGGCCGTGGGCTCGGATTCGATGCTGGCGCCATAAAACACGCCATGGACCCAACCGTACAATTGCGACACAGGTACCGGTCTTCTTGAACCCCGTCCCCCATAGATAATGCCGCTCAGACCGACCACTTGGGTGGCGTCATAGTTCTTGAGCCCTTCTAAACCAACACAAAATCGTGCATTATCATGGGAGATAGGAATTAATCTTCCGCTATGATCCTTTTTTCCTTTCCACCACGGGCCGGAATGGTTGTCCCCCTTGAGAGGGATGTCGACCTCTCCCATGCCCTGCCAATAAGGCCTGCCTTCAACGTCAAGAACATTCGAGAATATGATTTCTCTGGGGTTCACGAGGATGTCGTAGATATAAGGATCGTCTTGGGGATTGACGTCTTTGATGACCCCGAACATCCCCTTTTCCACATTGGCGGCATAGGCCTTGCCATCCGTTTTCCGAACATGGGCCAGGTCATCACCTACCACATCAAACAGCATAGCCGTCGATGTCTTACCACACCAGCTTGGAAAGGCGCCGGCTATATAAGTGGTCTCGTTTCCCTCATAGCTGGGAACCCCGGTAATGAGGAAATGTTCAGCCAGCCAGTTTTCCTGTGCGGCCTTCCTGATGGCCAGGCGATGGGCCAATTTTTTTGCGGCAACCGTGTTTCCGGCATATTGGGTATTGGCACTATACACAGAATTCCTTTCCAGATCGATGAACATTCTGCGGTGGTCAATGTCCCGGCTGACGCCGTTTTTCAGAACACCTGCAGAATGTAGGAATGAGAAAAACTGTTCTTTGCTGCTCTCCTCTTTGAACAGTTCATAACCCTGCCGGTAGAGTATGTCCTCACTGTGGGTGACATAGTACGAATCGGTGACCTGGACACAGGGGACCGCAAATTCAGTGTCCAGCGGCCCTAGAGAGTAAAAGCTGACAACCATGTGCTTACCGCGCATGATACCATTTACTACCTGGTCTATCTCGGCGATTCCCTCCTTCCTGTCAATACAGTTGAGGGAAGGGCCCAATGAAGCGCCATGAGGCACGAGAAACTTCGTGTTTTCGGGGTCTCTTCCTTGGTCTTTATGCCCATCAAAGTGAACGGTATGGCCCCGCAAGATAAAGGGCTTTTCTTCCCCCTGTCTCATAGCTTGTACGCGCACGCGGTGCAAGTCTGCCGGGGAACCCGATGAGACGAAGACAGAGCCGGGCTGAAACTGTAAAATGGCATCTGCGATCACTTCATTCAGAGGAGGGTTATTAAGCGCCAGCAGCTTCGCTAAGCTCTCTGGCCCCAGCCTGCTTTCCAGTATCCTATTTGCCGTCATTGGGATGTCCTCTCAGGTGCCTGTGCGCCGGTCCCGTGCCTGCTCAGAGGATCGGATCCATCACGGGCCTGTGCATAGGCGCCTTCACGGTTCAAGCCTCAATGCTATGATTCACATTGAGAGCGCGGGGTGCAACGCAAAAAATACTGATAACACACCTGCTGCCTCAAATCAACCGTAACCCCTTTGGGTTGACAACACAGGACACAAAGTGTCAGTATTATAGGTTCCTTTGGGCGAAGGCGCTCCATGGCAAGTGCTCAGGCAAGTGCTCAGAACGGGTATCAGGGGTCAGGACACGGAAGGCGGTGAGTTTTCGTAATGCCGGCACGGCTGATTCGATTCCAAAGCCAGACTCGGTTAGTTGAACCGAAAAAGCGAGCGCTAACCCCGCAGCTTGCTGCGGGGTTAGCGAGCGTATCTAAAAAAGTGAAGCTTCTCCCGCCCTAAAGGCCGGGGCTTCCCGGTAAGGAAGAAAAACAGTTTTTTTCATAGCTCCCCTCGACCCCGTCCTAAAGGACAGGGCTTGCGGGGAGCAAGCCGGTCAGCGTTCTTTACGGTCGAAGATTCCCTGCAGCTTGCTACAGGGAGCTTCAAAGGATTTGACATGCGTCGCACTCGGTATGCGCTTCTCTTGGGCCTTTTGCTGCTTCTGTCGGCATGTGTCTCAAAGGTCAAGCCGCCTGTTGCAGCCCCGCGAGCACTGGTAAAGATTCCGGCCAAGCGGTTTCCCGGTTTTTCGGACGACATGTCTTACAGTTCTCTGGAAAGTGCCATGGAGCAGAGCCTTGACTACCTGAAGCGCCTCGATCCTTCAACGCCCTTTCGTTTTGGGCCCGACACCTTTACCGCGTCTCACCTCGCCGAATCAATCAAAGCCTTTCGTGAGATCATGAAACAAGCCCCTTCTGCTAATGAGCTCAGAAGAGCTGTGGCGGCTTCATTTTGGGTCTACAGGTCTGTCGGACGGGATGGGCTGGGTAAGGTTTTGTTCACCGGATACTACGAACCAATCCTTCGAGGGAGCCGGCATCCTTCACCCGCTTATTCCTATCCTGTTTATAGAAAGCCTGACGACTGGGTGAACATTGACCTGGGACGCTTTAATCCCGAATACGAAGGACAACATGTCATCGGCAGGTATGGCAATCAAACTGTCGTACCCTATTTTTCACGGGAAGATGTGGAATGCAAACGGCGTCTTGAGAACCAGGGATGTGAACTCCTTTGGGTCTCTGATCCAGTAGCCCTGTTCTTCCTCCACATTCAAGGGTCCGGGCGGGTGGTGTTGGAAGATGGAACGGTCCTGCACGTGAACTATGCTTGCAGTAATGGACGCCCCTACCGGAGTATCGGGAGATTACTCCTGGATGAGGGGGCGATTTCCTGGGATGAAATGTCCATGGAGCGGATACGCGCCTACCTGAGAAATCATCCTGACGATATGGAGCGCGTCTTCAATTACAACGAGAGCTACGTATTCTTCAGATTGGTCGACCGGGGCCCCGTGGGGGCGATTGAAGTACTTCTAACCCCTGGCCGTTCTGTGGCCACTGATTTTGGCCTCTTCCCCAAGGCTACGCTGGCCTTTATCGAGGCCGAGAAGCCTTTATTGGGCGGAGATGGCGCTATTGAGTCCTGGCAGCCCTTTGGTCGTTTTGTCCTCAATCAGGATACGGGTGGCGCCATCCGAGGTCCGGGGCGGGTAGATCTCTTTTGGGGAAGCGGCCCATATGCCGAGACGGCGGCTGGTTATATGAAGCATGACGGAACGCTTTTCTTCCTTGTACTGAAAGCGCGTGAGAGAAAGTGAAGAATCCACGTCCTCTTCGGGATGGGGATAATCGCTTCGCTTCGGCATCCAATGCCTTTAAGTAGCTATGGCTCATCCTCCCTATCCCTTTAACTGCCCGCTAAAGGGGTTTGCTTCAACTTGTGAACCTTACCAAAGAATCGGTTCTCGTCGGCTTCCCCAGTTTACCGTTACCGGTATTGGACACTATCGGAATCCACGATCATTCTGACCGGGCAGCCGTTGCTTGTTCTCCCACGGGCTTACACATTTATCGAGGGAACTGGCGGGAGGGGCTATGATTCTACTGGGTGCCTTCTGGCTTGCGTTCACCCAGATAGCAAGAAGGCCTAAGAGGCCAGCCTGACAGCCGAAAATCATCGCACGGCAACGCACTGAACTTTATCTTTGAGCTTTTCCCTCAGCCCCTCAAGGTCCTCATCAGAGCATGTCGTTTCACCGAGAAGTTTTTCGTCCAGACATTTCGAGGAAACAAATTTCTGCAACACATACAATCGCGCCCCTTTTATCAAGGTTGTGATTTTTTGTAAGTCACTTTTTGTCAAGAGGGATTTCACGATCGTGGTGCGAAATTCGTAGGCGACACCTGAGCCCATGATGACCTGGATACTTTCTTTGATCTTGTCGGGATGGATGTTGGATCTAGTCATTTTGCGATATTTTTTCAGGGGTGCCTTCACGTCCATGGCGATATAATCCAGGAGTTCTTGGTTGATCAATTTTTCCAGCACGTCCGGGCGTGATCCGTTCGTATCTATCTTGATCGGGTAGCCTATCTCCTTAATGAGCTGGATAAACCGGACCAGGTCCGGCTGTATGCTCGGCTCACCGCCCGTAATGCTCACCGCGTCAAGCTTGCCCCTACGCTTTTCCAAAAAGGCAAATATGTCTTCCTCTGAGAGGCACTCGCCGAAAAGATGGGCTTCCACGAGTTCCGGGTTATGACAATAGGGGCATCTAAAATTACACCCCTGAGTAAAGACGATAGAGCAAATCTTTTCGGGATAATCTATCAAGGACACTCTCTGCCAACCACCAATGTTCATATGCCAAAAATGACGGTTTTATAAAAAGTCGATTTTACTCACTCCGTGAACATTTTGGGGGCCCTTAAGATGTTCAGCTAAAATGCTAACACGCAGTGAAGCTTTGCGCTCAACTCGGGCTAACGCCCTCAAACAGCTAGCATTTTTAGACGCTAAACATCCCAAGTGCCTTTCTCCCAAAATGCTCGATGTCGTTCGCAAAACACTTTTTACGAGTCTGTTAAAAATGAAAGACCTCCCGAGTTCTATACTCTTCCTGCTTTCCCTTGTTCCATTGCTTCACGGGACGCAGGTAGCCCACGACGCGTGAATATATTTCGCAGGCTTCTTGACACGTCGGACATGTCTCCTGCTCCCCGGCCAGATACCCATGGGCGGGGCAAACGCTGAAAGTAGGACTAAATGTAAAATAGGGTAAACGGTAATTTTCACAGACCTTGCGAACCAACAGCTTAACGCTGGCGGGATTAGCAATCCGTTCACCGGCATAGGCGTGAAACACCGTGCCGCCGGTGTATTTTGCCTGGATATCCTCCTGCAGATCGAGGGCCTCGAAGATATCATCCGTAAAGTCAACCGGCAGTTGCGTAGAGTTGGTATAAAACGGAGGGAGATTTTCTTTTCTGTGTCCGTTGCCATTGGCGCATATGATATCAGGATGTCTCGCATGATCAATTCTTGCCAGCCGATACGATGTCCCTTCCGCCGGGGTTGCTTCCAGGTTATAGTTATCGCCCGTTTCCTTCTGAAACTCGAGCAATTTGGCCCTCATAAAATCCAGGATCCTTTTAGTGAATGCCTGACCTTTTTCATCACCGATGTCTTTACCGAGTAAATTCAAGCAAGCCTCATTCATACCCACCAGGCCGACTGTGGAAAAGTGATTCTTCCAATATTCGTTAAAACGTTCTTTGACCCCCCTTAGATAATACTTCGTGTAAGGATAAAGGTTCCCGTCCGTGAGCTTCTCAAGGACCTTCCTTTTCATGAGCAGGCTTTCCTTGGCAAGGATCATGAGCTTTTCCAGGCGCATGATGAACTCGTCTTCTGTCTCGCTCAGATAGCCAATCCTGGGCATATTAATGGTCACCACGCCGATAGACCCGGTCAGGGGATTGGAGCCGAAAAGCCCGCCGCCCCTTACCTCCAGTTCCCTGTTATCGATGCGCAACCGACAGCACATACTCCTTGCATCCTCCGGATTCATGTCAGAATTTATGAAGTTGGAAAAATAGGGCACGCCGTACTTGGCCGTCATTTTCCACAGGCAATTGAGATTTGGGTTTTCCCAATCAAATTCATTGGTTATGTTATAGGTGGGAATGGGAAAAGTAAACACCCTGCCTTTGGCATCTCCTTCTGCCATGACCTCCAGGAAGGCCTTGTTGAAGAGGTCCATCTCTTTCTGGAAGTCCTGATAGGTTTCTTTTTGCATCTGCCCACCGATGAGGACACTCTTATTGGCGTAATACTCCGGAACCGTCACATCCAAAGTCACGTTAGTAAAAGGGGTCTGGAAACCGACCCGTGTGGGCACATTGATATTAAAGATAAACTCTTGAAGGGCCTGCTTAACCTGTTTGTAACTCAAATCGTCATACCTGATGAATGGGGCCAAAAGGGTGTCAAAATTTGAAAAGGCCTGGGCCCCTGCCGCCTCTCCTTGAAGGGTATAGAAAAAATTCACGACCTGTCCCAGTGCCGTGCGGAGGTGTTTCGCCGGCCTTGTTTCCACCTTCCCAGAGACGCCCTTGAATCCTTCCAACAAAAGGTCAAACAGATCCCAGCCCACGCAGTAAACAGAGAGCAGGCTTAAATCGTGAATGTGGAGGTCCCCCTCCATATGGGCCTTTTTGATTTCCGGTGGATAGATCGCGCTCAACCAGTAAACCTTGCTGACCTCGGAGGAGATATAATTGTTCAAGCCCTGCAGAGAATAACTCATATTGCTGTTCTCGTTGATTTTCCAGTCGATTTTCTTAAGATACTGATCCACCAAATCGACCTCCATCTTATTGGCCATTTCCCTCAATCGTGCATGCTGATCACGATAGATGATATATCGCTTGGCTGTCCGGCGATATGGGGAAGACAGAAGGACCTCTTCAACAATATCCTGTACGTCCTCCACGCCCATGATTCTATCGCCAAAAGCCTTTTCCGCCAGGTTGAGAACCCTGATGGTCATCTTTCGGGCCCTCTTCTCACCAAATTCACCGGTGACGGCCCCGGCCTTTTCAATCGCACCGGTGATCTTCTCAGCATTGAATTTGACGTACCGCCCATCCCTTTTTCTGATCTTCATGTGCATGCGGCTTTCCTCCGGTCCGAACTATGGATTTTTGTACAATATGTGGTAGTGACGGTGCCTTATAATACTATATATACGCACATTGCAAGAGAAATTTGCAAATTTTGTTGGTCAGAACAATCTGCTGATATTTTGGGTGGTTATCTACATTTGACAGGCGATATACAATCAATCCGGCCGGCCTCGGTGGAGGCCGCCTCGCTTTTTCTGAGCACTGCCTGGGTGGGGACGAAGACGACCTGTCCCAGAGTCCCCGCGTCACGGCCCAATCAGGAGGGTGATGTCAGAAAACTGCTATGATATCAAATAGATATAAAAAATGGGAGGCAGGTGCTTATTCAGGTCCTTTCTTGACCAGACAGGTCAGCGTAACGGTGTCGTCTGAGCCGGGAGCAATTTTCAGGGATGCTGGGTTGAGTACCAGTCTAACTTGTGTTGTTTCCGTTTGTCTTATCTTGTCAAGGAGAACCTTTTCCGTGTAAATGGTTGAGATGTGCTCGAGTATTCGACTCCCTCCGATGACTGGAATCTTCTCAGGGTCCAGCTTAACCCCGGAAAGGATTAAATACTTGGGCAACTTCCCAGTCCAGTCAACCTGTATGGGCAACTCCTTCGTTACAGGGATATCTAGGGTCACTTCAACGGCCGGCGGTTTCACGGCTCTTAAGAGGACCCCCGGGGGGAGACTCACGTTCTCGGGGGTAATGTTAAAGGTGTTGCGTCCAACAACGGCTTTACTCAGGTCTAACCTCACATGAACTTGTTCAGCTCGAACAGATTTTATGAGGGCGCCGGATCCACTCAGATCGAGACGGACAGTATTGACCGATGTTTCAATAAGTTCCATTCCGGGATCACGGTTCATGTATTCTATAGGGACTTCAAGCGTAATCAGGGTATACAGGCCCCACGTAAAGCTGAACCATACGCCTGTGATGAACAGGACGGAAACCAGGGCCGCTATCCCAAGCTGAAGTCTTTTTCTCGTTGGATAGCCAGACGGTGGCGCCGTGATGCCAACGTGTTCCTGCAGCAGTTGTTCAAGCTGTTGCCGGCCATGGATAACACGGAGGCGGGAGCCCTTGGCTACAATGATATGGCCTCTTTCCTCGGACACAAGTATCACGAGGGCATCTGTGCTTTCCGCCAAACCGGCTGCGGCCCTGTGACGTGTGCCGTAATGTGAGGGCAGGTCCTGTCGGTGTGATAGAGGGAGGATAACGCCTACCTCCGTGACCCGGTCACCCTGAATGATCGCTGCACCATCGTGGACCGGGTTGTCAGGCCAGAATATACTCAGGATCATTTCCTTGGATAACCATCCACGCCAGGGGATGCCCCCCTGGACGACCTCGCTCAGGTCTTCCTTGCCCGGCAGGACGATCAAGGCCCCGGTGTGCCTTCGAGCCAGATCAAACACACCTTCTACCAGGCTCTCTATTCGCGTACTGGCTGCTTTGTGGGAGAAACCCCACAGAACAGCCTTGAGTTTCCTTGCCTGAAGAACGGAACGAATTTCATTCCTGAAGACAACAATGATAATGAAAGCGGCTACCGCCGTAATGCCCTGGATAGCCCAACTGGTTACGATTAAGCCCAAAGAAACAGCGACCCTCTGAAAGAACCATAGAAAGGCAAGCCCCATAATGACCCGGAACACATTGGTTCCTCTGAAAAGGACATAAAGGCGGAAGAGGATATAGCTGTTTAACGTGATATCGATGACATCCTGCCATCGAATACTGGAAAGAAAGGTCAAAAGGTCACTCATTGTCGATCAATCCGTGATGCTGAATCTTAATATGCGAAGGACACGGCCTTGCTCGTCGGTGATTTCCACGCGCCAGGGGCCTTTGTCGGTCTCTCGGAGTTGAATGCTGCTAAATGTTGACCAGCGGGGGGGCTGAAGGAACAGCTTCCTCTTCGTGTTCAGCTTGTCCCTGTGAAACCATTCCTGGTAAACAAATGTTCTTTCACGCACGGCATCAAAAGACGTGAAACAGGAAACCTTGTCGACGTCAACGGAAAAAACAATGGCCGGGTTCAGGGGCCTATAGTCCTTTATTCCTTCACACATGACTGCTTGAACCAGGGTCAACGCCCCGGACTGTGAGCCAGATGAGGCATTCCCAGCCTTTTGGGGGAAGGCCTGTGAAGGGAGGAGAAGGTCCACACAAAACAGCAGCATAAGGCACATACAGCATTTGCCTTTCAGTTCCTTGCTCATCTCCATTTGAATCTTAAGCCTTCTCACAGGTCTACTAGCTCTGAGACTGATTATGTGGTCCATGTCTTGTTGTGCGTCAAGAATCGTCAGTGGCGTATCATGTTAGCCTGACGAACAAGAACGGCCGGGATGTTTTCAAAAAATCGGAACAAGGCCTGCGCTCGCTTTTACGGTTCAAATGAGGAGGTACCAAAGAGGGGGATTTCTGTCAACGATTCTGTGCCGGCATTGGTGTTACTGGGAAAGCGGAAACGAACCGAAGAGCCGCCTTCACGCAGAAACGAGATTCCCTGCTGTCGTGAAGCCTCTTGCGGCATTTTTCCTTGATATGAAGTGGGATCCTATTGCTATTGAGCAGCGTTGCTTGCTATATTGGTTGTGTATTAAGGTGATGAATCTCATCCAGGGCTTGCGTCCAAGACCAGGGACAAAAACCCGTCAAGATGCCGGCAGCGAGCCACACAACCAAGGAAGGCAAAGCCGGAAGGGAGCCGCAAACATGACCACCACCCAGTCTTCCCACCCGCCCAGCTTTATTCACAGCATCATCGCACAAGACCTGGAGACAAACAAGCACGAGGGTCGCGTCGTGACCCGCTTTCCACCGGAACCCAACGGTTATCTGCACATTGGGCACGCCAAATCCATTTGCCTCAACTTCGGCATCGCCGCTGAACACGAGGGCGGTGTCTGTCACTTGCGGTTCGATGATACCAATCCATGCAAGGAGGAAGCCGAATACGTGGAATCGATCAAGTCAGATGTTCGATGGCTCGGGTTCGATTGGGGCGATCATCTGTACTACACGTCTGATTACTTTGACCGACTATATGAATACGCCGTGCGTTTGATCAAAGATGGGAAGGCATACGTTTGCAGTTTGAGTGCGGAGGAGATCAGGCAGTACCGGGGCACCTTGACTGAGGCAGGCAACGACAGTCCCTATCGCACCCGTTCGGTCGAAGAGAATGTGGACTTGTTCGAGCGGATGAGGGCAGGCGAATTCGAGGACGGTTCCCACATCCTTCGAGCCAAGATTGATATGGCATCTCCAAATCTCAACATGCGAGATCCGACTCTCTATCGTATCCGACGGGTGGAACATCATAGAACAGGCAACGAGTGGTCCATTTATCCCATGTACGACTTCAGCCATTGCCTTTCAGATTCCATCGAAGGGATTACGCATTCGATCTGTACGCTGGAGTTTGAAGACAATCGCCCGTTGTATGACTGGGTGCTTGACGAATTGCACGTGGATTGTCATCCGCAGCAGATCGAGTTTGCTCGCCTTAATCTCAGTTATACCGTATTGAGCAAGCGGAAGCTCGTGGAATTGGTGGAACAGGGCTATGTCACGGGCTGGGATGATCCACGGATGCCCACACTGACCGGTTTGCGGAGACGTGGCTACACACCGGAGTCGATCCGAAACTTCTGTGAACGCATCGGTGTGGCCAAAAGAGATAGTATGGTCGACATGGCCTTGCTTGAACATTGCGTCCGCGAAGATTTGAACCTGCGGGCCCCGCGTGTGATGGGGGTCTTGCATCCTCTTCGTGTCGTCATAGAAAACTATCCGGAAGAGCGGGTGGAAGAACTGGAGGCCGTGAACAATCCGGAGGACCCCAGTATGGGAACACGGAAAGTGCCTTTTTCACGCGTGCTGTACATAGAACGAGACGATTTCCGTGAGGACCCGCCGAAAAAATTCTTCCGTTTAGCGCCGGGCCGTGAAGTGCGGCTGCGCTACGCCTATTTCATCACGTGCACCCGGGTGGTTAAGGATGAACAAACGGGCGAAGTGGTCGAAGTGCACTGCACTTATGATCCAGAAACACGAGGGGGTGGGTCTCCAGACGGACGCAAGGTCAAAGGAACGCTGCACTGGGTCTCAGCTGCGCACTCGCTTGAGGCAGAAGTGCGCTTGTATGATCGTCTCTTCGTGAGCGCAAACCCGGGCGGCGAAAAGGACGGGCCTGATTTCAAGACTTATTTCAATCCGAACTCGTTGCAGACGCTAATGTCGTGCCGTGTTGAACCCAGTCTGGCAGACGCCGCGCCAGGAAATCGATACCAGTTCGAGAGACTGGGCTATTTCTGTGTCGATACCGTGGATTCTCGCCCGGGAGCTCTGGTGTTCAATCGGACAGCGTCGCTACGCGATTCATGGGCCAAGATCGAAAAAGCGCAGAAGAACAAGGGGTAGGAAAACAGGGAGATCTGGGTCTTTTCCGTCTTACCGGGGGTTTGATTCATCAACAACAAACAATGCTGCTACAATGGCCCACGGGTCAGGAAAGAAGTCGCCCCGCCCATGGTCCATGACTGTCTGAACCCAATCACTGCGATGCCTTTCACGCCGGTATGGTTCGGCAAAAACGTATTGAATGATCATCAACTCAAAATCCAGCCTGCTCAAAGAATCGCTATCAGCAACCTGGGCCAGCAACGAGTCAACCCGGGAATCATTTGGTTCGAATTCCAACGTCGGAGACAGCCTGAAGGCGCGATTCATGTAAGTCTGATATCGCTCAATCCGAGTCGGCGGGACCCGGGTATAGAACGGCAACTTCTTTGGTTTTCCGGCCTTGCCCCGTGATTCTTGAGGTCGCCTTTTTTCGGGGCCCTTAAAAAGATTCTTAAAGCCCCGCAAACGGGAAATATTCCACTTTCTAAACAGACGCCAAGAATACCCCGCCATATGATTTCCTTTCCCCTGTTCAGGCTTTGGAGTGTTCGACACTCAATGCCTCGGCCCCCTTCCCAAATATATGAGCCTCGCCTTCACTGTATGGCGTCGTCTCCAATGGCGTTCACATGGTGAGATCTCGGGAAGAAGGGTTCAAAAAGGCTTAGGGCTAGCGGAAAAACACCTTCACATCTTGGCATCTCAGTTTCAGCCCATCTTTGACCGATGCCTCAATCGAACACCCCTCGAAATAGTAAGCTGTTCCTCGGGCATTGCTCAATCGGATCAGCCAAATCTAAACCAAATCCGAGCGCCAGTCCTGCGAACCTATTTTTGCGCGAACCCTTCAGGGAAACGTATGTCTGTTGCCGCCCCCATATGTATCTCTTACTCCTGACCGCTGTCAACTCCGAACTCCGTATGGCACGGCAAGATGGACCGACCTGCCTTTGCAGGGGCGTCGGTTCTGGACCGTAACAGACACACAAAACGGTTAGATATGTGTCACCTGCGGAGGCAGATTTTGAGCTGTTGCGCCATGCGGATTACCGGGTATTAGGGTGACAGGGGGGACACTACGGCGTTTTCCCAAATGTAAGAACCATGCAAATTAATGACATTTGCAGCATTATTATGTAATTACAAAGAGTTAAGCTCAAATCAGCGAAAAACGAAACCTGAGATATTGGGTATCG
>CAZCXI010000044.1:0-26301 GCA_964502635.1 uncultured Desulfobacterales bacterium
CAACGTTTCTACAGGATGTTCGGGAAAAAATAGGGAACGTCCTGGAAGATCGGGCAAAACCCCCCTGCCCTTCGGGCACCTCTGGCGTTCCACGGTTATATTGCACCCCTCCTAATCGATTAGCCTCCCGGCAAAATATTGGTGAATTTCTTGTCTACCGTTTCTTTTTTCCGGACCTCCCCATCAATGGCATCAGCGCTTTGATCAACCCCGCCAAGCCTACAAAGCGGACCTCAGTGCCGCCATATGACCGGCGATACGAGCGATCCACATCCGTTGCCACGACATAAGTATTCCCCTTTCCATATTGCCGTCGGAACGCCTCCACACCGGAAGAATGAAAATCTGATGCGGACCACTTGCACTCGATGGCAATTGGCGGTTGTCGCCTCTGGCTGAGAACGAAGTCGATCTCATGGCCCCGCTTGTCACGCCAATAGTTGATTTGTCGGGTCTGCAACTGCCCGTGGATTTCGTTCAGCACGAAATGCTCCCAGAGCAGTCCCAGGTCTTCCCGGCGAAGTGCATTCCAACCCCTGTGATAACACATGAATCCGGTATCAAAAGCGTATACTTTTGGAGCCGATACGATTTCGGTGGGCCTGTGTGTGCTGAACGGACGCAGCACATGCACCACAAATGTCGCTTCCAACACAGCCAGATAATTGCTTATCGTTGTACGACTAACCTCGCACGGACGGGCAAAGCGGGTGGCTTCAAAGACGCCCCCGCTTTGCGCCATCAACAGCTCGGCAAACTTCTGGAAGGAATAGCGCCGTTCCAGACGAAATAGCTCCTGGATGTCTTTCGCCCAGTAGGCATCCATCCATTCCTGAAACTCCCGCTCGGGCAGATCCTTCTCAAGAAAGAAAGGAGGGAGGCCGCCGTGCAAGAAACGGTGTTCCAGATCGGTCTGTGCGAAGTCCACCAGATCGGCGCCGATCATAGGCGTTAACCACAACTCTGCCTTGCGTCCAGCCAGTGTGTCCCGAAACCTGGCAGAGGCCCCCAGGGTGGAAGAGCCGGTGGCGAGAATTCTGACATCGGGATAATGATCTGCCGCTATCTTCAGAAGCTCGGACGGATTGTCCAGGCGGTGGACCTCATCCAGAACGACTCGACTCCCTCTACAATCTTCCAGAAAAGCCTGATGATCCGCCATGAATCGCCTGATTCTGGGGAGCTCGCAGTCGAAATACCGCACATCGGGAAGGCTTTGGCAAAGGCAAGTCTTACCAACCCGACGCACCCCGGATAGCCAGACCACGGAACGGTGCCACGCCTTTTCAACCCTTCGGAGCCAGTAGGTTCTGTTTATCATGACCAACAGCATTGCATATAGTGCTACCAGATGCAAATGTATTTGCATCTGGCAATCAATCCAGTGAACTTGGGACTTGGGTGACCCCCTTGCCCTCCGTTCTCACTATTTTAACTTGGCTATTGAGATAGGGGTTGTTGTAAGGAATAAGATTCCGTGCAGATCAAGACTTGACGCAACTGGGGCGCCCTGGTCTGAGACATCCACGACTATTCCTGAGACGTGCCGCCGACAATAATCTCGGGGATTCGAAGTGTGGGCTGCGCATCACCTACCGGGACCCCCTGACCATCCTTGCCACAGGTGCCGATCCCGAATCCAAGGTCCTTTCCGATACGATCGATCGATTCAAGCACCTTTGGGCCGTTGCCCGTGAGGGTGGCGCCACGAATGGGATCGCCTACCTGCCCGTTTCGGATCAGATACCCCTCACTGACCTGAAAGACAAAATCGCCATTCACCGTATTGACCTGCCCGCCCCCCATCTGCTTGACCAGCACGCCTTCGGGGGTGCTTCGCAGGATGGCGTCAGGGTCCTCTTCCCCAGCAGTAATCATGGTGTTTGACATGCGCACAATGGGATGGTGCTTGTAAGACTGGCGCCGGCCATTGCCCGTGGACATGCCCTTGTACTTCATGGCATAGAGCCGGTCGCAGAGATAACCTTTCAGTATGCCGTTTTCTATAAGGACGGTTTTTTGTGCAGGAACCCCTTCGTCATCATAACCGTAAGAGCCCCGCTTTTGGATCAGCGTGGCATCATCGACCACGGTGACCAGCGGAGATGCCACCGTCTCACCAATACGGTTGCTGTAAACGGAAAGCCCCTCAAGCGCCAGATCCGCCTCCAGGCCGTGACCCACGGCCTCATGGATCATGGTCCCGCCGGCCTCGCTCGATAGGATCACCGGCATCACGCCCCTCGGGGCCTCCCTGGCCTCCAGGGCCTGTATCGCCCGACGAGCCGCTGTTTCAGCCACCTGAACGGGGTCCACCTCATCGAATAGTTCAAAGCCCATCAGCCCCCCAGCCGGCTCGTATCCCGTCTGAATAAGGTCCTTTCCAGCGGCCACCACCTGAACGGCAAGCAGCGTGTAGGTACGATCTTCCTCCACCACGAGCCCTTGTGAATTGGCCATGGCAACCTTTTGATGTTTATCGCTGTAAACGACCTTCACCTGTCTTACGCGAGAGTCGATTGCACGGGCTGCTGCATTGGCCTCGCGGACCACGGCGACCTTCTTTGCCGTCTCAATGGTCTCAGGAGAAAGGCTCACGGGAAGGATCACCCTGGGCTCCAAGGGATACGTCTTTGCCACAGCTCCCCCCGAATCGCCCTTTACGGCACCTGCCAGATCGCCTGCAAGAGCCAGGACGTCTTTGTCAGAGCAGCGGTTTCCATAGGCGTAAGAAGTCTTGAAGTGGCTGATCGCTCGAAGGCCCACGCCCGCATCCGTACCTGTCATGACTTTTTCGATCTTGTTGTCATCACACACGATGGAATGGGTCCGGCTCGACTCGTGATACAGATCAGCAAACGCGCCCCCGTTCTTGAGGACCGCTTTAAATATGTTCTCAAGAGGATAGTCTCTCAGCCTTGACGTCAATGTGTTATTGCCCACTGGAGAACTCCCTGTTCGTTGACCTCACGGCCAACAACGGCCTGTTCCGCAAACTTGAAGGATTGAAGCTTCCTGTAGCAAGCTACAGGGAATCTTCGACCGTAAGGAACGCTGACCGGCTATAAAAAAACTGATTTTCTTCCTCACCGGGAAGCCCCGCCCTTTAGGACGGGAGAGGCTTCACTTTTTTTGGATACGCTCGCTAACCCCGCAGTAAGCTACGGGGAATGCGCTCGCTTTTGCGGTTCACAGCCGCACATAGCACGTCGTGAGATGGCGGTCAACGGCACTTCACTTTCTTGGTCTCTCGATGTAAGATTGAAGCCTCCCCGCGGCAAGCCACGGGGAATGCGCTCGCTTTCGCGGTTCAATCTGTGTTGCATTGACCCGGGATTTCACCTGTGGTAACCAGTCATTTGGAAAGTCACGTTGCACTGATATACGAGAACCCGTACGGACCCAAGGAGGCCCCAATGAAACACATCGAGAAGGTCATGGTCGTCATGATCTTAGCCCTGGCATTGTCGTTGGTGACATGTACCTCGTCCAGGGCGACAGAGCCGCCATGCCCCTGTCTGTGGTCCTTTTACAACGAGAGCTTGCACTTTACCGGAAATGGCATGCGTTATTGGTACGAGGAACCCAATGGGTTTATGAGCATCACCAACATCCCGTACAACCAGTTGGACTGCAAGAGTTGCCACGTCAGAAGCTGTGACGACTGCCATGCCATTCAAAACGGCCCGGCCATGCAATTTTCGAAAAAGAAGACAAAAGACATGAACACCTGCATGAAATGTCACAGCCGCGAGGGGCTTACCTTCAAATTTGATAAGGCCACGGACGACCTGGATGTTCACATCGCCGCAGACATGGTCTGTGCCGATTGTCATTACCAGTGCGATGTTCACGGCGATGGCCGTTTCAAGCCTTCCATGAGACATCCTTATCCCAAAGGCGTTTGCGCCTCTTGCAAGGGATGCCATGTCTATCAGAAAAAGCCGTCTCCCGTGTTCGATCCGAATACGGCCAGTCACAAGACCCACGGAGACAAGCTGAACTGTTCGGCCTGCCATGTTACCAACACCATGGTCTGTTACAATTGTCACTTCGATTCGGCACTTAAGACCGGCAAGAAAGGAAATTTTGTCCCGGTCAAGGATTGGCTATTACTGATGAATTACAACGGGCAGGTGACTTCCGGCAGTGTTATGACGCTCGTTTATCAGGACAAGAAATTCATTGCCTATGTCCCTTATTTTACGCATTCCGTGTCTCCGGAAGGCCGATCGTGCAAAGACTGTCATCGGAACAAAGCCGTGCTTCAAATTGAAAAAGGCCATACGGTGCCTGTCATGGATTTCAAGAACGGGAAGGTGGCGCCGTGGAAAGGGGTGGTCCCTCTTATCCCCGACAAGCTGCAATGGGTTTACCTAAACAAGATCGGTGAGAACAAATGGGTACCGATCAAAGACGGCGAGAAGGCCAAGGTCCAGTTTGCGGCCTATGGTAAGCCCCTTACCAAGGAGCAACTCGACAAACTGGCCACGGACGTGGAGTGAGATCCTCGCCAGGCCGCTCATAAGGTCAACCCTGCAGGCCACGGGCTGCTAAGCGAGCGACTGCCTTACCACCGCCGCAATCTGCTTACAGTACTTCTCCGTCTCCTCGTGGCTGGGTGCTTCCACCATGACACGGCACATGGACTGGGTGCCGGAATACCGGACCAGCACCCTGCCCTCATCTGCCAGGGCCTTTTCTGCTTGTTCAACAGCAGCGACGATTTCAGGGACTGTTTCAATGGCCGGTTTATTTTTCACCGTTACGTTGATCAGGCCCTGAGGAAAGACCTTCATGATCTTGGAGAGCTCTGAAAGGCGCTCTCCCGTCCTTCTCATGGCCTTGATGACGTTCAGGGCGGTCAAGATCCCATCTCCGGTCGTGTGGTGGTCCAGGAATATCATGTGGCCGGAGTTCTCTCCGCCAATGCATGCCCCCCGAGCCAGCATCTCTTTCAAGACATGCCGGTCTCCCACCCGGGTTGTCACATGCTCAATCCCCAACCCCTTCAGGGCAAGCCCCAGGCCAAGATTGCTCATCACCGTGCTTACCACCACGTTGTTGGCCAGGCGGCCCTCGTCTTTCATGACCTTCGCGCAAATGGCCAGCATCTGGTCGCCCCCCAAACGACCGCCCTTCTCATCGACTGCAATGACCCGGTCTCCGTCGCCGTCAAAGGCGAATCCCACATGCGCCCCGGTCTTGACAACCTCATCGGCCAGTGCTTCCACGTGTTCAGACCCACAGTTCAGGTTGATATTGCTTCCGTCAGCCTCGACGCACAGGGTCTTCACCTTGGCCCCAAGCTCCGAGAATATAGCGGGAGCGGCCTGCAAGGTGGCGCCGTTGGCGCAGTCCAGGATCACGTCCAATCCTCGCAGGACCAAATCCTCGCTCACTTCGTGTTTCAAGAAACTCACATAGCGTCCACAAGCATCCGTGACGGGACAGGCTCTACCCACAGCCCGAGGCGTATTGGACGACACCGCCATGTGGTTGCCGAGAACAAGGTCTTCGATCTCCAGCTCTGTTTCATCTGAAAGCTTGAACCCGTCTGCCCGGAAGATCTTGATCCCATTGTCGTGAAAGGGGTTATGCGAGGCCGAGATCATGATACCGGCATCAAGGCCCATATGCCTCGCGATGAAAGCGACTCCTGGGGTAGGCAGGACCCCGGCCAACAGGGCGTCGGCACCTGCGGAACAGATCCCGGCCACCAGGGCATGCTCAAGCATATCACCCGATAGGCGGGTATCTTTTCCGATAATAATTCGTGCCTTTTGACCCTCCTGTTTAAACACATGGGCAGTGGCCCGCCCTATCTTCAAGGCCATCTCGGCCGTGATGGGGTATTGATTGGCCACCCCCCTGATGCCATCTGTTCCGAATAGCTTGCCCATGTCTCCTTCCTGAAATATGTCTAATATATCACTTTAACTATGCCATATAATATGCCGCTATTTCCGACTATATCCTACTCATATTTGAAGGAAGGCGCGACCTGGAGGGCCTCTTCGTTTATGGCATCCACGATCCCCTGAAGCCATTTGGTCCCATTGGCAGACCAGGCCGCGTCCAACCCCTGGATGACGGCCAGGTAGTCAGCCCCTGCTTCGCTGATCTGTCTGGTTAGCGCTTCCAGGAAAGGCTCTCGCAGGGAAGGATCCCCCGGGTCTTCCAGGTGGCCTTCAAAGACAGCCTCCAGGTCCTGCCACCTTTGAAACAGCTCTTGTTTTTGTCTCAGGAGCTTCTCGTTGGGGGGCTCTTTCGTGATCTGTCGATACCTTTCAACTGATTCGGGCATCTTTTGAGCCAGTGCCTTGAACCGCTCGACCCGCTCCCTGACGGCCATGTCGAGCTTTTCCAAGACCCCTGCATGGAGCATCTCGCCCATGGGGCTGCCCCCGAAAAACAGGGGACGAACCTTCACATACCATTGCCTCAGGGCGGCGAGGTTGGCCAGGTAATGGACGTTGTTAATGACCCGCCGCTTCACGGACCTGTACACGCTCGGATGAAAATCGGCGACCCGACCGGTGGGTTCAACCCCGTCTGGAGGCGGGCCCTGGGCCAGCACCAGTTTGCCGCTTTCAGCCAGGTCACTCCGACAAACCACCCCTGCGGCAATGACCGTCCCGTATTCCAGGCGCACGGGCCCCACGAGTCCGCCCTGGCCCCCGAGAAAGATAGGGGGTTGATTCAGCATCACACCCCGAGGCACATCGCCCATCAAGGAAGGCGTGGCCTTGTCCTGATTGACGGAATAGTTGAAATGGACGTAAGAGCTGCCTACCTCGCTGTGGTTCTTCCGGCTGGTTCCCCCTGCCATGAGGCAATCGCAAAAGTTGACCAGGCTTCCGAGCGTGACGAAAGGAAACAAAATGGTCTGCTTGAGTCCCACGCTGTGCGCCCCGGACGCCTGCTCTTCCAGGATGCACCCTTCCCTGACCTGCGCCCCCGAGCCCATATGGACCTTTTCAAGAAAGACAGATTGTCGAAAGAACCCGCCTCTCAATTCCACGTCCCGGCCGATCTGGCAATCATCCACGGTCACGGGCCCCTCATAGCCCAGTTTGACACCCGGCATGATCAGGGTCTTTTCACCAAAGATCTTACAGCCCGGATAAATGACAACCCCTTTGCCTGCAATGCGGTTCAAACGAACCTCATCACCGATCAGGACACCCTCCGGGCCGGGTATCGTGGCCCCTTCTTGAATGAGCCTGTCAAGTTTGTCTTTGCTTTTAGAGTCCATCGCCGCACGAATTATTATTAAAATCCGCGCCTTGTCAAGTTCTTTTGTAGCTTCTCAATAACCTGGGGCGACAGGTAGTTAAATTTGGAAATGTCTGACTGTCTGAGCGCGTTAGTGAGCCTTAAGAAAAAAGGGGGTCTTTCTGATCCTGTTTTGAAGGCTTATGAATTTGAAGCTCCCTGTAGCAATCTACGGGGAATGCGCTCGCTTTTACGGTTCAAGTCTAAGGACCGGTTCTTAACGTCATCAATACCCTTTTTCTTTAGGCTCACTTATAGCGAGTTTCAGACGTTTTCAAATTTAATTGCCTGCCGGCGGACTTCATCTCAGCAGATTTCCCAGAACTTATTGAGAAGTTACGCTTTTTTGTGGCGAGGAGCGGTGGCTCGAGGTTGACACGGTGCAAAACGTTCTGTTACTTTCCAGCCATCATGGGAGAAATCATTAGGCGTCGGCTGGCAAAACTGAGAGGCAAGCTCGAGGATCAGGGACTTGATACGTTCCTCGTCCTCCAGGCGGAAAACCGCCGTTACCTGAGCGGCTTCAGCGGCGAGGACGGCCAGTGCGACGAATCTGCCGGTGCCCTGTTTATTACGCCTGATAGGCAGATGCTGGCCACTGACTCTCGATATGAGACGCAGGCATGCATGGAGGCCCCGGAATTCGAGGTCTATTGCTACAACAAGGGCCTGGCCGAGGCCCTGCCTGAAATCCTGAAAGCCCTTCATACCGGGCGCCTCGGTTTTGAGAGTACACGACTGTCGTATCTTCAGTTTCAGCGGTTTGAAAAACACCTGAAAGAGCAGGATCTTGCTGTTTCCATGATCCCCACCGAAGGCGTGGTGGAAGCGCTTCGCGTGATCAAAGAGCCTCAAGAGATTGACGCGATACGCCGATCCCTCGCCCTTTCCGAATCGGTTTTCGAAACCATGCGTGAGGACCTCTCTGCAGGGATCTCTGAAAAATCCCTGGCCTGGACCCTGGAAAAAGGCCTGCGGCAAAGGGGGGCGGAGTCTGTTGCCTTCCCCCCGATTGTCGCCTCTGGGCCTAACGCCGCCCTGCCCCACGCCGTTCCCACAGATCGACCGGCAGGACGGGGTGAACCCATCCTCTTTGACTGGGGCAGCCGGATTGACGGATACTGTTCAGATATATCACGCACCATTGTCCTGGGTGAGCCTGATTCGCGCTTCAAAAGGGTCTATCAAGTCGTGCGGGACGCTCAATCCATGGCTATTGAGGCCATGAGGGCCGGGATCAGCACCCAGGCCGTAGACAAGATTGCCCGAGACCATATTGCTGCCAAAGGCTTTGGCGACCGGTTTGGCCATGGGCTCGGACACGGGGTGGGACTGGCCACCCATGAGAAGCCCCATTTGAGCCCTGTCCGACCGACGAATCTGGAAGTGGGCATGGTCACCACCGTTGAACCCGGGATTTATATACCCGAATGGGGAGGCGTGCGGCTTGAAAACATGGTCGTGATAGAGGCAGGCGGAGCCGTTGTCTTGAACCGTTGTCCTTTGTGATACCATGCGGGCGTCCCCAGAGGCTGAGGGCTTGCGCAAGAACACCATGGATGAGCTGGCAGATCGCTTCATGAACTACCTGGTGGTGGAAAAGGGGCTTTCTGAAAATACGATTACCTCTTACAGCGCCGACCTGAGCCTTTATCTGGACTTCCTCAAGGCAAACGGCATCGCTAATCTGGCCGACTCGGACACAGCCGTTGTCTTGAAACACTTGATTGCATTGAGAGACAAGGGCCTTGCCTCCAGGAGTAGGGCAAGACACCTGGTCACCCTTCGAGGGTTTTATCGATTCTTGGTTCAGGAAAAAATACTGAAGACCAACCCTGCCAAGCTGGTGGATCTGCCAAAGGCAGGCCGAAAACTACCCGACGTCTTGAAGATAGAGGAGGTGGTACGGCTTCTGGACACCCCGGACCCCTCAAAGCCCTTGGGATTGCGAGACGGGGCCATGCTGGAACTCCTTTACGCGGCCGGCCTCAGGATTTCCGAACTGGTTACCGTGGGGATCACGTCCGTTGATCTGGAGGCCTGCTTTGTCAGGGTGCTCGGCAAGGGATCAAGAGAACGCGTGGTGCCTATCGGCCAGGCGGCCAGAAAGAAGCTTGATGCCTACCTTGCGTCAGGGCGCCCTGCCCTTTTGAAAGGCAGACCAAGCCCCTATCTTTTTGTGACCCGCTCAGGGAAATCCATGACGCGACAAGGCTTCTGGAAGCGCTTCAAACAATACGCCTGGAAGGCCCATATTTTTCACCATGTTACCCCGCACACCCTTCGCCATTCCTTTGCCAGTCATCTCTTGGAACGCGGGGCTGACCTCCGGTCCATCCAGGTCATGCTGGGGCATGTGGATATCAGTACCACGCAAATCTACACGCACGTTGCCCGGGAACGGCTCAAGGCTGTCCATACCCAGTATCATCCCAGGGGCTGACAGTTTCTTGACCGGCCTGCTTCCCGCAAGCCCGGACCTCTGGTCGGGCGGTTTCACATTGCTCTTTGTTTGGTAGCCATGAAGTGTTGTTCATATGACGTGATTGAAAAAGCGCCACTTGGAGGGCGAGTATGTTTCAAGCATTCAGGGCCTTTTCTGAAGGTTGGAAGTTCCATGTTAAGGGCATCCGGTTTGGCTTTCAGCACCTTTCCTTCCTGGCCCTTTCCGCCCTGCCTTTTGTGATAGCACTGTCTCTTTATATCTTTGCCTTTTACCTGTTTACCCTCCATGCCGATGATCTCCTGCGCATGCTCTGGCACCTGGAAAACGGCGAATCCTCCCGGTATGTGGGATGGCTCTACTGGGCCTATATGCACTTTGTTAAAGTTTTTCTCTATGTGATGGTCCTGGTCGTCATGTTCTATACCTTCATCGTCATTTCCAACATTTTGGCCTCGCCGTTTTATGATCATCTTGTCACAAAGTACCAGCGGACCTACCACCCCGATGCCTACGCAGCGCAAACAAGGACCCCTGAAAAGGGCATGCTTGCGGTCATAAAAGAAGAAGTCAAGAAGGCCGCGGTGATGTTGGTGATCCCCTTGCTTCTGCTTTTGATTCCTATCATTGGCGCGCTATTGGGCTTTCTGGCTGCTGCCATATTCATTGCGTGGGATTATATAGATTTCTCCCTGGCTAAAGACTGTCCTCTCCTCAAAGACCGGATCAAGGCTCTGTGGCGCCATAAGGCCTTTTTTCTGGGGTTTGGGTGCCCGCTTCTCATCCCCTTCGTGGGCCTTGTGATCCTGCCTTTTGCGACCCTGGGCGCTACAAGACTTTATTTTGATAGAATAAGACAAGCGCCCGAGATCGGGGAGGCACGGTAGGCATACATGCTGGGGGAGTTAAGAGGGGCATTAGAAAAGGGCCATGATGGAACTTTTTGGCTGGGATCGTCGCCCTTGACTGGCTTATGCCGCTTCGCGGCGTCCTATCGACAACGAAGTCGATCAAGAGCAAGCTACCCTCAATCAAAAGGACTTACTGCCCGGTGACCGCAACGAGACCAACAGCCAGACTCGCCTTATTTGGGGAAGTCATTGTATTACTACTATGCTTGTCCGTGGTTACAGTGGTTACATCATTCGGACAGGCTTCCAAAGACTCCAATGTGGTGGAGGTTGAAGCCTATGCGTCCCACCTGCAGATCCATCCCGGACAATCCTTTCAGGTGGCCATTGTTGGGAGCGTAAAACCAGGTTTTCACATCAATAGCCACCGTCCAATGGATGAATTTCTTGTTCCAACGGCGGTCCAGTTCGACGAGAGCAAGGACGTGGCCTTTGATCCCGTGGATTATCCAGAACCCCAGTACAAATCGTTTTCCTTTTCCAATAAGAAGATGGCCGTTTATGCTGGCAACGTTGAAATCTTTTCTCGGGGCCGACTTTCTGAAGATATTTCTCCGGGAGATATACAGATATCCGGCGTACTGAATTATCAGGCCTGCAATGATCAAAGTTGTTTCATGCCAACGGCTCTCAGGTTTGAGATACCTTTAAGGGTTGTTAAGACAAGCGAGCCGGTTAAGCTGATCAACGGACATGTCTTCCAACAAAAAAGCTCTTTTACCTCTGATGAGATTCACGCCAAAAAGGTTATCGAGAGAGGGCTTGGTTACGCTGTCATCGCGTTTTTCCTCTTTGGACTCGCCTTAAACTTAACCCCTTGTGTCTACCCGGTCATTCCCATAACTGTCGCCTTCTTTGCGGCTCAAAGCGAGCAAAGAAGATCCCGCATCTTTGTCCTGGCGTCATACTACGTAGTCGGAATTGCCGTCGTCTTCTCTGTTCTGGGGCTGGTCTCTGCTCTGGCCGGGAGGCAATGGGGTTTTTTGTTTCAGAATCCCTGGTTTGTTGTTCTCATCAGCATCATGATCCTTTGCATGGCGGCCGGCATGTTCGGCGCTTTTGAACTCAGCGTCCCTTCGTCTGTGATGACAAGATTTGGCAAATCGCGCCAAGGCTCGATAGGCTCTTTAATCATGGGGTTGACAGCCGGTGTGGTTATTGCTCCCTGCGCCGCGGGTATCATCGTAGGACTGGTCGGCGTCGTGGCCAAGCTGGGGATTGTGGCAAAAGGGACGCTGCTCTTCTTCGTCATGGGCCTCGGGTTGGGACTGCCTTACCTCCTGCTGGCCATGTCTTCCGGGCTTGTGAGCCGCATGCCGAAATCGGGCGTATGGATGGTCTGGATACGAAAGCTCTTTGGCGTTCTTTTGATTGGCGTGGCCATCTATTTCCTGGTTCCCCAAGGGAAACTGATCGATGACCAGCAGGGTTTCTATCTGGGTGTGCTCGGGATCTTTGGCGGACTATTACTCGGTTTCCTGGAACACCAAGAGGGTTATGGCCGAACGTTTAAGGCCATGCGTGCCATCTTGGGTTGTTTGCTTATCTTTGGAGGGGCCTTCCTTGTGGAGCGCGCTATCCATCCAGCAGTCGAAGCCATTGATTGGGTGCACTACACGAACCAATCGATTGAGCAGTTGCAAGAAAAACATAGACCCATCCTCATGGAATTCTACGCCGATTGGTGTGCCGCATGCAAAGAATTGGAGCGCAAGACATTTGATGACGACAGGGTGGTGGAAAAGTCAAAGGCGTTCACAATGGTCAGGGTTGACTGTACTTCTCGTGACAAAGCATCACAGGGCCTGATAAAAAGATTTAAGGTTACAGGGTTTCCCGCCACGCTCTTTTTCAGTCCCAAGGGCAAAGAATTTCGCAGCCTGACAGTGCTGGGCTTTCTGGAAGCAGATGAGTTGTTGAAAAGAATGGACAGAGCCGCCAGTGAGTAACTACCTTAATCTTGCAAAAGTCGACGGTGGCGTCATGCAAGGCGCCAAGGCTCAAGCTTCAGTCAATTGGTTTGAACTCTCAAAAACGTCCCGACTCGTCGGGATATCATCGGTTTTCTTTAGGGGTAAAAAATATGGCAGGTTGTGGCCCTCTTGTGGACCTCACCGTCCATGTATTGATTAATGGGTTCTTAAGCATTTTACTTGAACCCTCGAATCCTTGAACCGCGAAAGCGAGCGCACTCCCCGCTGCTTGCGGCGGGGTTAGCGAGCGAATCTGAAAATGAAAAACTTCCTTACGGTGAAGCCTCCCCGTGGCTTGCCGCGGGGAGGCTTCAATCCTTATGATCCTACCAACTCTTTTGGAGCTGATCCGAATTTCTTTCATGAATCGGAAATAGGTCTTCAAAGGGAGATATAGACATGGCAAGAGATTTGGTTTGTGGCATGGACGTTGTTGAAGACTCGGCAGCGGCCACGTTGGAATATCAAGGGAAGACCTATTTCTTCTGCGCGGAGACCTGCAAGGAAAAATTCGAGCAAGATCCTCAAAAATACATCATAGGCAATGAGAAGGTCGCACCAGCTCAGGAAGACCGGCGACCTGAAGCCATGCAGGACGTCCCGGTGAAGGCGGGAGAAAAGTTGGATCTTCCCATCAAGGGCATCAGCTGCGCCAGCTGTGTGGCCAAGATCGAAAAGGGCCTCTCCGAACTGAGCGGCGTTATCGACGCCAAGGTGAATTTCGCCACGGAAAGGGCGGCCATCACCCTTGATACAAACCAGGTCCACGTGGGCGATGTCATCCGAACCATCCAGGATCTGGGCTATGAGGCCGGGAGCGAGAAGGTGACATTGCCCGTACAGGGGATGTCATGCGCCTCCTGCGTGGAGAAGGTCCAGAAAGCCCTAGGTGGTGTACCTGGGGTCATCCGGGCCGATGTCAACTTCGCCACGGAGAAGGCCACCGTGGAGTATATTTCGGGGCAGGTGACGATCAGGGACCTGTCCAAAGCCGTGGAGGCCGCAGGTTACAAAATCCTCGAGGTCGAAGAAGGTGATGCGGTCGAGGAGGAAAAGGCCGCGAGGCAAGCCGAGTTTAAAAAACTGAAGCATAAGTTTACGGTCGGTCTGATCCTGGTGATTCCCCTGTTTATCCTGGTGCACTGGGATAAATTAGGTCTTTCCAGAATATGGGCGATGAGCAAGCAGACCGGTTTCTTCATTCAACTCGTTTTTCAGACCCCGGTTCAGTTCTGGGTTGGATGGCAGTTTTACAAAGGCGCCTGGTCGGCAGCCAAACACAAGACCAGCAACATGAACACCCTGATTGCCGTGGGGACTTCAGCCGCCTATCTCTACAGTGTTCTGGCTACCTTTTTCCCGTGGATGTTCGCCGCCAAAGGCCTGTTGCCTGACGTATACTTCGACACGGCCGGAGCCATTATCGTCCTGATTCTGTTAGGCCGCCTGCTCGAAGCAAGGGCCAAGGGCCAGACATCAGAGGCGATCAAGAAATTGATGGGCCTTCAGGCCAAGACGGCCATAGTCATCCGGGACGGCCGGGAAACCGAGATCCCGATCGAGGAGGTTCAGATCGGCGATGCCGTGATCGTCCGTCCAGGCGAAAAGATCCCGGTGGACGGAGTCATTCTGGAGGGTCATTCGGCCGTGGACGAGTCCATGGTGACGGGCGAATCGATTCCCGTGGAAAAGACTGCGGGCGACGATATCATCGGAGCCACCCTGAACAAGACGGGCAGCTTTAAACTCAAGGCCACCAAGGTTGGCAGGGACACCATGCTGGCCCAGATCATCCAGATGGTACAGGAAGCCCAGGGTTCCAAGCCCCCTATCGCGAGACTCGCCGACGTCATCGCCAGTTACTTCGTCCCGGCTGTTATCGGGATCGCCGTGCTGACCTTCATCATCTGGTATGTCTTCGGTCCGGCGCCGGCACTGACCTATGCGGTGCTCAATTTCGTGGCGGTCATGATCATTGCCTGCCCGTGCGCCCTGGGCCTAGCGACCCCCACTTCGATCATGGTGGGCACGGGGAAAGGGGCAGAACACGGGGTCCTCATCCGGGGCGGCGAGGCGCTCGAAATGGCCCACAAACTCAATGCCATCGTCCTGGACAAGACCGGTACCATCACCAAGGGAGAGCCCTCGGTCACGGATGTGGTGGAGGCGGGGGGAGTTCAACGAGGCGAAGTCCTGCAACTGGCCGCCTCGGCGGAAAAGGGTTCGGAGCACCCCCTCGGAGAAGCCATTGTTAACCAAGCCGTGAAAGAACAAATTGAAGTCATGGCTTCCACGGACTTTAACGCCATCCCCGGTCATGGGATTGAGGCGACCATCGAGAACAAGCGGGTCTTGTTGGGAAACATCAGATTGATGAAGGACAGAGCCATCTCTCTAGACAACATGGAACAACGGGCTGAAGAACTTTCCCGTGAAGGAAAGACCCCCATGTTCGTGGCCGTGGATGGAAAACTCGCCGGTATTATCGCCGTGGCCGATACTTTGAAGGAGAACTCCAAGGCCGCCATTGCGGCCTTGCGACACCTCGGCTTGGAAGTCGTCATGTTGACCGGGGACAATCAAAGAACGGCTGAGGCCATTGCCAGGCAGGTCGGAGTTGATCGTGTTCTGGCCGAGGTCCTGCCGGAGAAGAAGGCGGAACAGGTCAAAACACTTCAGGTCGAGGGCAATAAGGTAGCCATGGTCGGTGACGGGATCAATGATGCGCCCGCCTTGGTGCAAGCCGATGTTGGCATTGCTATTGGTACGGGGACGGACGTGGCCATGGAATCCGCGGATATCACCCTGATCAGCGGTGATCTTACGGGGGTGGTGATTGCCATCGCCTTGAGCAGGGCCACTGTTCGAAACATCAAGGAGAACCTCTTCTGGGCCTTTGCGTACAACACCATCCTGATCCCCGTAGCCGCGGGCGTGCTCTTCCCCTTCTTCGGAATCCTGCTCAACCCCATTTTTGCGGCGGCTGCGATGGGGCTTTCTTCAGTAACCGTGGTGAGTAATGCCTTGAGGCTAAGGCGGTTCAGACCGCCCGCGGTGACGGTCAGTCAATAACAACTGCAAAAGGAGTAACATTTTAGCCCTGTGAAAATGTTATCCGTATACGGGCGATCCGATTCTAAAGCGTGTCAAACTCGCGCGCAAGTGAGCGTAGAGAAAGAACAGGGGTGAAGCTCGCAAATAGAATTGACAACACGCAGATACCATTCGACCTGTGGAGAAACTTGCCACTTTGCTGTTCTTTCTTAACGCTCACTACCGCGCTCAAACAGTGCCTCGCTTTAGAATCGAATTGCCCGTATAGCTTTGTCACACACGTTTTTTTGAATAGGCTAAACTGATACCAAAAGGAGGTGATGACCATGGCGATCGATCCTGTGTGCAAAATGGAAGTCGATGAAAAGAAGGCAGCGGCAACATACGAATACAAAGGGAGGACCTATTATTTCTGCGCGGTGGGATGTAAAGAAAAATTTTCTGATGAGCCTGAAAAATACCTTGAATATGAGAAATAGTCATTTGAACCGCGAAAGCGAGCGCATCCCCCGCTGCTTGCGGAGGGGTTAGCGAGCGAATCTCCGGCCACTCTAGCGTCCGCCACGCTCCTCGAGCGTTCTCCTAAGGATTGGGAGAACCGCCCTGTCTCGATCACGTCCCAGCAGTTCCTTCAAATGAATCAAAGTGGGCAAATCCAGGATGTTAACGCGGGCCCCTCCACCAAGGTCTACCTGCTCAGTATGCTCCAACAACTCTTGATATCCCTCGCCGCCGACCACACTTCCTAGCAGGTCCAGCGGGCCGAACTTCGTCATCAGCAGGTGGTGCCCGGGGCTGTCAAGTCGAGAGGCATCTGGAAAGACCTCTGGCTTCTCACGGTAAAACGCTTCCTCATCTCGCAGCACTCTTTCCAGCCGGTCGAGGTTCTGGCCGGCCCGCGAATACACCAGGTCGAGATCGAACGTCGCAATCGGCACCCCCTGGAGCACGGCGCAAACTCCACCCACGACGATAAACTCCACCTTCGCACCGGCCAGCGCCTTCAAAATCGCCTCGAAATTAGGTTCTGCGGACATTGCGCAGCCTCAGAATAGATTTAACGTTACTCTGTAAGACCAATAGTCTTTGTCTCGGGCTCAAGGACAGCATCCATCGGATCAGGGTGATGTCAACCCCATCTTCGGCTGACGGTGTCTGACTCGTTACCGTTGGATCTATCCCATGTTTTACGTGATTGCGATCACGAACACTCATGCTTGTATTCCGTCTTGTATCCCGCGACAGTGAATGCAAAGCAGCTGTACGGCTTTGCCCGATCAGTTCGCTGAAGCCTTATCTTTGTATTGAAGCCTCCCCGCGGCAAGCCACGGGGAATCTTCACCGTAAGGAAGTTTTTCCTTTTCAGATTCGCTCGCTAACCCCGCCGCAAGCAGCGGGGAATGCGCTCGCTTTCGCGGTTCACTGGTCTTACGGTCTTTGGGCAGTGACCTCCGCCCTTCATACACATCATAACAAAGCAAGGTGTTTACAACAAGGGGCAACCCCAATGTTGCATAAACAACATGGCTAAAAGTCCTCAAAGGCAATAGTAGTCCATCTTTGCGGTTCAAGCACTACGATCATGAATGGCTTTCATTCCAGGGCAGAGTTAGTAGAAATCAAATTATCTTGGATGATAAGGACTCCAGGAAAAAGGAACTGAACCCTCCATCATTGAACGCACATTGATTTTTTTCAAAAACTGCGATAGCAAAGGGCACGACAGGATGCAGCCCATGGTTCCAGAATTCCGATTGATTCATACTCTCTCGGACCTCAAGTCTCTATGCACACAATTGAGCAGGGAAGAGGTCCTGGCCGTTGATACAGAGGCGGACTCCCTCTATCATTATTTTTCGAAGATATGTCTTATCCAGATTTCCACCAACCGAAACGCCTTTGTGATTGATCCCCTCGCGATCAAAACCATGGATCCCCTGCGGCCCTTATTGGCCAACCGGAAAATCAAGAAAGTATTCCATGGCGCTGATTATGACGTTCGATCCCTTTTTCACGATTTTGCCATGAAGGTGAACAATCTTTTTGACACCATGGTCGCCTCGCAATTCATAGGGGAGAACGAGCCTGCTTTGGCGGCTGTCGTGAAAAAGCGGTTTGGCGGCATCCTGGATAAGAAGTATCAGAGGGCCAATTGGTCAAAAAGGCCTCTCACGCATGAGATGATGCTCTATGCGGCCCGTGACACAGCATACCTCATAAGACTCTATCGCGAGTTGCAGGAGGAACTAAGAGCCCGGGGAAGGCTCAGCTGGGTCCAAGAGGAGTGCGAGATCCTCTCGCGGGACTTCAGGGCCGGAGACAATACGGCTGATAGCACGCTCACAGAGCGCCCTCCCCTGTTCAAACGATTTAAGGGCGCAGGCAAGATGGCGCCACGGGATCTCGCTGTGCTGGAGAACATCCTCCTGTTTCGCGAGAACATAGCCATGGAACAAGACAGGCCTCCTTTCAGGCTGTTTTCAAATCGTTTGATTGATGACCTGGTCAGGGCCAAACCCACACACCGTGCCGCCCTGAAGAAGATTCAGCACTTGCCGGCTGACTTCTTAAGGCGTTACGCAGATGGTGCACTGGAGGCGATTCAGAAGGGTCTTGAGGTGCCGGAAGATCGACTCCCCTCTTATCCCAAAGCCCGCCGACGCCCTCAGGTCCCTGAGAAGCAAGCCCGCTTGAAGCGCCTGAAGCGCTGGCGCGGACTGAAAGCCAAGGAACTCGAAATACAGGCTGGTTTGATCTGCAACAACGTGTTACTTGATGCGCTGGCCCAAGACAGTCCACGGGGTGTGCATGGCCTGAAAGCCATACCCGGCATGAAGGTATGGCAAAGGAAGACCTTCGGCCCGGAGATTATCAAGGTGCTCCATGAAGCCTTTTAACTCGGACGAACGGGACATCCAAAAACAATGAATGTCGGGTGGGCTTCAAGCCTTACCCACACAGAAAGATGAGAGAAGGAGGACTACCATGAGAATCACGATCGACAAAGACCTCGTTGAGTTTACGCCTGAAAATGAAGATGAAACAACCATGATGGAGACCCTGTGGCGGCTGATGGTGGACTGCGTGAGGTTCAACAAGAAACTCGTGCCCGTGGGGGAGTATATCCCACAGAAAAATAATCTTGCCCGATTTGTGGTGGAGTGAGGAAGCTGCCCGCTCACAGGACGGAATGGACTCATTGGCAATAGCGTCCCTCGCCGCGCCGATAACGCGGGCCCCATGGGAAGCAGACCGCTCGCGCATGGAGGAACCAGGTGCATGGAAGACGATATCAGGCAAGCGATTTTTCGCCAGGTGGATGAAGAACCCTTTGCCCGGAAGCTGAATCTTGAATTGATCGAGCTGGACGATGGATATTCCGTCGTGGAAATGACCTTCACAAAGGATGTGGAGAATATCTTTGGAATGGCCCATGGCGGTGCGATCTTCGGGCTCATTGATGAAGCCTTTGAGACCGCAGGCAACTCTCACGGCACCATGGCCGTGGCCCTCAATATGAACATCACGTACATGGCCGCCCCCTCACCAGGGGCCCGTTTGCGGGCAGAGGCAAAAGAATTGAACCTGACGGCACGCACAGCCACCTATGACATTAAGGTAACGGACGAAAACCAAACCCTCATCGCAAGCTGTCAGGCCCTGGTCTATCGGAAGAAGAAGAGGCTCCCCTTCCTTGAAGAGAGACCGTCCCCTGCCCCATGACCCCTTGCTCCACCAGCAAATGGATGATGGTTTCCGGCCTGGCAACCGTCATATGGACCGCCTGGGGCACCGTTCATTTTGTCTTTCCCTTTTACGCCCACACCTACCCCTTTGCCTGGTACGGGTTCATCGTCTTCCTTGACGGCCTGCTCTGGTGGCGTTGGAACGAAGGGCTCATACTGGTCAGGCCCCGTGAGTTCCTCTCCCTGCTATTCTGGTCTGCTGTTTTCTGGTTCTTCTTTGAAATCTGGAATCTTCGTTTGCACAACTGGTACTATGCGGGGGTCCCGGCCCAAGAGCTGTGGTCACACGTGGAGGCCTATCTGGACTATGCTACGGTGCTTCCCGGTCTGTTCCTGGTGTACCGGCTCTTTTGTCGCATGAAAATCCCCAGGCAGGTGAAAAGCCGATTTGCTCTCGGAAATCGAACGCGCAAGGCCTTCCCATGGATCGGCCTTGTCATGCTGGTTTTGCCCCTGACCTGGCCCGACTACTTTTTCCCCTTGGTGTGGGGCGCTCTTGTCTTCTTGCTGGAGCCGCTGTGCGCGAAGCGGGGGGGGCGTTCCTTGCTGAAAGATGCAACAAAAGGAAAATGGACCACGGTTGTTCGTCTGTTGCTCGCCGGGATTTTTTGCGGCGGCTATTGGGAGTTGTGCAATTACTGGTCCTTGGAAAAATGGGTGTATACGGTCCCTCTCTTCTCTGAAGGCAAACTCTTCGAAATGCCCTACTTAGGATTCCTGGGCTTCGCGCCCTTCTGCGTGGAGTGTTTTGTCATGATCAACGCAGTCTACCTGCTCCGCGGCGGCCGCCACTGGGACCCGGAGGTGGCTGAAAGTCCGAAGGTGGCCGGCAGGCTCCACAAAATCGTGTTCGTGTTCATGATGGTTCTTGGGCTTGTCTTGAGTGAATGGTCATACGCGAAACTGAAGACACACACGGTTGACAGTCGTTCAGAATCGATCCAGCAGATCCTTGAGGATATCAGCCCCGTGGAGGCCAATGCATTGAGCCAGGAGGGCTGGCGCTACCCCAAAGAGATTCTGCAAGATTGGGATCAGGCAAAAAGCGTAACCCGGCCGCATTTTCGCGATCACATCCGCGATCGCCTTGAGCTTGTAAGTCTGGTCAACATGGGGTCAGGCAATGCCCGCCTGCTGGAAAGCGCTGGCATCCATTCGGTGCAGGAGCTGCGGAAGCAAAAGCCTGACGAACTCTTCCCGACACTCGTCAGGATGAACCAGACCTTTCGGCTTCGAAAAACCCCACTTGTGAAACGGCGGGTTTTGGGATGGATCGGTGCCGCAAGACGGCGATCTGTACTCTATTAGCCCGTGCCCATCCACGAAACGCTATTCAATCAATGAGCACAGGCGTCGGTTTCCAATTCAGAAATGAGCATTTTGTTCTCTGAGCAAGGCCGCACAAGGGTTTGCGCCGAGGCGTACTGTTCGTACGTCGAAGGCGAAAACCCGCGGAGAACGCCGCTCAGAGGGGAAAAGGCCATTTATGGATGGAAACCGGGTCAGAGTGTGCCGAATTCTATGGCGTTCAAGACCTCCTTGGCTTCTTCAAAGCCTGGGTCGAACGCCAAGGCCTTCTTGAAGTGGAGTTTTGCCGCTTCCATATTCTTCATGTCCACATGGAGACGGCCAATGTTGTAATGGATGTTGGGTTCGTCAGGATGGATTCTTAAGGCTTTCTGGTACTGTTTCAGGGCGGTTTGAAAATCGCCCTTCTTGCGATAGAGAACCCCCAGGGTGTTGTAAACATTGATCGTATCAGGGTTGACTTCCAGGATTTCGTTCAGAACTCCTTCCGCATCTCCCTCTTTCTCGCTACTCAGATAGATTTCAGCCGCATGGCTCAGGCACGCTTCGGCCTCTTTGGGTCGTCCCAGTGCCTTGTACGCACGCCCCATGCCTTCGTAAGCCTTGGCAAAGAGGCGATCAAGCTGAGTGGCCTTTCTGAAAGCCTCGATTGCCTCTCCATACTCTCCCTTTGCCGTCTTGATATAGCCGATATTGTAATAGACCTCCGCACTTTCGCCTTCTTCCAAGAGTTTCTCAAATACCTTCAAGGCATTTTCGTAATCCTGGGTCTCAAGCAGATTCATCCCCTCGTCAAAAGAAAGCTGGAGCTTGGTTGAAACGCTTACACTCGCAGTTTCCGACATGCCCGCTATCTTTTTCTTGATGGTTTCCGCCTGGTAGGGTTTAATAATCAGGCAGGAAACCCCTGCTCGGCCTGCGTCAATGACTTTAGGCTTGGTAAAGCCGGAATCGGTCAGAAAGAATGGCAAATTGACGTACTTGTCATCATTTCGTACGACCTTCAGAAGGGCCAGACCTGACATCTCCGGCATCTCCCAGGCAGAAATAATACAGTCGAATTTCTTTATTCTTAACATGGCCCATGCTTCACTTGCGCTGCCGGCTCTGTGAACGTCCTTATGGCCTAGATATGTCAGGATGTCCGAAAGTTCTCGGAGGGCCGCTGAATTATCGTCGACGAGGAGAAACGAGATCGCTTTCATAAGGTTAGTCAGCTACAGGCGTCACAATAAATCAATCAAGGGGCCGCTTCGCTTTCGTTCGCTTGGAATGCCTTGTGTCCTCTGCTCGTCTCGAACCTTTGGACCCCCATGGTCAGCCTCCCGGAAAGATTGTATAAAATCTTCGATCGCTCCGATGGTTGTGCCGTCCAGCAGCGTTCGGCCTGCATGGATCCGGTATTCCGACTCTCCCGGCACGGTCCCCTGGATGTAGTGCCATACGCACTTTGCTATTTCATAGCATTTCAGAAGGTCATTTTCAATATGTCCTATGTCAAGGGAAAAAAGGAACATCTCTCCCCATGTATTCTGGACCAAATAATCCATAGAGCGCAGCACCCTGTCGGACGGGACAAGGCCCGGGGCTAAGGCCACAAACACCTTTCGCCACCTGGGGTGGGGATCCCGGCAGCTCAGACCAGACGATTCTTTGTTTGAAAAAAAGCCCATCAGTTCTTCAAGGAGTTGTTGGGCCCGTTTCGCTGACATCAGACTTCGCATATTTTGAAACACGATCGACTGTGGTTCATTCTTGCATAGTCGATTCAAGACCACCCAACCCAAGACACGCAGCAGTTCCGGGGAGACAAAAAGGGGAACCTCACCGTGCCCGGAATCCCCGGTCAAGCCTTGGTAGACCACCCACAACTGAGCACCGGAGCTATCCTGACGTCGGGCCACACGAAAAGTACACACGGCCCGTTCGGCGCGGAGAGAGTAAGAGCCGTAAGGAAGTTTGCCCGGCTCTGTTTTGAAATGGCTTTTGCGTCTGTTTTTCAATGCGGCCAGGGCCTCGGGCTCCATGCCAGGAAAAGGGTCGAGCTTCCCCGCACTGCGAGAGACCAGCTCATACAAAAAGAAAAGGTTGCTCGTGATTCGATTCTCAAGTTTTAGTTTTTCATCTTCGGTCCACACGCCGTACGATCCGAGCCGGTTGCTTTGATGCTCAGACCATGACCACGCCCGCACATAGTGCTTCAACATCAGTCCTTTGGCGTTCTTTTCATCCAGAGGGCGGGGCACGGGGTAGCCCGCCAACCGGAGATAAACGCATTGCCTTATTAAGTCCAGTCTCTCTTCATCATCGATGGATTCATAGAACCTGACAGCACTTTCAAAGGCGTGGACATAGGGATCCAAAAGGTCGCTATCTAACCGACTCTCCGGATATATCTTTTTCACGAAATCACAAAGAAGCCCTTCCTGTTCTTGAAAGAAGTGATGGTAGCAAATGAGGGATGCCTTGATCAATGCCTCAACAGGATCGTCTTGCGCCCTGGAGATCTCCCAAATCAAGCCGCCCAAGCACGCCTTGTTTGTGATGGATACCAGGTTGCCAAGGTCCACATAATCATCCGCCACGAAATCGTGGTCGGACAACAGGCCAGCGGCCTCTATCCAAGCCTTGTATTCAGCATCCTTCAAACCGGGAGGCAGAACAGCCCAGTATGGAATCTGTCCGGCTATCAGGATAACGGTGCGGTAGAATTCTTCTTTCAGGAGGCCCTGCTGGAGTGCGCCCGCCCCTTCTTTATCCATCCCGGAGAAATCGTTCCGGCGCATTTGTTCCACATCCAGGGCAAAAAAAGTCACGTTGTGGTCATAGGTCTCTTTACTCCAATCTTTGATTCTGGCAAGTTTTTCCTCCAAGAGTCCCTGTTGCGTCTCGCTGACCAGGCGCCGGTCGATCACCACCCAATAATTCAAGTCGGAATCGTCTGTCTGACCCAAGGTCCCACAATTTCCCACCAGGTAGAGTCCCCGAATACACGAGCGCCTCAGGATAAAAGATGGCATGGCTTCGCTTTCGATGTTGAGCCGCTTCTTGGCAAGCTTCCAGAAACCGGAGTCAAAAAACCGGTAGACGCCGTGGGGCGTTTCAGGATGATCGACGTAACCGGGCAGGTCCGGCGAATTTGCGTGGAGTAGAAGGGGGATGGAATAAAACAGCTCCAACTTTTCATTCGGAAAATAGCGAATCAGCGCACGTAATCGGGCGATGTTATAGCTGATAAAAGACTGCCTGTTCGCCAGTATTTTCTCCTTGACAGAAACAGGGTCAGATTTATGGCAGGTCGATTTTTTTGACATCTGGGTCGAGGTCGATGATAATGGAATGTCAGTGATTATTCAACTCCAAAGGTCTCATATACTAATCGTCATATCACACTGGAAAAATTAGCCTTTTGGATGTAGAATTGTTTAGATTGAAACCGTTTGCGCGAAGCTCTTTCGGTTTGCAGGGCAGGCCGGGAAGCGTCGCGGGGGGCCTGAATAGTCTATGGAAGACAAAGATGAAACCAAAAAGGGCATAGAGCTTGACACGCTCGAGGTGGATTCCAAAACAGGACCGCCTGCTGGAGCCCCTCCTGCCGAGGGAACGGTGAGCGAACCCGACGCGTTGCCCGAAAAAACATCGATCTTCAGGCAGATCCTTGTTCTCGTTTCCAAGAACAAGCTGTTTGTTGGAGCTGTTTTGGCGGGTCTGGTCGTTGCCTCAGGGGTGATTTACGTTTCTTTGAAGCACGTTTCATCGAACAAAGTGGGAGCAGGGGCTCATTACACGGGAAGGATCGTGTACGAAATCACAACGACTCTCGGTAGCCGGCACGATGTCAGCTTTAGGCTGTCGGTGCCTTTCAGGAACGATAAGGAGAAAACCCATTTAATGCAAAAACTGCCCGGAATGAAGCATGAACTGTCCATTTCCGTAAGCGATCCTGCGGTGGCACGATCTATTGAACAAAACGACCTTAAGACCCTCGGAAAACACATTGTCCACATGGTTCATGCCCTCACCGGCGTTCCGACAGAAGACTTGGCTGTGGAAGCATTGTCTTTGGACTGAAAGGAGAAAGATGTCTTGAACAAGGACCTGTGGAATCCTGGAAAACTGCTGAAGACATCAGGCAACTATTGGCAAGCATGCACCCTGCAGACCGGTGTGCACCTTGAAATCTTTTCTCTGATTGGCAATGATCAGCTCCGTGGAGAAGAAATGGCTCGAAGATTGGGTGCGGATGTGAGAGGCGTTGGAATACTACTCAATGCCCTGACGGCCATGGGGCTCCTCATCAAGCGCGATGACCTGTACGGCAACACCGCAGAGGCGAGCAAGTTTCTGGACAAGGCATCAGCAGAGTATATAGGCCACATCATCATGCACCATCATCATCTGGTCCCCGCCTGGTCAAAACTGCCTCAAGCAGTTGTGACCGGCCGGCCGGTTAGAAAGAGGTCCTCTTTTGGCGAGGCCGAACAACGAGAAAGTTTCCTGATGGGCATGTTCAACCTTGCCATGCAGATCGCCCCGCGGCTGGCCCGCCAAATCGATCTTGAGGGGCGACACCACTTGCTTGATCTGGGCGGAGGACTGGGCACTTATGCCATTCATTTCTGTTTGGCAAATCCCCGCCTTCAAGCCACCGTCTATGATCTACCCACGACGCAACCTTTTGCCCTCCAGACCATCAATCGGTTTGACTTGACTGATCGGATCGACTTCGTGGCCGGCGATTATGTTGAGCAGAATATCACGGGGACCTACGACGTCGTGTGGCTTTCCCACATCCTTCATGGGGAAGGACCCGAGGTATGTAAAGGGCTCATCACCAAGGCGGTCTCGGCCCTGGAACCCGGGGGGCTGATCCTGATTCACGATTTTATCCTGGAGGACTCTCTTGACGGGCCTCGTTTTCCGGCACTTTTTTCCCTCAACATGCTCATCAATACGGAAGACGGCCGATCCTATTCAGAGGCGCAAATCGTGGACATGCTAGACGGCGTTGGGGTCAAGGACATCCGCAGGGTGCCTTTCCGGGGCCCGAATGATTCCGGTATCATTTCCGGGACTGTTTCAGCGTGAGCGATGGCGCCGGGTCTCTTGTCCGGCAGGAAACCGACAAGTCCCCGGCTTTTAGCAAAATTCCCCGAGAAATGTGAAGCAGTGGCCTCCACCGTGGTTGATGCGTTATGGAAGCAAAATAAACCGGCTCTCTCCTGAGGCTATCACTTTTTCGTCGCCCGTCCTGCGGATTTCACCTCTTGCCACCGCAGCCCGCCTCTTTCTTTCCACCACGTAACCCACCGCGCTGACGGGCTCCTCCACCCGCAAGGAGGTCCGGTAAGTAATCTTGAGCGAGGTGGTGACCCCATTGCCCACATAATGTATCACGGCATGGGCCATGATCTCATCAAGGATCGTGGCCACCACACCGCCGTGCACGATATCATGCCATCCCTGGTATTCCCGCTTCAGACAGAGCTTGCTGACAGCTTTTTCTTCGAGGTAGGAGACCTCCATGCGGAGGCCGATGGGGTTCAGGGCGCCGCAGGCAAAGCAATACCTGTCATCGGAGAGTTTTT
>CAZCXI010000045.1:0-25984 GCA_964502635.1 uncultured Desulfobacterales bacterium
CCGAGAAATTGGGGTCAAACCTACACATTTGACAAAGCCAGTGCTCTCACCATCTTTGCGATAAGTTTTCCGAATTTCTTATCATTTTTCTGCCTTATCCGAATTCTTCCACTCGCCTGAGTTACCCCTGATTCGCTCACACCAAACCGTTCTCCGATTTCCCTTAATTTCTTACCACTGTAACGGTGGCAAAAATACAGCTTAACCTGTCGAGCCAGTTTTTCATCTGAATGAAGCGCTGCATTGATGACTTGTTCGATGTCATCTAACCCCGGCCTGTTTGTCATGTCTCTTAACGCCGGCAGTTCCCTGTCCAGTTGCTTGCCTCTGACGAACCTGTCTTTGATTGCGTCAACAAACTCCCTGCTTCCCAAAATGACTGAATGTGAAAGTTCAGCCAGAGGGCTCTCGTATTCTTTGCCTATCAATGAATGAACAAAACCACGATAGATCTTCATGGCCTTTGTGGGCTTTGTGTCAAAATAGCTGAGAATGAAATCTCTTTTCAGCCAAGCAGGCGCTTTCCGTTCAATAGTATAATACCGACAACTGGACCAGTTGTATTCCTCAGGCGTTCTTACCATTGAAGCTCTGACAGGGTTTAGGTGTATGTAGCGAGAAAGCTCCTTTGCGTACTCATCAGCCTCGACCAGTATGGCCTTGTACCGCCCCTGGAAAAGATGTCCGGATCTTTCACGTTTGGTGTTGAAGTACGTGGTATATGCCCCATTGATATGTTGCATGATCTTTGACAGGTTTCCCAACGGGGTTTCAAGAAAAAGGTGGTAATGATTGCCCATCAGGCAATAGACATGGACAGCCGCTCCATACCGCTCGGTTGCCGATGCAAGATAAGAAAGAAACTTCTCTCTGTCCCTCAGGCTCTTGAAAACCGCCTTTTGCTCATTGCCTCTCGAGGTTATATGATAGAAGGCGCCTGGAAATTGTATCCTTAATGCTCTGGCCATAATCAAATTAAACCTTCCATTGATGTGAAACTTCACCCAATCGATTGCCGTCTTCTTATCAATTCAGGCCAGTTTTGTCAAATGTGTAGGTTTGACCCCTCGCCATCCCCCCGCCAAAAGTGGTCTGACGGTGCTTGTCTCTCCACGGTCATTTCAGGCCAAGGCCAGTTTTTCACTTTGAACTGGACTTAGTTGCTTTCAATAGCCCCAATATCAGGTGCAGTGCCACTAAACATTTCTGGTGGGATATCTAATACCATTTCATCCTTCCACTCAAATACTGCTGTTCCGGCGTCGATGGCAGGACTACCGGGGATCAATGAATAATCCGCGTCTATTAACGGGTCTGAAAGAATAGTTGTAACGAGATCAATATTACTATTTTCATAGTTGATTCCGTTATTCCAAAATAAGCTATAAGATACGATAGAATCACCAATAAGGTTTCGCATTGCGGTGAAAGACGTTCCTGAAATGATATTGTTGACCGCTACGACGCTGGCTCCACCAGTGATGCCGTATTGGTTGCCAATTAACGTGTTGTTGAATATATGAACTGGCTCAGGAATTGGTGCCCCGCTGAAATCCTCAATGGTATTGCCGTCGCCCATAAAGCCTATTGCGGCCATCTCGTTATTGAGGATTAGATTTCGCTCGATCCTGATAGCCCGGTCCGATATCTCTGGGTAATCGATGAGTTGGATACCGTCCTCTTGATTTCCAGATATTTCGTTCCCACTAACAACAATATCAAGCACTGCACCGCTATAAGGGTGAAGACGGATTTCGATGCCATCGTCACCGTTGTCTTGGATCATGTTTCCGCTGATGGTGACAGCTACCGGCCCGTCAAGATCAATGCCATCGTCAGTGTTGGATGAAAAGACGTTAAAGCTGCAAGTACCTCCACCACCTTCATAATCAACCCCGTCGCCATTGTCGAGAAAGCGGCAGTTAAGAATCTCAATATTCGCTTTGACGGTGATGCCGTCACGCCCATTTTGAATAGTCAGCCCCAATATCGTCGTACCGCCAGCCCCATCGTCCGCAACAATTACAGCGTCCCCGTCGCCATCGATGATCGTCTGTTGGATGTGTTCTTCCTGTTCGCTGACGTGGTACCATGATGCCAGCGTAATCTTCTTGTCCTGCAGATTTAGATTCTCGTAATACACTCCTGGGCGTATCAGGATCAGGTCGCCGTCATCGGCTGCTATAATCCCAGCCTCTATTGTGGGTTGATCATCAGGTATGATGATTTCAGCCCGTCCGTCATCCTTGCTACCATTTCCGTCTGTTGTGCTGTCATCCTTGCTCCCATTTCCGTTACCGTTACATGAGAGCTGCGTCCCGATCAGACAGATAAGAAGAAAACCGACCCATGTGAGTTGCTTATTAAGCAATCCTACAGCGTGATTCATTTGCTCAGTATCAACGTATTGACTATGCGCACCTGGCAGGCATTACACAGAATGTCAAATACGAGTACATGCAGACTTCTGTATATCACAATATTGCCGGCCCTTTACAGCCCGAAGGGGAATGCCCCTCACCAAAGGCAACATACGCCGACCGGTCTCTTGGGCTGAGTTCTTGCGGTCTCCGACTGTACGTATCTTGCCATGTTCTCTAATTTTGAAATCAGTGAGTTAGCTGATGGGTTTCTAATGGAGATCGGAACAAATGTCAATCCTGGAACGGAAAACAGGGTGCTGGGGTCGCCGAGCTATTATATTGAATTATCATCATAAACACGCCACGGATAGCTGTTTTTGTGCCTTAGAACAGCCTTTTGACCCCCAGAATTGCTCCCGTAGGGAGATCCGTCAAGTGAAACGGGTGCGCAATTCTCGATTGCTGTCAGCCACTTTTCCTAAAGGTATCTCTCGGTGAGATACCGACAAAAGACCGGGGGCGCACCTACACATTTGACAAAGCTATTTCCTTCACCGTCTTCGCAATAAGGTTCCCGAACTTCTTATCATTCTCCTGCCTTGTCGGAACCCTTCGACTCGCGTGAGTTACGCCGATCTCCTCGGAGTCGAACTTACACTCCTGGCAATTCCGCCAGAGGCGAGAAGGACCGTTTTTGTCAAATGTGTAGGTTTGACCCCTTGCCCTTCCCATAAATGACTGCAATCTGTGAAGAATGAAGACCTGACCCCCATCTTCTTACCTCTACGGAGTCCAATCAGCGAGAACAATGCTGGGAAAGGGCAATAAGGGCCTTGTGAACGTCTCGGTCTTTCCACAGATCAGTAACCAAAGCACTCCATTTCAATCCAGGTTTCAACTTAGCAACTTGAGGGCGTACCTCTTCACGGCCTCAAGGTTAAGATTTGAGCTCCGTGGTCAGCCCAAACATCAATGCAGCTCATGGTCATAGATCCCTGCCTTCGCTTGAAGACCACCTGCCAGCTCAAGAACCCGTCTGTGGTGCGTGAAAAGTAAGACCTGGGTGCTAAGGGCCAAATCTGCGAGGATTTCGAGGCACACCCTGGTACGATTGTCGTCAAAGCCGATTAGGATATCGTCAACCACGAAAGGCATGGGCTCTCCCTTGCTCAGATGTTGCTCAAGGGTCGCAAGACGAAGCGACAGGTAGAGTTGATCCCGGGTTCCGTCACTCATGCCATCGACCGACACCTCGACATCGTTTGGACGAACACCCAGCAGGATGGGCGTGCCTTTGTCGTCCAATTCATCTCGAAGACCCGCATAAGACCCTGGGGTGAGTTTGGAAAACAGTTCGCCGGCCCTGGCCAAAACCGGAGCCTGGTTTTTCTTCCGATAGTCCTCTATGCGCTGTTCAAGGATGAGCGCAGCGATTTTCAGGCGAAGGTACTGTTCAGCACCAGAAACCATGGTGGCTAGAAGCTGCTCTGCTTCTTCTGACGCGTTTGCGGCCACGGCTCTGCCATCCTTGGCCTGTATCTCGTTTTGAAGCGTTTGCCGTTGGTCGCGAAGGGCGTCTCGATTTGTCTGGAGTTCTTTTAGTTCAGCTGAAACCCTTTCCAGTTCACCCTCGATGGCGTCGACATCCGCCTCGCCGGCCTCTTTCTCCAATTCTTGAATAGTCAGACCATCTCCGTTGCGTGAGAGTTCCTGTTCAAGCGTTTCGACCTTCTGCTTCAGCTCACGCATTTTTCGAGAGCTTTCGCCGGCCGATTCCAGCTCATCGTCTGTTTCCACACCAGCCTGGTCCCGCAATGAAGCAAGCTGCTCCCGTGCCGTTTGAATCGTTATATCAGCTTCTTCGATGTCTTCCTTGATCTCTTTTTTCTGGGTCTTTATCTTCTTGAGGCCCACCCGCGCTTCACGCGCTTCATTTAAGTCACGATTTAACTGAGCTACAATAGTGTTCGCCTCCTGGCCGTCTCTTTTAAAGCCAATACTATCGGCAAACTCGAACACTTTCTTTTCAAATTCCTTTGCAACCTGGTCTATTCCGTAAATTCGCCTGCGCAACTCTTCTGATTTGTCGAATTTGTCAAAAAAGCCCAATAGCTGATCGAACGCCTCGGTCGCTTGTTCTGGATGGACTTCGGGCTTCAGTCCTAAGCCCTCAATGGCCTGACTCCACTCCTGGACCCAGTTGGCACGACCGTTCTCGATTGACGTGAGCTCTTCATGTGCTCTTTGGATACGCGTCTTTGTATCGTCCAGCGAATGCTCCAATTGCCGTTTCCGTTCGAGAACAGACTCCTCCAGCTCGATTCGCTGTTCACACAGATTAATCATGGCCTCAAGGCTCATCTCTTGAAGGTCTGTCGAATCATCGAATCTTAATATCTGCGAAGAGACGGATTCTTTGAGGGCTTTACAATACTCTGCCAGTTTGCTTGTCTCACCGGAAACGGCATTGGCGACCTGAAGGTTCACCAGGAGCTTATCCACCCTGAGAAGCCATTGTTTCATCTCCCTCGGCGTTCCAGGATCTATTCCCAATGGCTCCCAAATGGCATTCCAGTCCTTTTCGTGCGTTTCCTTGTCCTCATTCGCCTTTCCGAGTTCTTCCGCACTGTCGTGGTGACGGGATTTCAGGCTGTCAATCCTTGCCTCAAGATCCGCCCGTTTCACCACCTGGTCTGCGGCCAGTCGAAGTCGATCCGATACGTGATCTGCAACGTCGATCTTTTGCTCATAGAATGTCGGCAAATCGGAATCCGACACAAACGCCTCGATCTCCTTTTCCACATCAATTCCTTGGATGTACTTTTGCTTGATGAGGTCCCATCCGGTGTTCCGAACCGAGCGCGATTCTTCAAGCTCCGAAATGGTGGGCGCATCACTTACCAACAACAGCGCTTGCAGGTCCTGCTCTGCCTGTTTCCGCTCTTCTTCCAGTTCCTCTTGCCTGCGGCCAAAGTCCCGTATCTTTTCGGCCACCTCATCAAACTGCCTCTCGAATGTATCCAAAGTCTCTGACACGGGCATGGCAACTTCCAAGAGCGCTTCGATGGTTCCGGAAAACCTTCCAAGCCTGGAAAACTCACTCTCACAGGCCGCTTTCTTATCCGAGGCGCGTTTTTGTGCATCGGCCCATCGCTGCTCCAGGTCCCCGGCCTTGCGGGCTGCTGCAACTGCCGCCTTCAGTTCGCTCAGGTCCAGATTCGATTGCACCTGTTCACCCAGCTCTTTCTTGATTGCCGCTTGTTCATCTTTGACATCGCGCAGTGTGGCCTCGGCCTTTTCCTTCTTTTGATTCACGAGGCTGTGCTTCTGAGCCAAACCGGAGATCCACTTTTTGTTGTTGGTCAGCGGTCGAAGCTGGTCGGAATCATCGATACCAAGATCGGGACGTACCCCTTTTAGTAGTTGCTCTGCCTCATTGCGCAACAGACGCCGTTTCCCATCTTGCTGTGGGCGATCCTTAATTGTCTTTTCAACAGCGCCCAGCTCCTTGTGCAGGGCCAAAATGGCCTCTTCGCTATCCAGCAATTCGTTGCGGACATTCAAGGCTTGGGATTCTTCTTTTAGACGGGACAGCTTGGCTTCGGCTCTTTCCTTGACTTCCATGGCATTTTGCAGGTTGTCACTGGCGGTTTTTCGTTTGTCGAGGAAGTCTTCCGGGAGAAGCAATATTTCTCCCAATGCTTCAATACGAGCCTTGACGGCGCGGCGCTCAGCCAATGCACCCTTGACACGATTGAGTCTATCCAGGCGGCTCTTTTCTTTGCCTTTCTCGTTGATATCTTCCTCAACGCGTTGAATGGCGGAAAGGGTTTCAGCCAGTTCTTTTTGCAGCCTTTTCCATTCTGCAACAGGAAGGCTCGCATCCTTGATGCGTTTTTTTGCTTCTTTGAAACTGGTGATCGCTTGGTTCACAAGTTTTTTAGAAGATCTAGTCGTAAAAAGTTCTTCAGCACCATTCTTCAAATCGGACAATATTTCGCGGAGACTTGCAGTACCTACCGCTGCGCTGAAGAGTGCCTGACCAAGATCGCCGGATTGGCTCAATAGCTCCTGGCCACCCGCTACCAATCGAGCATGGTCTATGCCATACAATTTCGTGAAGAGATTTTCATCGATGCCACCCGGTAAAAACGGCGACAAAACCGAATCGTCCAAGACAGCGTCGGTGCCGGGGTCCAGCAACGTACCTTTCGTGCCCTTCCTCCGCACGAATTCTATTTCTTCGCCGCCTGAAAGCCTGAGTTTCCCGCCGATGCGCAGTTGCGAATTCCCGTGAAGGAAATTGTCGCTGGTACGGGCTGGAATACCAAACAGCCACGCTATGAGAGCTCTCAACGAGGTACTCTTACCCGCTTCATTGTCTCCGTATATCAAGTGTAGTCCTGAGGCGCCTTCTGATAGATTCAACGATTTATCGGTGAAGGGGCCGTAGGCAATCAAATCAAGGCGGTCGATCCTCATTTGGCGCCTCCCCCCCTCAACAACCTTCCAACCAGCATATGCTTTGCCTCTTCAACCAAACGCTCGACGGTTTGATGAGCATCAAGGTTCAGGACGGAGTCCGCTACAAAGGCCTCTAACGGCATCTTCTGCCTGAGATCGCCAATCACGTCTTCGAGGCCGCTTACTTCGTCTGGATTGTCTGGCGTAGCCAATATGTCTTTAAGCAGCTTTCCGAATGCGCCGTCGTCGGACAACGTCGATTCCAAATCGAGTTTGCCGCTGGCTGCGTTTTCAACTCTCTCTATCCACAAATCATCGCCAGCGATTTCGGCCCCAAGCGCCCTGATTTGCTGCTCAAACCGTCCCGGATACGCTGCCAGTTCATCCGATATTGAGGCCGCCCCTTCAAAACGGATGCGCATGGCCACAGGTCGTCCGTCTGCTGATGCCCTTTCGTTCTCGATCGATTTTCGAGTACGCTCAAGTACCTCTCGCATGTCAGCAGCATCTGTCAGATCGACGCTGCACGCAACCCAACGAAAAACATCCAACGGGCACCTGTCCACTGCGGTCACAGTGCCATCTTCCACGGTGACGAGTACACACCCTTTGGCACCGGTTTCTCGAATATGACGGCCCTGGATACACCCGGGAAACACGATCCACGGGTCTTCGGACACAAATTCCTGCTTGTGAACGTGCCCCAACGCCCAATATTGGTAACCTTTAGAGAGCAAATCATCTTCCGAACAAGGGGCATACACCGCATGGCCTTCTCGGCCATCGAGGCTGGTGTGCAACAGACCGATGTTGAACATGCCTTTCTCAGCCTCAGCAAATCCTGCCGCAAGGTTTTCATCAACGTGCTGCGTTCCGAAACTCCGCCCATGAATCACAACCCCCAATGCATCCAACTTTATTTTTTCAACCTTCCGGGATGACAAAAACTTCATGTTGGCGGGGTTATCAAGGGCCTTGGTCATGCGATTGGCGGCATCGTGGTTTCCGGCAACAGCAAAAACCGAAATATCGTGCCGGCCGAGCCGGCCCATCTGCCGGCTAAGGAATATACCGGTACTGTAATCCTTCCAATCACCGTCATAAAGATCACCGGCCAACAAAACAAATGAGACCTTCTCCTCAATGGCCAGATCTACGAGGTTCTCGAAAGCCCTCCTGCATGCATCACGGATGGCTTCCGCAGGCGCGGACTCATACCGGGACAAACCCCGCAACGGGCTATCCAAATGAATATCGGCTGCATGGATGAATTTGAACATGGTTACTTCACCAGTTGAAAATAAAGAGAGCTAATTGTCCTTTCTTACCTAATAGTATGGAGCGCAGGTTCAGAAAAATGTTGTCTGATGTTCAAGTCTAAACACTCTCCTTGTGGCCCAGCAATGCTTGACCTTTATGAAAGCGTTTCTGCGTAGACAATGGCGTGGCATCAGGGCGTCATCTTAGGTCTTAATAACCATTTTTGTCTATTCTTTGTGGTCATAATTTCCCTTGATCTCCTGACTAATATAGGTGGCAAGCCCACGACCAGCTTTGGCAAGTCGCTTCATCTCATCAACATGGCCTTTTCCGGGTATACTGTTCGAGTAGACATAAACATCTGTGCTGTTGATAAACCTAACCTTAATCAAGGAGTCGGTGATCTGATATTCATCAACTCCTGAATTGCCATGCAGATTGGCATACTTATCCATGTTTCCTCCTTCTCACTAAATGCCTTAGATTGCCAGCGGGATGGACGCCGCTACGTTCCAGGGGGCTTCAACGAAAAAACGTGCTATTCTTCCCGTCTGGTCCACAAAAATGTTAACAAGTTTATATATCTAAGCCTTCCAGCCTGGTAGGTTGGGTTAAGCGAAGCGCAACCCAACAAAACACGAATCATAATGTTCCATATGCTCTGAACTCCTGCGCTTGACTTAACAAAAACTGATGTTGGGTTTCATCCCCCAACCCAACCTACCAGGCTAAATCGCCCTTTTGTTTAGACGGTACCACACACAAGACTGAGTGGCCTTCAAGCAGAAAATCAATTTCTAGTTGTACTTCAGAAAAGGAGTTGTCTTCGCGCATAATTTCTTCAATATTCCGCAAGAGGCAAATTGCATCTTTACTGATCTTTATCGATATTTTTGGTAAAGCTTGTGTCATTATTTTAGGGGCAAACATTTGAGATAATTTGCGCCCCCAAGTAACTTGCCCATCAGGCGGCAGACGATCTCGCCGCCGTTAAGTTAACCGATTTAGCCTGAATGACGTCCATTTGGCTTGAAGTCTAAGATTCTGGCGATGTACTGGCCTCGAGACTGTCCCGGTGCGGCAAACTCTTCCCAGACATGGGGAGGACAAGCAGCGTACCACCACTCGACCCCATCCGGGAACCGGACGTATATTTTCTCGTCCTCCGGATCATATGCCTCAGCGACGATTCGAGTTGAACCGTTAACTGGAATCCATTCAATCATTCTTTCACCTCCTCAAAGGTGCCGCGCCACGATGCCAAGGCAGGTCCAATATCGGGCAGCTTTGGTTCCTGACGCCAAGGCTTCAGGGAGGGATCCTCACCTTGTGGCCATGGGTTAGGGTTGTCAAGGCAAGTACGTGCGGGGAGGACGACAGCTTCTCCGCTGATGATTGCCTCATGAGTACGCAGTGAGGGAAGTATGGCAGCTAATCCAGCAACCGTATCCGGGAGTGCCGATTTGATGGTTCCTTGATCATCCGAATTCGACAGTCGAAGGGCGATAATAGTACCACACTGGGCCAAAGCCGTCTTGGGAAGTTCAGTCGGACGTTGAGTAACCATCAGGAGTCCAATCCCGTACTTGCGACCCTCCCTCGCTATTCGGTTGGCCGAATTTCGGGTCAATGTGCTGGCGTCTTCACCGAGGTAGCGGTGGGCTTCCTCCAACACAACAAGAACAGGATTTGGCCGTCCAATCCCTGGTCCACCCGCTTTGCCGCGCATCGAAACCTCAAATAGGAGATTGAGTACAACGCCGATAGCTACGTCAGCAGCTTCAGACGGAACGCCACTGAAGTCAAGGACCGAGATAGGTTTTACCTTGCCTAGCCACTCGTGCACAACCTCAATGAGCGGATCTTGTCCCTTCGGATCGCCAGCTGGTTCCTGGAAGAAACGCAATTGCGGGTCGAGAAGGCCCAGCCGGAGAAGGTCCGGAGTCGTTCCATACACGCCGTACATTGGACCTTTATGCGGTGGTTCTCCTGCGGGGCCGTATGGCTCAAACTCCGCTACGCGCAGAGTAGCCGAATCACCCGCGTTCGTTTTACAGGCCGTGGTCGGATCACTCTTTTTTTGACGGGTTTCTCGATTCTCCGAGTCCATTTTGTGCCAAATGGGACGGATATCGAAGGGTACTGGTGTATCGGCGGTAATTGTAGTGGGATCGAGAGTCAGCCAAATCGCATCCTCAACGAATTTGCGTCGAGCTGCCACTACGAGTTCCGCGAAACGACTGGCGAACGTAGCACCCCCAGGGGCACCAGTGAAAATACGTATGATATCCGAGGCAGGTAGCGCCCAATAGGGCACACGGAGTCGATTGTCTCCGGGGGCAAGAACACTTCGAACGGAAGCACTATCCTTCAGAGCAGGAGCGTACTCGCCATGCGGATCGATAACTACTATATTGGATGCTTTCCATCCCCCATTTACGAACGCCTGTAACATCGAAGCGACTGCACTTGTTTTTCCGGAACCAGTAGAACCTACTACTGCGGCATGCCGTACCACGAGGGCCGAAGCATGCAAGGATACCGGGACCTCCACTGTACTTGCCAATCGGCCCAAGCGTACGTGTTCGTCATCAGGAGGAGGAAAAACTGACCTGAGTTCATCAGGTGTTGCAAAATGGACGGGATCATCCAAACCAGGGTACGAACCCACTCCTCGTTGGAAGCGACCCGTTGCACGGTCAATTTCACCTAACAACTGAACTTGAAGCCAGCGCTCATCAAGTTGAACGGTATCGGCTGGTGCCAGAGGTCCAGACAATTCAGCAATACCAACGAGATTCACGGTTGCGATGAGGTCAACAAGCCCTTGAGGAATGCGCACGAGAGAACCGATTTGGCCGACAGGCTGTAACTGCCCGCGGTATATTGGAGCGACACCAGCCAAGTCAGAATCGAGTGCCACGGTTATGGTCGCTCCAAGGACATGGCGCACCCTACCTATGCAGGTCGGATCTCCCTCAGGCATTATCATTCTTACTCCCCCCGTCATCAGGCTTCGCGATAATATTCTCGAACAGATCACGCAAGCGGATTTCAAATTCGGACTCGCGCGTTACACTTCTGGCGAGGTGTGCTGCCAGGCCTGAAAAATCCCGAAGACTAAATTTATCTTCAATCCAGAGGCCTGGCGGAAGATCTTTGGGAGGAGCCCATCCTGCTCTCACACCTCCTATAATTGCCTCATCGCCATTGACAACCTGCAAATTAGGTGTGGTAAGAGCCTTATCGGCCAGAACTTCAGGAATATCCGAATAGCACAACACTTGAAATTCGGAGCGTGGGCAATGTAAGGCTGCATCGAAAATTATGTCGTTTAGGTGATAATCTCTGAAGGAGTAACCCGAAATCAAGACAAGTGTTTCCGGTTCGTGTAACGCCCTTCTGAAACGATCCTGTAATACAACGAAAGGAACCCGCCGCGACTCCTCGTACTTCGTGTCGGAGGGGAAGATGGCTGCTGTGCCTTCGGTTATCGGGTGGCCCAATCGTATAATTTGCTTGTCTTCTTGCCAGAGCCAATTCACCGAACCGTGCATCTTCCAAAGGCGGATGAAAAACGCCGGAATCGATTTCCTATCCGATCCGATCCTACCTTCGACGAGTTCCGTGTGGAATCCAGCTCGAATGGTCCCAACGAAGCCGTCGAAATAAGGTACGTGCGATTGGTCAAGAGCAGTCTCCAACAATAAATCATAATTAACTGTAAAGATTTCAACTGGTAGATTGTAGTCCGCACGAGCAGTCCATGCAGCAAATTGATAAAAGGGCATGACATTGGCGTTTTGAATATCCAGCTTCTCGACGATCGCTTTGCACACTGCGGTATCCAAGTCCTTTGCTTTCTTTTGCGTTAGTCCGTCGAACGTCTCTTCACCACGGACCAAGGCTGCAATCCGACGGATTCGAGTTAATGCTTCTTCGAGATTGCGCTCTTTTATTTGGCGCTGGAACACCTCTTGGTCGCCTGGCTCCAAAGCTGATACTACCTCTTTCTGTAGTTGGTCCACACTGGGAAGACCACATGCTTGTGCACTACCTGCACCAAGGAACACACACACGTGACGTGATCTGCTGGCCAGTTTTGCGCTAAGTGCGGTCGTGAAGTCAACCGGATTATGCTTTAACATGATCGATATGCCTTTCTATTATTTTGAAGCTCGCTAACGTGGTTGAGCAGTTTCTGTTTGTCACACAAAAACCCAATAAACCGTGTACTTATAACAGGAAAACAAATGTGAGGGTTGACAACAAAAGGTGACATTATTGAAAGCTCTGCCGTTTAGCCTCCTTTTAATGATATTTCACGTAAACCATCCGGTAAGAATCCGGAGTATGACTTCCATGATCTCTTGTCTTAACCTTAAATTTTCCACCACTAACCGCCCTCCGCCATCTGTCATCCACCTGCTACCTTCTATCCTCCGAACTCGCCCACAAAAACTTATGTTTCAACCCATTAAAACGGTCCCATTTCTTGGTCAAATACTGAAATCGTCCAACGACTATGCCCGTGGCAATGCCGAGCTCTTCTGCCAAGCGGATCACCTCGGCCTTGGACCGCAAGGCAGCAATTTGCGGATCATAGGCGCTGGGTATCAACACGTTTGCGGCAAAGGCGTTGGCCTTGGCCTCTCGCGGATCATCGGTGGTGCCGTCGTTGATAAAGAGGTCCTTCTTGCCGTCGTTGAGGACATGGCCTGCTTCATGGAAGAATGAAAACCAGAATTGGTCTTCGGCTTTTCCTCTCAGATTGAGAAGGATCATGGCCTTGGACGGTGAGATCCATTTGGTGGCACCATGCCAGGGGACTTTCTTCATCTCAGGGACCAGACAAAGGGCCACGCCGGCACCAGCGCACAGCCTTACCATTTCAGGCACGAATTCATCAGGCTCCTTGGTAGTCAACAAGCGGATATTCTTCACAGCCTGGGCAAACGCAGCCCTATCAAAGGACCGACAGGAAATCCCTTGAGCCTGCAACTCACCTAGCCTGATCCAGGCGGATGCCGGTCCGGGGCGGGATTCAAAGCACGGCGAGCGCCGGGCAGCCACGGACGGTTGCGCCCACATATCCTGCCAGGCCCTGACACTGCTGACGCCGTAGAATTTCAAAACAGCTCTCAGTTGGGCGACCTTGTCCTTGGTGGCTTCAATAGCGCCTCTTTGGATCAGCTCCCGCACCGGAATGGACATCAACCATCCCAGGTCTGCTTCAAGTTGTTCCCGCTCTTTGATCTTGGCCAACTGCTCACGGTATTGGGCTTCCAGGTTGTTCCACATGGTGGCAGGAACGCCGGTTGCCAACTCCAGCTTGTTGGCTGTTTCATAGGTGATGGGCTGCTCGCCTTTAAAAATGCGGTTGAGCGACTGGACCGTCAGGCCGGTTCGCACGGCTAACCCTTTTTGGTTCATATCCAGGGAGGCCATCACCTCTTTGAGGGTCTCTCCGGGCGGGACAGCATAATCAGGCTCAAACCCATAACGTCTTTTTGCCTTCAGCATGTTGGCTCCCATCTTAATGCGTATCCGTAATTTCGATTATTTCGATTTCAGTGACCATAGCCCAATCCAGTCCGCCATCCGTTGTTTCGGGGACCGGGTCGTTCGCCGGGATAAACAGCAGGCGGTACGGCTGTTCAAGATCGACGCTCAATTGCCCCTTCCGATTCCCGGAAAGCTGGTGACACCGCTGTGGCGGCAACTTGGAAACATCGGCCAGACAGGATGCGGCGTTAAGCTCCATTAACCGCTGCTGTAACTTGCTTGCCATCTTCGGACCCAGCTTGTTGATAGCCTCGCCGGCATGACTGCAAATTTTTTGCAGCCTCCTTGTTTTGAAATATAGGATCATTCACAAACCATTGCAAGAAAAAAATTAACACAACATGTTAATAAATTTGTTTTATGGCAACTGGAGAAACGTCGTATGATCTAACGCCTTGAAACCTGAACAGCTCTCATCTAGTAGCCAGCCATACGAAGTCTCTGGCTATCCCACGCGCAAAACCCATCTGAAAACACACAAGTAGACAGCAGGGTCAGGTCTTCATTCTTCACATCTCCCTGAAAGGCCTATTGTCTTAGACCCAAATAATTGACTGCAATCTGTGAAGAATGAAGGCATGACCTCCCGATCTTGCATGACCTTCTGGCTAAGGATGAGCAAAATCGCCTTCGCGATTCCCTCAATAAGAATTGAGGCTCCCAACAGGGGCATCAATGCCCTGTCAGGAGCCAGGTAGGCAACATTTGAGGTTGGGGTGCATGGGCACTGCCTCCAGGAGGGGAAGGATCCAGCTGGATATTGCCTAGTACCATAGGCATGGCAAGTCAAGGGCTAAGAGCTAATCGTTACCACTTGGCCAAAATGGAGGGGCTTACTGTAACAAAAGGTTACAATCTGGCGAGTTTTGGGGCTGATTTACTGTAACGTTTTTACACACCTGACATTGAGAGGAAATTGAAAGGTCTTGGGGGCTCCCGTTTCGAGGGTCTTGATGCCGCCAGACACCTCTACGAAAAGGTTGGCTTCAGAGTCGTTGAACAACTCAGAGGGAGTCAATGGGGTGTAGAGGTTAACGAACAACGATTCGAACTACAGCTCGAGTAGCATCACAAACCGGGGTAAGGCTTAAGACGCAGCTTGCCCGGATTGTGTGAAAGGAAGGTTGACAAACGTTCTTGGACCCTAAGTGGGATGCCCATGATCTCATGCTTTGCTTAGAACATTACTATTTTTCATCATGACCATCGCATAATTGCATAGAGGTCCCCTCCAGCCTTCCCAAGAACTGGTTGGGCAACCGTAGTTTATTCGAATTCCGAGCGAGGAAGTCCAGATTGCCGGATAATCGAGAGCAACGTTCCCGTACGAAGCTCTTTGTGATCCAGCACCGGCACTGTAACAGTTGTTCCTGATGTTGATCGCTGCATTGCGATGTGGCTCCCACGTCGTCTTACCTCGATAAAACCATGTTTTTCGAGGATCTGGCAGACGTCTTTTCCAGAAAGGATGCGTAGCCTACCCAACAGCTACCTCCACATTGGTAACATAGACCTCATCATGCAGTCTGGCGTTAATTTCTTCAGAGGAAGCCGTTTCAAAGAATAATTCCAAAGCCTCTTTAAGGTTCTTCCTCGCTTCATCCACCGTATCGCCTTGACTTGCCACATCCAACTCTGGACACAGGGCCACATAACCGTCGCCCTCCCTCTCAATGATTGCGGTGAGTTTCTTGGTCATAATAACCCTCTCATATCATTGTTGTCTTAGTGGTTCCTGCCCAACGATCCAAGGGAAACCCATCAACAGAAGCAAGTTGTGCGTCCCCTATTATTCGTTGCTTCTCTGGTGTGTCATTGTTTTTCATGACCCAATAAGGGGGACAATGGTCTTTACATCTACGGACAAGCAACCCTCTACTGCCTCATAGAGATTGCCGAGCAATTCAGCAAACGTTTCACCTTGCGTGGCACAACCAGGGATAGAAGGCACCTGTGCCCCATAGCCTCCTTCCTCTGCTTCGTGGACGATGACTTTTACCTTCATAGCTTCACCTCACTTATCTGCCAGTTGTTTTAGGAATATCAGATTTAATGTTGGAAAAAGTAACGTAAATTAAGTATGTTTGTCAAGAAACCCTGTAATATGGACCAAAAAGGAAGGAAGATTGAGATGTCGGCACTGGTAAAATCACCTGCATGGAAGGCCTTGGAAGCCCATTACAAGAAAGTTGAACCCATGCATATGCGGGACCTGTTCAAACAAGATCCCAAGCGGTTCGATAAGTTCTCCTTGACCTTTAACGACATCCTCCTCGATTACTCCAAGAACCGTATAACCGAAGAGACTCGATCACTGCTTCTGGCCTTGGCAGAAGAAGCGGATATCAAGGGTTGGGCGGAAAAGATGTTTACAGGAGAAAAGATCAACCTCACAGAAAACCGGGCAGTCTTGCATGTGGCCCTCAGGAATCGTTCCAACCGGCCGATTGTTGTGGATGGCAAAGATGTGATGCCTGGTGTCAACGCGGTGCTGGAACAGATGGCACGGTTTTGCCACGGGGTTCGCGAAGGCGAGTGGAAGGGCTACACCGGCAAGGTCATCACGGACATCGTCAATATAGGCATCGGTGGTTCAGATCTGGGTCCGGTGATGGTCACAGAGGCCCTCAAGCCCTATGGGAAGGCAGCGCTTTCGCCCCATTTTGTCTCAAACATTGACGGCACCCATCTCGCAGAGACATTAAAAGGGTTACACCCTGAAACCACGCTCTTTATTATTGCCTCTAAGACCTTTACCACGCAAGAGACCCTGACCAATGCTCACAGCGCTCGAGATTGGTTCCTTAAAAAAGCCGGGGATGAGGCCGCCATTGCCAAGCATTTTGTGGCGGTTTCCACCAATGCCGAGGCCGTGAGTCGATTCGGCATCGATACCCGGAACATGTTTGAATTCTGGGACTGGGTGGGAGGGCGGTATTCCCTGTGGAGCGCCATCGGTCTATCCATTGCCCTGTCCATCGGCATGAAAAACTTTGAGTCCCTGCTCGCCGGCGCCCATGAGATGGATGAGCACTTCCGCTCCTCACCCTTGGACCAAAACATGCCTGTGATCCTGGCCTTGCTGGGGATCTGGTACAACAATTTTTTCAATGCCCAGACCCACGCCATCCTCCCCTATGACCAATATCTCCATCGTTTCCCGGCCTATCTCCAGCAGGCCGACATGGAAAGCAATGGAAAACGGGTGAATCGCCAGGGCGAGGTCGTCGATTATTCGACAGGTCCCATCATCTGGGGAGAGCCGGGCACGAACGGCCAGCACGCCTTCTACCAGCTCATCCATCAGGGAACCAAGCTGGTGCCGGCCGACTTCCTGGCGCCCATAGCGACCCAAAACCCCATGGGTGAGCATCACAAGATCTTGCTGTCCAATTTCTTTGCCCAGACCGAGGCCTTGATGAAGGGAAAGACTCAGGACGAAGCCCGCGCCGAGCTCGTCGCCAGCGGCAAGGACCCGGCGGCAGTCGAGAAGCTCTTGCCTCACAAGGTCTTTGAAGGGAACCGGCCGACCAATGCCATTTTCGTTAGGAAGCTCGATCCCAGGACCTTAGGCGCCCTGATCGCCCTTTATGAACACAAGATCTTTGTCCAGGGGATCATTTGGCAGATCAACTCCTTTGATCAATGGGGCGTGGAGCTGGGCAAACAGCTTGCCAAGGCGATCCTGCCCGAGCTGGAAGGAGATGATGAGGTGACCACTCATGACTCCTCCACCAACGGTCTGATCAACTATTATAAGGCGAATCGAGGTCAGTCTTGAGATGACTTGATGCAAGGGTTCGGGGGGTCAAGGGGTCAAGGATGCGAGGGGGACGCTGAAGAATTATAGAGAATAAAAAGTCTAGCAATGGAAGAAAAGCACTCGCCCCCTTGAATCCTTGAATCCTCGAACCCTTACTCTGACAATATACAGACATCCTAGTCGAAAGCCACGGGCTCCCGTAAGATCATGTCAATGGCATCCAGGGCGCTCCGGGCGATGGCCGGGTAGACCTTGGTCAACGAAGCAATCTGTCTGAGATTGTCGGCCGTGCGGGTCACCAGCATGGCCAGGTTCCCCTCTGCCATACCGCCAATCTCAAGCACCTTCTCCCACGGCTGTCCATTGGCCCAAGCATAGATGGTCGCAGCCGGCCATAAGGCGATGGGCCTGGCCTCAAAGCCGCGCATGACCTTGCGCTCAACGAGCGGGCTGAGGGCCTTTATCATCTTATGATAGGCATTCAAAAGCCGCTTGGGGACGGTTGCCTCGTCCAGCCTTTCCTCCACGTCCCGGTCGTGGACAAAGGGCGCCACCAAGGCGCCAAGCAGGGCCGGGTCAGAACCCGGCAGGACTCCCGTGCGCAGCCCTTCGGCGATCATCAGAGGCTGGTCGAGCCTGAGCTGAGAGGCCCAGAGGCCATCAGGGGTGAGCTTGTTGTCTTCACTGACAAAGCCCTCCCCTTTCAGGAAATCCAGGTGTTTCACAAAATCATTCCACAACCCCAGACGCACGGCATGGGCGCTGTCCCACATCAAGGAAAAGGTGTCCAGGACGCGCCTGAAAGTCCCCCCGGACTTCCCGTGACATGTCCTGAGATGAGCACACTCCTTGCAGATCAGGCCGTCAATCTCCTGCTCCAGAAAAAGTGAACGGGTCCTCATGGGCTTCAGTTCGGAAACCCCTTGTTCCCCGTGAGGCAAAGTTTCCAATACGGGCGGCAAGTCTTGCTGTGCGGTACGAGCCATCAAGGCCTTGATCGCCTGCGGGTCATCCAGGGGCGGCAGGTCCAGAACACGGTCCAGGATCTGCGCCACTTTTTGGGGACGAAACCATCTCATCTTGACGTGCTCCCCCCGAAAAGGGATCCTTGCCTGCACCCGGCAGGCCAGGACGCCCTGTTCATCGCGTCTCACGTGATATCTGACGGCACAGTACAGCCGACCCCGGTGATCCAGAAAGAGCCGGCCAGGAACCAGGTTGGCCACCTTGGAAAGCCTTGCTTCGAGGATTTTCAATTTCCGTCTCAAGTCGTTGATCTCACGCTTGAGAGCCGCCCGCTTCCGGATCAAATCGATGACAAATTCAGGCCCCGCACACAAGGCGTCGGGAAGGTGCGCCATGAGCTTGCTGCCGGCCTTTCTCAGCTCTCGCTCAAGCCCCGGCTCCTGGTTGATCACGTTCACGTAGGTGGCAAAGGATCTCTGAAAGATCCCCCTGATCTGATCAGGGCTATGGGACAAAAGCAGATTCAGCACCATGGAAAAGTCGACCTTGATCTGGCTGAGCACGTCTTCGGGGGGCGTGGTGCAAAGATTCGCCATGAGCCGCACATCCATGAATCTGCCGGGAATAACGATGGCAAAACCTATGCGGTCCTTGCCCCGCCTGCCGGCCCGCCCCGTGGTCTGATGAAATTCCGTGCCGTTCAATGGGACAAAGGCATGCCCGTTGTACCGGTCTGAGTTCAGGAACACGACGCTGCGGGCCGGAAAATTCACCCCCGCAGCCACCGTGGAGGTGGCAAAGACCGCATCCAGCAGGCCCTGGGTCATGAGGTGCTCGACGACGAGTTTCCACGCAGGCAGTTGGCCACTGTGGTGGGCCCCCACTGCCGCATGCTTAAGATGCCACATCTGGCGGTGGCCTTCCAGATGGGGATGTCCCCGGATGAGTTCATCAATCGGTTCACTCAACCCGCTCACCTCTGCCATGATTCGGCCTGAGTCCTCGATGCAACGTTCCAGGGCACCATCACAGTCCGCCCTGGACTTCATAAAAAATATGGCGGGCAAAAGATCGTATTTCCTCAACACCCTCAGGATCGCCCCAAAAGGGGGAAGGCGCCTGGGAGACGAAAGAACCGGAGGATTTGGACTGCTCAGATAGGATCTGACCTTCTTGTCCATGCCCCCGGCGCCTATGAGGGGAAGAAGTCTGCCTGAAGGATGAAAAAACAGGGGAAAGAGCGGCACCGGCCGGCCTGTCTCTTCAACCAGCACGCAGGGCTTGGATCGGATAGATTCCAGCCAGTCGGCAATCTGTCGGGCGTTTCTTATGGTGGCTGAAAGGAGCAGGAGGTGGACCCGCACCGGCAGATAGATCATGACCTCCTCCCAAACGACGCCGCGATCTTCGTCACCCAGAAAATGGGCTTCATCCAGGATCACCAGGTCCGACGACAGATCCACACCCTGATGCATGGCGTCGTAGAGTTGATTGCGCAGGATCTCGGTGGTTCCCACAATAATGGGCGCATCCGCATTTTCCTTGCGGTCCCCTGTCAGTATGCCCACCTGATCCGGACCAAACTCAAGGCTGAATTCCAAGAGCTTGGAATTTGTCAGGGCCTTGAGGGGCGAGGCATACCACGCCCTGCCCCCTTGCTTGTGGATACGACGGATCGCCTCCTGGGCGATCCACGTCTTTCCCGAACCGGTTGGGGCGGATACGAGGCAGTCCGATTTTCGAACGGCAGCCACGGCCTTGAGTTGAAAAGGATCAGGCTTGAAGGGTGTTTTACGGGGGGCACCGATCCTGGCAAAGACCTTCTTCAGGCGGACATCGGTGCTCGGCTTGATCCTGGGAATATCTCTCCTGTAGGTCCCTGGCCCACTGCCGCGGAAGGGACCGGTTCGCCGTGTCTTTCTTCTGCTTGAGGGTCTGTCATGAGTGGTCAATGTGCGCTCCCGAAAAAGCGATTCCTGAGATCCGGATCGAACTCTTCACCGTAGCCGGTCAGCTCCACATACCCTGAGCCCGTCACCCCCCGGCCTCGCACCATCCCGGCCACACCCACACTCCCTTCCCAGTAGGTCACACCGGTGCTTTGTTTGGTGATCAGCTCCTGATCCTTCAATCCTGGAACCACCTTGAGGCTGATGTGGTGAGGCAACACCTCCACCTGCCAGGACGAAGGGTATCGTGCCCGGCTCATGGCGCTCTGCCAGTACGCTGTGGGCTTGATGACAAACGCCTCCTTCGGCAGATGCACCCACGCCCCGTCCTTTTCAACCAGGGTCCCACTTGAAAAAGGGTCAACCGAGCCGTCCTTGTGCCTGAGCACATATAACATGAGATCGCTGCCGTCTGAAAGCTGAAGGCCCATCCAGTCCCATCCCACCTGGTCCGTTGATAAAACATTGGACGTGAACTCGTGATCCATCCAGCTCAACCCGGAGACATCAAAACTTTCTTGCCCGACCCTGAGGATTCCCTTTGTGCGCATGCGGGTCAGGGAATAGTAATAGGAGCCCTGCCCGAGCCCGGCCCCCTTGCGACTCAGACCCTTTTCACCGTGGAGCACCGGGGGCTTCTGAGAAACCAGCTTAAGGTCTATGCCGAAACGATCAGAGCTGGCCCTCGCCTGGTGTGTCTTTCCTTGGATCGCGGTCTCCCAACCGTGAAGGAATACCCGGACCCGGTGTGCACCCATAGAGACACCAGCGATACCTGCGGCTCCCCGTCCGCTCTTTTCGGCCATAAGAAACCCTTTGCCCTGGAGATCGCTCACAGCCAAGTGGCCAAAGTAGAGCTGATTGGTCCGCCACGCAGAGGCCGAAACAAAAGGCGCCGGCTCAAGCTGGACCCTGAAAAAAGTCAGTTGAAACCCGAATGGCCGATGCCCCGCGGTATGCAAGTTCCCCGTATAATACCACCACTCGGTTTGAAACCCTGGATGGTCGGCGTGATCGCCTGGAAATGTCCAAGCACGGGGCTCAAGGGCCTGTGCGAAACCTTCCGAGCCCAGGCAGGTATCTATGCCTGCAAGCACAGCCAGTACGATCAGACCAAAGCTCAGCCATCGCCCTTTTTTACTTCTCATTCGCTCTTCAACAGTGCGGCCGGATTGACGCGCGAGGCCGCCCCTGCCGGTGGCAAGGCGGCCAGCACGGCCGCCAACAAGATCAACGCGAAGGAGACCAGCAGGGTCCACGGGGGCACCTGGTACACGAAGGTCCATCCAAAAGACTGTTTGTTGATGACAAAGATGAGAAAGTACGAAAGCATCAGCCCGCACGCCAAGCCCACGACATGGCCGGCCACGCCCATGAAAAAGGCCTCCAGCACCACCATGCGTCTGATCTGCCCCGGCGTCGCCCCCACGGCCATCATTAACCCGACTTGTCCGCGGCGCTCCCTGATAAGCAGCGAAAGCGTCGTCGCCACCCCCAAGGCCGCCACCAGCAGGGCGATGGCCATCAGGACATAGGTGATGGAAAAGGTGTCGTCAAAGACCTTGATGATATCTCCGCGCAGCTCCTTTCCGATGGCAATAGACAGAGCATACTTCGGATTGAAACGGTTCAGCAAGTCCGTCTTGATCAGACGGGGGTCAGCTCCAGGTTTGAGGAAAAGGTTGGCCCCTCCGATATGCGGTTCTTGATAGACCGCCTGAAACGATTTCAGATCCATAAAGACCACCCCGCCGCCGGTCCGATAATCCCGGAACAGGCCCAGGATCTGCCACGTTTTGTTCACACCGCCCAGGGACAATCGCAGGCGATCTCCAGGCGCAAGGCCCGTGCGGCTCGCATGCACCTCCGAGATGATGACGCCCCGGCCCTTGATGAGCCTTTCCATGATGCGGGCCTCATCCCCGCCCATGAGCAAAAACCGACCATGATGCCACAACACGTCTATTCTTCCGGCTTCAAGGAGAAACGGACCTTCCGGGCCCCTGATCCAAGTCCGACGATAGAAATAGGCCTCCTGTATGAGAGGATGACCCAGGATCGTATCCACGACCTCCGGAGCGAGCCAATCCCGATGCTGGTTGATATCACTGCTATCAGGCCTCACAAACATATCCCCGACCACGTTTTGGTGTAACCAGGTGTGCACCGTGTCCCGGAAGCTGGCGACCATGATGGAAACGCCGACAAACAGGGCGATGGCCGTTATCAAGGCCCCCACGGCGATGGCGGTGCGCGACACGGCCCCGCCCAGATAGCTGGCCGCCAGTCGACCCGGCTGCCCAAAGGCCTTCAACATGGCCCGGGGGAAATGCCCGCCAAAGACGAGGAGCACCGCCGGAGCCAACATGGAAAAGCCCACAAAGATCATAAAAATGGCCGTATATCCCCCTGCGGGGATCTGATAGACACAAGGCAGTCGGGAAACCGGAAGCGAAAGGCCGATCAGGGCGATCCCCCACAAGGCAAGCCTGGGCGCCCGCAGCCTGCGGCTTCGCTCAAAGGTCTCGGCGGACAAGGCCTCCTGGGGAGGAATCCGAGCCGTCTCGCGGGCAGGCACAAAAGCCGCGATCACGGAAACCCCCAAGGTCATGACAAAGGAGGCCACAACTTCCTGGGGCGTCAGGGTGATGGCTTCCACGTTCACCTTCACAAAGAGGGTGGTAATGGTGGCAGAGACGATTCGCAGGAACCGGCCTGCCAGAAACAGGCTCAGGGGGAACCCTGCAAGCCAGCCCGCCAGCCCGAAAAAAAGGCCTTCGGACAAGAAAAGAACGAAGATTTGTCTCGGCTCACTGCCCAGGGAAAGGAGGACGGCCGTCTCGTGACGGCGTCTGGCTGCGTTGATGGACACCACACTGAAAACGAGGAACATCCCCACAAAAAGAGAAACAAAGCTCAAGACGGAAAGATTCATGCGGTAGCTCGTAATCAGCGCCAGGCCGGATTGCTTGCCCTCCCTGGAAGGTGCGAGCTTACAGCCCGGCGGGAGCTTTTCCTCAATGGATCTCCGTTCAGCCCTTCCAGCCCCTGGCCTGACAATCAGGTCGATGCGCTCCAGGACCCCCACGCGGTTTAAAAATTCCTGGGCGGTGGCGATATCGCAGACGGCAATTCTGCCACCCTCGGCAAGGGCCGCGCCCTCGTCGTCGAGCAGGCCGATGACTGTAAATCCGGCAATGTGATGGGCGTGCAGAACCAGCGTTTCATCACCCACCTTCAGACCGGCGGACTCGGCGAGGCGCCGGCTTGCCATCAGGGTGAAAGGCCGGGTCAAGAGGCCGACCAGCATCTGCCAGGCCTCCAGGCGATCCTTCACCGCCCAGCGGGTCTCCCGGAAGGCCTTTTCAGACAGGGGGTCTATGCCGACCAGGAAAAACGGCTCATGGGTCTGATCGTGAAACCTCACATAGGCGGATAGGACCGGCGCCGCGTGCTGGATGGCCGGGTGGGCACAAAGCTTTGCAAAAAGGTCATCAGGAACGCCGCCACTGTCGGAGCGCACCGTATAGTCCGCCTTTCCGATAAGATGGTCCATACTCCGGCTAAAGGAATCGACTGACGCATCCACGGCCAACCGGACGCTCAGAAAGACCGAGGCGCCTACGGCCACCCCTGCAATGACGGTCGCTGTCCGCCAGGGGTCTTGCAGGAGATGTCTGAGGGAAAAGTATCGAAGGAGGCGGGCTATTCTTTGCATGCCGTTTGGGTGAACCGACCATCTACAAGACAAAGGATCCGGTGGGCCATGGCGTCCGCATCCGAGCTATGACTGGCCATGATGACGGTCCGTCCAAGGTCTCGGTTCAGGTCCTTGATGAAATTCAGGATACGGTGACCGGTCTTGCTATCCAGGTTGCCGGTCGGTTCATCGGCAATAACCAACGCCGGGTCGTTGACAAGGGCTCTGGCAATGGCCGTACGTTGCATCTCACCGCCTGAAATCTCCGAGGGTTTGTGATGGGCCCGTTGTTGCAATTCAGCCAAGCGCAACAGCTCCCAGGCCTTTTCGTATGCATCTTGGGCGTGGATGGGAGTGAGAAGGGCGGGCAGGGCGACGTTTTCTAAGACGGAAAGGGTCGGCAATAGATTAAAGCCCTGAAAGATGAAGCCAACGTGTTTTCTTCTAAACCGGGCCAACTGCGTGGGGTTGAGTTCAGACAGATCAACATCGGAAACGCTCAAGGACCCCGAAGTGGGTCGGTCCAGTGCCCCAATGAGAGAAAGGAGCGTACTCTTGCCCGAGCCGCTCTTGCCTTTCAGCACCAAAAATTCACCCGCCCCGACTTCCAGGGCGATGTTGTCAATCGCTCGAACAGGGAGGCCGCCCAAATAGAAGGTCCGTGATAGATCCTTTGCTATGACGATCTTGTCTGTTTTCAATAGGCCTCTTTATGGCGGAACAACGAAGTGCCGGCTGTGAATAACATGAATCCCACCAAAAGAAAACTGCCCCCTTGCCTATTGAAGAATACGCTTGGCAATGGTAGACATTGCCTTCAAAAAACCGTCGTGTAGGGGGAGGGATGTCTTCATGCGAGCGGTCATTCAACGAGTCGCGGCCGCGGATGTCCGGGTCGACCACGAAATAGTGGGCCGGATTGGTCCCGGCCTGCTCGTTTTGCTGGGCATCGCGCGTTCTGACGAGGAAAAAGACGCGGATTACCTGGCAGACAAGGCGGTGCATCTTCGGATATTTGAAGATGGGGATGGCAAGATGAACCGCTCCCTCCTCGAGACCGGCGGTGAAGCCCTGGTGGTTTCGCAATTCACCCTGCTGGGCGACTGCCGCAAGGGTCGCCGTCCGTCCTTCGTGGAAGCAGCGCCCCCAGAGAGGGCGGAGCAACTCTACGAATATTTTGTGGATCAATTGAAAATGAAAGGGATAACCGTGGCCACGGGTCGGTTTCAGGCAATGATGGCCGTGTCTTTGATCAATGACGGACCGGTCACACTGATCCTGGAAACCAAGTAGAAAGGCGATGCCGGCAAAAGCAGGAAAAGGTCCGGAAGGCGCAGATATTCCCCCGTGCATGATATATGTGGACAAAGAAGGCGCCTGGTTCCACAAGGGGGCTCCCATCATTCACCGAGAGCTCCTTGTTCTTTTTTACCAATGCCTCAGCCTGGACGAAGAGGGGCGTTACATCATCACACTTAAGGATCAGGTCTGCCGCCTGGATGTGGAAGACACACCCTTTGTCATCCTCCGCGCGGATTTTGTCCCTGCTCGCCGCGATGGACAGACGGAACGTTTCGTCCTCCACCTCATAGACCAGACCAAGGAAGAGCTGGTCCCCGAAACCCTCTCGATTGGACCCGGCCATGTCCTGTACTGCAAGGTTAAAGCGGGAGAATTCGCAGCGCGTTTTTTACGGCCGAGCTACTATCAGATTGCCGACTACATTGAGGAAGAACCTGAAACAGGCCGATACTTTCTTTATCTAAACAGGAAAAAATATTACCTTAATTGATCGTAAACAAAATGAAAAAGAGGAGTAAGATTTTAAAATAATGATCATTCTTGTTATATTTTCCACAATTGAAGATTCCCTGTAGCAAGAGCTACAGGGAATCTTCAACCGTAAGGAACACTGACCGGCTTGCTCCCCGCAAGCCCCGTCCTTTAGGACGGG
>CAZCXI010000046.1:0-24373 GCA_964502635.1 uncultured Desulfobacterales bacterium
AGGAAGCAGCCCATATGCTCAGGGCTCAGCTTCCCATTGACGAAAAACTGCAATATGCGGATTTTGTGGTGAATAACGAAGGTCCCATGGAAGAGACCAAGAAACAGGTGGAAGAGGTCTGGCGGGAGCTTAAGAGACTTCAAGGAGAAAAGGCCAAATCAGGGTAATAAGTTTGTGTTCCCCGTAGTAAAAGGAGATCCCATGTCAGCCATTGAGGAACTTCCCAGAGAAAAGCTCCTCCTTCTGCTTGAAAATTTCGCCAAGAATTGGCTCGCCCACGACGGCCTGTGGTTTCAGGCCGTGGAGCAGGCCCATGGACTGGAGCACGCCATGGATCTTGATGCCCGGGCATGGCGCCGTTTTTCGCCCATTGAGGCAAAACGGATCAAGGCGTTGCTGGGCCTGCCTGAGCGCGGCGGGCTTGAGGCCCTGAAAACCGCTCTGGAATATCGGCTGTACGCCGTGCTGAACAAACAGCACAGCGAGCTGAAAGATGGCCGCCTCCGTTTTTATATGAACGACTGCCGGGTGCAGAGCGCCCGCAAACGCCGCGGGCTGCCCGATTTCCCCTGCAAGCAGGTGGGCCTGGTGGAGTACAGTACTTTTGCTGCGGAGATCGATCCTCGAATTAGAACCCACTGCATCGCCTGTCCGCCGGATAACCATCCGGACGAGTATTACTGCGGCTGGGAATTCTGGATCGAAGACGAGGTGAACAGGGGAAGGCAGGGGGAAACTGTTTAGATGAGGTACTGATGGTAGGTTTCGGCCGACCCGCACCGCACCGTGAGTATCTGGGACCCAAGGGGACCCGTGACGGAGACACGGGCCGGGACGCTATCTTGGGTCTTGCTATACCTTACACAAAGGGTCGCCGCCTCATGAACGATTTCCTCGGGCGCACCGAACGGGATCAGGACCGTTGGACCCGCCATGTCCGTCATGTGCAGGGTCACATCCCTATGAGGATCCAGGAGTTTTGAGATCTGTTTGTTATCCTCCTTGGTGCGACCCACAATGACCTTGTGCTGAGCGTCCAGGCGAAAGTGGCGGCCATATTTTAACAGCTCAAAGTCTCGCTCCTCACAGTTTTCCTGGTGGTCCAGGAGATCTCTGAGCCGCTTGGAAAAGCCCACGTCCGTCAGGAGGCACCCCCCGGCCGGGGCGGGATAATCGGTGACGCCAAAGGCCCCGGCGAGCTTGATCTGCTCCTTTCGACCCCGACCGGAGATGTCCAGCAGGCGCTCACGGTCTACGAGGCCCTGTTGTTCGGGAATTGTCGGCGGGAGCAATTTCGCGCTCAAGGGACGAAGGATGTAACCTTGAAAACCGGATTGCTTTTCAACGTATCGAAGCGAAGGCCGGGTCTGAGACATGGGGCGCTGGCCAAGGACCTCACCGGAGAAGAGAAAATCAAACTTCTCCTTTTTCATGATGGCGCCTGCCATCTGAAACATCAGGGCATGACAATCCAGGCAGGGATTCATGTTCGCGCCATAGCCGCAGTTGGGATTCTTGAGCATCTCGATGTAGACGCTGGTAATATTTTTCACCATGAGAGGAATGCCCGTCATTCGGGCGGCCCGACGGGCGTTGTCTGAAGTGAAAAAAGGGGTTTCAAAATTGATCCAGGCCACCTCGATGCCTTGATCCTGGAGAATCAGGGCAGAAAGGATGCTGTCCAGCCCGCCGGAAATCAGACCCAGGGCGCGAACCGCTGCGGGTCTTGGTTTTTGGTCTGCCTTGTTCAATGAGCTTTCCTTTGAGGAGGTTGCAACCATGGTTCAGAAAATCGCAAAATCACGTATCAAGAAGATCTTACAGATTCTAAGGAGCACCTATCCTGATGTCAAGACGGCCTTGCGCCACCGGGATCCCCTGGAGATGCTCATTGCCACCATTCTCTCAGCCCAGTGCACGGATGTACGGGTCAACGAGGTGACCAAAACCCTGTTCAAGAAACTGCGAACGGCCAAGGACTATGCCAATGTCCCCCTTGCCGAACTCGAGGAGATAATCCGCCCCACGGGATTTTTTCGAAACAAGGCAAAGAGTATCAAGGCTTGCTGCGCGGGACTTGTGGAAAAATATGGCGGAAAGGTGCCGGAAAGTATGGAGGCCCTGGTTGAACTGCCGGGCGTTGGGAGAAAAACAGCCAATGTGGTCCTGGGTAGCGCCTTTGGCATCCCGGGGATCGTGGTGGACACCCATGTAAAGCGGGTCTCTCAGCGCCTCGGCCTCACGAAAGAAAAGGATCCGGTCAAGATCGAATCCGATCTCATGGACCTGATTCCCAAAAAGGACTGGATCGACTTTTCACATGAACTCATCTGGCACGGACGAGGGGTGTGCGGGGCCCGCAAGCCAAGGTGCCCGGAGTGCCCCCTGCGGGAGCTTTGTGACTACGGGCGAGAGATTTCCTGAGAGGATTTAGCCCGACCATTTTCCTTTTCTGGGACAGACGGCGCCTCCACAAGATATGCGTCAAAGAAGAAAGGCAGGCTATGAAAACCTGCCTTCTCCTTTTGACCATTGAATCCAGCTTGACTTTTTAGGCTTCCTTACAAACGGGACGAGACCCCCCCAAACATCCTAGAAATGGTAGGCGACTCCCAGACCTATGTTAAAGTACCGGATACCAATTTCAGCGCCGTCAAAGTCGTGATCACTGAACCCGAACACGTAGCTGCCCTCAAGGCCGATGGTGACCTCCGGTGTTGCCCACCAGTCCACGCCCAGTCCGACCTTGCCGCATACCTGTGTGTCGCTTTCTGAACCGCTGGCAATGGGTGCTGCATACACTGTCACGTCACCGTCCCAATCGGCGTACATGGCCCCTGCGCCAAGAACGACATAAGGGCTCACATCTCCGGTCATAGAATACTTGCCCTCAAGCATGAATGTCATGACATCCAGGTCCGAATCAATATCTATTACCCCTGTTCCACCAATTGATTCATCCCACTCAAAATCGGTTAAGTAACTATAAACAAATGCGATCGAACAATTGTCATTGACATGATAACCGATGGTTGCACTGCCTCCCCAGCCATCGTCGAAATCCACATCCACGAGGTTTAGCAGGTCATCTTCCAAGTCACCCGTATCAAAGTTTTCTATGGCCCATGAACCACCGATGCCGACGTACCAACTCTTACTAGCAGCGGCATCTGCGCCGTAAGATGAAGTACAAAAGCATAGTACCATCAAAAGCGCAATAAGAATCAAAGACTTCTTCATTTTGCACCTCCTGTTGTCCTTGGGGGTTATGGTTCTGAACCTGATCATCAAGGCTCCTGACGGATCAAAAAAGATCCTGTCAGGAGCCAGTTCAGCCCGCTTTGAGAGGCTTTCTCATCTCCAACACCGACAGATGGAGTTAAGAAAATGATGGGAAGAGCTTGCAGTGAAGATTCTCACACTCGGATACAGGGATAAGATCAGAAAGTCAAGCTAATTATCGCACAAACCAAAACAGAGCCTGGCATTCTTCGTGGTCTGGTCGGCGATGGCTTCGGCACTCATCTCCTTGACTCGCGCCACCTCCCGCAGGGTGATCTGCACATGGGCCGGCCTTGCGGCCAGTTCACGATAATGTACCGGGCTGTCTGTTTCGAGCAGCAGGTTGGCAAGGGGAACGGCCTGGATGGCCTTGGCATGATAGGGGTTGTACAGGAGCGCCGGGCAAGCCGACATGTAGTAGCCGGCGCCGGCGATAAGAGGGATTAACTCCAAGGGGCCGCTGTACCAGTGAAAGACCGCCTTCTTGAGGCCTGCCTCCTGGATCATCCGAAAGGCGGTCTCATGCGAATACCGACAATGAACAATGACCGGCTTGTCATGTTTCTTGGCCACGGCAAGGATTTTAGGAAAGAGGGCCTTCTGGACCTTCTTTTTGGTCTTGGCTTTATAGTCCAGGCCCACTTCACCCAAGGCCACGCAGTGCACCAGGTTGGCGTCAATCTGCGCCAGGGTGTCGTCATCTGCATCGGCACGGAGGCGCCACGGATGATACCCCATGGCCGGAAAGACAAAGCCCGGATATTGGCCTGCTATTTCCATGGTCTTCTGGTTGGAGGCCATGTCCTGTCCCACGGCCACAATGGCCACGACGCCGTCATCCTTTGCTGCCCTGATGGCTCCATCCGGGTCAGACAATTCATCCAAATGAGCATGGGTATCAATGACAGGAGGCCTATTTCTCATAAATATAGATATGTTCGATGCCGGGCTTTAGGAAAAAACTGCTCATCTGAACCTTTTCCTGGTTCCGGGAAAAACTGATGACAAATTTTCTTTCACACGCCACCCTCTCCAGGCTCTTGATGTCTTTGAGTTCAATCGTGGGATGGCTGCAAAAAGCCCACTCCACCGCGTGGTCGTCTTTCACACCCACGATGTCCACGGGACCCTCTGGAAAGCGCGGATTACGAAAGGCAGGAACCGGCCGAAAACCTTGCTCTTTCAAAAAATCGTACAGGACGCACCGAATCGTCTCTTTGATCACGCGATCGCTCAAGTACCCCTTGGGAATGGTGCTCACGGCTTCCAATATCTTCTTCTTGATGGCCTCTTTCATGGGTCTGTTCCGCCCTTCGCATCACCTCTTTGCCGTTGACAATCCATACCCGAGCCGGTATCCCTGGTCAACCTATTATTCGGTCTAAACGTTGAGCAGTCGTCTCTATCAAACCTTAGAATTTGACAAGGTCCTTGATGACCTGGCCCGCAGGGCCCAATGCCCCCTTTCTGCTGAACGTCTTCGGCACCTGCAACCCCTTTCCAGTATAGAAGAGGTCCAAGGGAGTCTGGCGAGAATCTCCGAGGCCCGCACCTTGATGGACTCCGGCGGGTCTGTCCCCATGACCCCCTTCGAAGACATAGGCAGCCATTTGGACTCGGCGGCCATCGAAGGAAGTCGTCTGGACCCGAGGGCCTTGCGGAACATCCACGCCGTGCTCGGGTTAAGCGCACGGCTTGACAGTTTTCTCAAGAAAAATGAGCCTAAGCTCCCCCTCCTGCATGAAGCCGCGGCAGGCCTTACCCCCAACCCTGACCTAGCAAGAGCAATTGACAGGGCCATCGACCTGCGCACCTTGGAGATCCGTGACCAGGCCAGTCGAACCCTGGCCGCCATTCGGCGTAAGATGTCCAAGGCCCGTGAGCAGGTGCGCAGACGGCTCGAAGAGCTTCTGGACAGGTTCGCCCGCAAGGGTCTGCTGCAGGAACGCCTGATCACCATGCGATCGGGACGGTGGGTGCTGCCCGTCAAAGAGACCCACAGACATTTGGTCAAGGGGGTTTTGCACGACAAGTCCGCCAGTGGCGCGACCGTTTTTTTAGAGCCCCTGGAAACGCTGGAGCTCAACAACCAGGTTCGCCGGCTTGAAGCAGAAGAGCATCACGAGATTGAAAAGGTCCTCCAGGCGCTCACAGACCTTGTCCGCCAGAGTCTGCCTGAACTGAGACAAAACTTTGAAATCCTGGTTATCCTGGATGGTATTCATGCCATGGCCCTGACCTCTCAGGCCCTTAACGAACATGAACCCGCCCTGAACACGGACGGGGTCCTCAGCATCAAGAAAGGGCGTCATCCGCTGCTTCTCCTGAAAAAGGCGACTTTGGCGGATGTGGTCCCCCTGAATCTATCCATCGGGGAACACTTTAACACACTGGTCATCACCGGTCCCAATGCCGGAGGAAAAACGGTCGCTCTCAAGACCGTGGGGCTCCTGGCCCTGATGGTCTCATGCGGCCTCCACATCCCGGCCGATGCCGACTCGAAGATTCCTCTGTTCAAGGGCATCTTTGCCCACGTAGGCGATGCCCAATCCATCGAGATGGACCTTTCCACCTTTTCCGCCCATCTGATGGAAATCAGGGCCATCATGGACGAAGCATCCCCCGCAGATCTGGTCCTTGTCGACGAGATCGGCACGGGCACCGACCCGGCGGAAGGCGCTGCCCTGGCCATGGCCGTGCTGGAGGCCCTGACCGTCAGGGGCATGGTCACCATGGTGACCACCCATCATGGCGCCTTGAAGGCATTCGCCCACCAAACCCCTGGCATGGCCAATGGGTCTATGGCCTTTGACACCCGGACGCTCACCCCAACGTACCAGTTCCGTGCCGATATCCCCGGGTCCAGCTATGCCCTCGAAATCGCCAAGCGGATGGGCCTTCCGGAAGCCGTGATCACCCGTTCCAAGGCACTGAGGGGAAGCCAGGCCAATCGGTTAGAGGACCTGATCTTGACACTGGAAGAGCGCCTTGAGCAAAACAAGCGATTGGAAAAGGATCTGAAAACGGAAAGGCTTGTCGTAGATCAGCTGAGAAAACGGTTTGAGGAGAACAATGCGCGTCTGGAGCGTGAAGCGAAGCAACGCCGCCACCAGGCAACCCAAGAGGCCGCTGCCATTATTAAGCAGGCCAACGCCACGGTGGAAAAGGCCATACGAACCCTCCGGGAAACAGGCGCCACCAAGGAAGCCATCCGTCACTCCAAGGCCCTTATCCAGGAGGAAAAACAGGGCCTGGAAAAGGCGCTTGCAATCGCAACGCCTGACGAGGACCGTCGGAAGAAAGACCGGCTCTCAGATGCAATCCCGCCCGGGTGCCGAGTTTACTGGAAACGAACCGGCGTCTCGGGGACCGTGCTGTCTGATGAAGATCCGGCCGGCCGTGTCCTCATCGCCTCCGGCAAGGTAAAGGCCCGGGTGCCTGCTGAAGAATTGAGTCGGGCCGCCGATATTGAAGAATCCTCATCAGATCGGGCCTGGGGTGTGGAGATCCACATCCCGGAAAAGGTTCAGCCAGAACTCGATGTGCGAGGGATGCGGGTGGAGGAGGCCTTAGATGTGGTGGACAAATTCTTGGATGATGTCTTGCTGGCCGGCCTGAGGGAGGTTCAAATCGTCCATGGCATAGGGACCGGTGCGCTTCGCAACAGCCTGATCCCGTTTTTGAATCGACACCCCCTGGTCCAGTCGATCCGTGCCGGAGGTCTCCATGAAGAAAACCCTGGGGTGACTATTGTGGAAGTGGCAACCAGGTAAGGCAACCTGCACCAGGCTTCTTCATACGAGCAACGTACGGTCACCCCCCTGCCTTTTCGCCCGGTACATGGCTTCATCGGCCCTTTTCGCAAATTCCGTCATCCCCTCTTCCGGCTTGTATTCAGCGATGCCTATGCTGACGCTGACATCAACATGCGTGCCGGGCACAGGAGAAAAGCTCATGGCTCGAAATCCCTTCCTGATCCGTTCTGCGACCTTCGTGGCCTCCGGCCCACGGGTTTCGGGCAAGACCACGGTAAACTCATCGCCCCCGTACCGATAACCCGAGTCGTTCTTTCGCATACAGCCCTGAATGACTTCCCCCAGCTTGCCCAGGACCTTGTCTCCTTCCAGGTGGCCGTAAGTATCATTGTAACGCTTGAAGCCATCCACGTCCATTAACAGCAGCGACAGCGTGTGCCCGTACCGGTCCGCCCGGGCTGTCTCGGACTGCAACTGCTCGAAGAAGTGTCTGGAGTTGTGAAGCTTTGTGAGGTCGTCGGTGACCGTCAGTTCGCGCAACTGTTCTTCCATTCGTCTCCGTTCGGCAATCAGCCTTCGTTCCCTGAGCACCCGCCTTAATCTGGCGATCAATTCTCTGGGACGCACCGGCTTCAGAGCAAAGTCGCTGGCACCCTTCTCCATGGCCTCTTCATAAGAAAACTCTCCGCCGTAACCGGTGATGATAATCACATCAGCATGATAGTTCTTCTTCACGATATCGGTGAATGCAAACCCATCCAACCCCGACATCCGAATGTCCGTGATCACCACGTCAACATCTTCCTTGTCCATCATCTTCAAGGCTTTTTCCGCACTCACAGCGCCCGAGCACGCATAACCCACCTGGTGAATGATCTCGCAAAGCGTGGCCCTCACCTCATCCTCGTCATCAACAACAAGGACGGAGGAGGAATCCGGATCCTTCTTAGCAGCTTTATTCATGTCCTTGGGATGGCCCATGGATGAGCCATTGGCTTGGTTGCCACCCGGCGACAGGCAGCGCGATAAGTCAAGAGATGCCGTTCGGTCGGAGAGGTTTGTGGCGGAGAGAGAGGGATTCGAACCCTCGATGGAACTTTCGCCCCACACTCGCTTAGCAGGCGAGCGCCTTCAGCCAGCTCGGCCATCTCTCCAAAACTCCGCAAACGCGCAAAATGATGAACCTGGATGTGAACCCGCCGTTCTTAATAACCCCTCAGGTACCGTCTCACGCCCTGCAAACGCCAACCCTCGGAGGAAGAAATCTGGCGGAGGGAGTAGGATTCGAACCCACGTCCCATTTCCGGGAAACGGTTTTCAAGACCGCCGCCTTAAACCACTCGGCCATCCCTCCGCGCCAACACTGTCAATTAGGATGAGAGCCTGCTCCATGACGCCGGCTGTTGCAAGGAATTCCTGCTTGGGCAATACCCTGTTGGGTATGAACCGCACGGCATTCTTGTCTGTCTTGGGGCTCATTATCCCGATAATCGCTTTCATGTCAACCGGATTCACACCTCAAAGGGAATAGGAACGTATCCTCTCTTCGGCTCGGACATACTCCACCTTTAGGACGATCTCCCACCCAAGGCATGTTCGGTCGACCAGAACGAAGTCGGCGGAAAGGCGCCACAGCAGAAAGTGGAAATTGCCTACCCGCAAATGGGGGATAACCCCCATTGACCGGCCCCGGCCCCAATGGTAGCCGTAATACAAGAGGCCGGGGGAACTTTCTTCCTCCAAGACCCCACAAGACGCCAAAATCCATTTCTTGCAGGAAACAATGGCGCTGAGTAAGGCCATCCAGCAAGCCTCCGGCCTCACATTTTCCACAACAGACCAGGATGACCCCTGAATGCACCCTCACATTGTTGCCGACGAGTTGACAAAATTCATGATTTCAAGTACCTATATAGAGGAATAAATTGCTTCGTCGGGGCTGAGTGCTAACTCGCCTGACGAACGGTCTGGAAGAAGGATAAAACCGTGGCAGACACGAAGGCCCTTAATGTGGGGATTGTTGGCGGTGGTGCCGGGTGCAAGGCAATTATGGACGTCATATTTGCCCAAAGGCTTGGCCACCTTCGAATGCGCCTCATCGGGGTGGCCTGCACCAATCCCAAGGCAGTGGGTTACCGCTACGCCCAGGAAAAAGGTATTTTCACCACAAGGGACTACCGCGATCTTTATGGCCTCAAAGGGCTCAATATGATCATTGAGTTAACCGGCCGCAAAGAGATGGCAAACAAGATTTGCTTGACCAAGCCGGAGTACGTACGATTTATGGATCATGTCGCCGCCCGTCTTTTTTGGGACGTCTTTCAGACAGACGAGGCACTGCGGCAATCAGAAGAAAAATACAGTACCTTGGTTGAAAACTCCTTGACCGGTATTTACATCGACCAAGACGACAAAATCGCATTTGCCAATGAACGGTTTGCAACGATTTACAAATACTCACGAGATGAGTTGATAGGCATGGATCCCAGGCAACTGGTCCACCCCGAGGACAGAGCCTTCACGAATAAGATGAGGCAAAAGAGGCTGAGAGGAAATGGGGCCCCTTCGAAATATGAAGCCAGGGGGCTGACAAAAGACGGTGAAAGTATATGGATCGCCAGGAGAAACACCCGCATAGAATATAAAGGCAGACCTGCCGTACTGGGTAATATCGTTGACATTACCGAGCGCAGGCAGGTGCAGGATGAATTGCGGGAAAGCGAGGAGTACTTACGGACCATACTGGACGCCATGCAGGCCGGAATCATTATTATCGATCAGGAAGCCCATGTTATCGTTGATGCCAATCCCGCTGCTGTCAGATTGATCGGCACTTCCAGAGAAGAAAGCGTCGGCAAGGTGTGTCACGAATTTATCTGCCCGGATAAGATGGGACAGTGTCCGATCACCGATCTTGGGAAGGAGATGCACGACTGTGATTGTCTGTTGCTGACAGCTAGCGGCAAGAGTGTGCCGATTCTCAAGACCGTGGTGCCCATTACATTGAACCGCCGGCGTCATCTGCTGGAAAGCTTTCTGGATATCACGGGGCGGAAGCGTGCTGAGGAGCAGCTCAGGGAGAGCCAGGAGAGATATCATACGGTGCTTGAAGCCTGTCCGGACCCGCTTGTTGTCTATGATATGGAGGGTCGCAGTGTCTACATCAACCCGGCATTCACCAGAGTTTTCGGTTGGACTTCCGAGGAGGTCTTGGGCAAAAAAATAGATTATGTCCCGCAGGACAACTGGCCGGAGACCCAAATGATCATTGACAAGGTACTGGCCAGAGAGGCTTTCTTTGGCATTGAAAGCCGTCGATATACCAAGGAAGGAGACCTTCTTACCGTCGATATAAGCGCGGCCACTTATTTGAATCGTAACGGGATGCCCGAAGGCAGTGTCCATATTCTGCGAGACATTACCCACCGCAAGCGGGCTGAGGAGGCCCTGCAGGAAGCCCATGACAAACTGGAGCAGCGTGTTGAAAAGCGCACGGCCAAGCTGGCCAGAATGACCGAACAGTTAAAGCTGGAACTCGCCGAGCGCAAGCGAGTCGAGGAGGCGCTGCGTCATGCCCACAAGGCGCTTGCCATAGAGGCCGACGAGCTCCAAGAAGCGAATGAAGAGCTGTCTCAGTACGCTTACGTGGTGTCCCACGACCTGAAAGCGCCCCTGCGAGCAGTCCGCAACTACAGCGATTTTTTGCGCGAAGACCTTGAAGGGACTCTCCATGGAGACCAGAAGGCATATCTCGACGGTCTCAACCGTGCGATCGGACAGGGTGAAGCATTGATTGACGATCTGTTGGCATTTTCACGTGTGGGCCGATGGATCGAGCCTGTGGAGAGTCTGGACCTGGGGACGTTTCTGAAGACATTGAGCACGTCTCTTGAATTCGACAGGGAGATCGAGGTGGTCATGGCGAACGACTTTCCCACCATTGAAGCCGGGCCGACACTTGTGACGGAAATCTTTGAAAATCTCATCAGCAACGCCGCCAAGTTCAACGATTCTGCCCACAAGCGTATCGAAATAGGCTGGCGGCCGGCGGGAGACATGGCGTATGAGCTGTTCGTGCGGGACAACGGCATTGGAGTTGAACCTCGCTACCATGAACAGATATTCCGCGTATTCCAGCGCCTACACACGAGCGCGGAGTATCAAGGCACGGGCGTAGGTCTTGCCATTGTCAAGAAAGCGGTAAGTAAATTACACGGCTCCGTCCGAGTAGAATCGCAGGCCGGCGAGGGAAGCACGTTTTTTGTTACCCTTCCCAAGACACAAGGAGAAGACCAAAGATGACCAAAGACTCTTTTGCCGTACTCCTGGCTGAAGACAATGAGCACGATATTCTTGCCACTAAACGGGCGTGGAAGAAGCATCACATTGCCAACCCCCTGTACATCGTTGAGGACGGGGAAGCGTGTCTGGACTTTCTCCATCGCCGGGGAAAGTACGGCGAGCCCGAGGCACCCCCCCGACCCGGCATTCTTCTTCTTGACATCAACATGCCGAAGATAGACGGTCTCGCCGTTCTTAAGCATATTAGAGAGGATCGGAACTTACGCCATCTGCCTGTTGTGATCCTTACCTCGTCAAAAGATGAAGAGGACCGACTCAGAAGCTATGATCTGGGCGCCAACGCTTACATCGTGAAGCCGGTGGGGTTCGACAACTTTTCCGGGGCAGTGAGGACCATTAACCTGTTCTGGAAGCTCGTGGAGCTTCCGGGAGGAGATCATGAACTCCATTGAGACATCATCGCGGCTTCGCATGCTCCTCGTCGAAGACAACGAATTCGACAGGCAGGCCTTCCGCCGGGCATTCCAGAAGAGTCAGGTCCCCTCTGAGATTACGGAATGCATGAGGGCCGAGGAAGCTCTGAAAACAATTCGCACCCACGCTTCCTCTTTTGACTTGGTGGTCATTGACCACGGCCTGCCCGGCATGTCCGGCTTAGACCTGTGCAAACAACTTCGTCATGAGGACACCCCGTTGCCCCTGGTGATTCTAACGGGCAAAGGCTCAGAGCAACTTGCCATCGAAGCCCTCAAGGCCGGCGTCGATGACTATATGATCAAGGATCCAGGCCGAGGCTATTTGGATCTTCTGGTCGTTGTACTGCCACAGGTAGTGCGCAAGCATGGAGATCGCGTGGCTCGTAAGGCGGCAGAGGAGGCGTTGCGAAAAGCCCACGATAAACTGGAACAGTGCGTCAAAGAGCGCACGGACAAACTGGCCAGGACGACGGAGCAATTGATGCTGGAACTCACGGAACGAAAGCGTGCTCAGGAATCTCTTCGTTTGAGTGAGGAACGCTTCCGATCGGTGGCAGAAACCGCCAGCGACGCCATCATTACCATTAACAGCCAGGGGGAAATCGTTTTCTGGAATCATGCGGCGGAAAGCATGTTTGGCTACTCAGCCGAGGAAGCAACTGGACAGACGCTGCCGGTCATGATGCCACAACGATTCCGAAAGAACCACAAGAACGGGTTGGAACGGGCCGTTTCAACAGGGAAATCTCGAATTATCGGGAAAACCGTTGAAATGGTCGGTTGTGGCAAGGATGGCAGAGACTTTCCTATAGAGCTTTCATTGGCCAAGGGGAAAACAACAGAAGGCGTCTTCTTCACCGGCATCGTCCGCGATATTACGGATCGCAAGCGGGCTGAAGAGGAAATCAGGCATCTTTCCCAGCAACTGATCAGGGCTGCAGAAGAAGAGAGAAAGAGGCTCGCTCGGGATCTTCACGACGAATTGGGCCAGGCCTTAACCGCCCTGCACTTTAGCATGGAGGCCATGCACGACTCCCTGCCAGCAGAAATGAAGGCCCAGAAAGGAACCTGTGACGAGTTGATTAGACAAGTCGAGGAACTGGGAGACAGTATCAGAAGCCTCTCATCCGAGCTACGCCCAGACATGCTCGATGACCTGGGGCTTATCCCCACTTTACAATGGTATATCAAAGACTTTGTCAAACGCGTGGGAGGGCTAGAGATAGATTTTCAGGCCATCGGGATCAAGCAACGACTTGAGGCGGAGATCGAAATCGTTCTGTATCGATGCCTCCAGGAGGCCCTAAACAACATCGCAAAACATGCCAAAGCGAAACACGTCAGTGTCTTATTGACCTGCAGCCATCCCAAGCTCATATTCACCATAAAGGACGATGGCGTGGGCTTTGAACAGGCGGAACGTGAGGTGCCGGCCGGTGCAAGAAAGCAGCCGATTGGTCTGCTAGGCATGCGAGAACGGGTCGTTTCCGTAGGAGGCACCATCGACATTCGTTCCAGCAAGGGGAAGGGGACCGTGATCAGGGCTGAGCTGCCCTTTTCTTTTAGAGAAGCCGTGACGTGAAATGAAGATTTTGATCGCTGATGACCACGCTATTGTTAGACAAGGCCTCAAGGAGCTTTTGGACAGCCAGCCTGACATGGAGGTGGTCGGTGAGGCAAAAGATGGCCAGGAGGCCCTTGAAAAGGCGAAGTCCATCCGTCCCGATGTAACGCTTCTTGATATTGCTATGCCCGGCCTGAGTGGTCTGGAGGCCGTTCGTCTAATCAAGGAAGCTGTACCCGATGCCGCCATCGTGGTTCTCTCCATGCACGAAAAAGAGGCTTACGTACATCAGGCCTTCTCCTCAGGCGCTCTGGCCTACGTGGTCAAAGCTTCACCCAGCTCTGATGTCCTTGAAGGGATCAGGGCGGCGCACCGTGGAGAATATTTCCTGAGTTCCAAGATAAGAGCGGAGGTCATCGGCCGTTATTTGGAGAGCCGAAGAGAAAAACCCGCTGTTCGCGGCTATGATCTCCTCTCCGATCGGGAACAGCAGGTTTTCCGACTCATGGTCGAAGGCAATTCCACCAACCAGATCGCCCACGTTCTTTGCGTGAGCCCGAAGACCGTGGAAAAACACCGTAGTAATGTAATGAATAAACTGGGTATCCATGACCTGGTAGCACTGGTGAAATATGCGATCAAAATAGGCATTATCGATCCCGAGCTCTGGGCGGATTAGACACCCTTGCTTCATGTCCCGCCAATTTGTCGGTTACACCCTCATCAAGAAGTAGGAATTCCCTACCCCTAAATGGGGGCTGCCCCCCATTGACCGCCACCGCCTATCTGCTTAAACTTTTTGGCCAACTCCTCGCGCCGAACCCATCCAACAACGGCGATGGACCCGCAAAAAGTCCACAAACAGACGGCACGGAAAAGGCTCCAAATGCGGGGCGAGCGAACCCTGAGGCGCGAAGGGCAAATCGCACGGGGGATTCGGAAATGGAACAGCGGGAAAGGCCGATAGACGGGATGCCGGGAGCTGAGCGAAGAAAACACGAGCGCTTCAGCGTTCGCAACGGGAGCTTTGCTGAGCTTTCCCCTCAGTTCACCATCCTTGGACAGATTATGAATATCAGTACTGGCGGGCTTGCCTTTCGTTATGTTGCCAGCGCAGAGAGGTCAAAGGAATCATCTAAACTGAGCATATTGTTGACGGACGGAAGTTTTCGTTTGGACAAAATACGGTTCCAAACCATTTGGGACGCCCCAATGCCTCGCGAATTCTCTTTTGGTGCTATCACATTGCGACAATGTGGCGTGCAATTTAAAGCATTGACGCACGGACAGCAACTTCACCTGCAATATTTCATGAGGCGCTACAGCGGAGATGAAGGATATGTCGCCCGTGCAGACTATGTCAGGCATGAGGCACCGGGCCGTTAGGGGAATGTGCAGCAGAGTTGACCCTGACCCAGCGGCCTCAGGAAACCTTCATGGGGTAGAACGCCTATCGCAGAAGGGACGGCCTTTCATTGGTTCCCAAAGCCTCGCCACTCGCCACAATCAGGGCATTGCCAGGTAATGGCATTGCAGGTCATACCCCACAGATTTTCCGCCATGCACTCGGAACATATTTGAAAACCACAGCGGCAGGTCCAGCAGAAGGGAAGTTTTCGGCCGCATATATGGCACCAGTATTCCTTTTTGCGCCTTCTACGTAGCCGCTGTCCCCTCTTGGTTTGTTGTGCTTCCATAAAGTTCGCCTGGTTTAAGCTCCCAATTTCAATACTATAATACCAGATAAAGCATTGTCTATGCCGCCCCTTCCATAAGTTACCGGGGGCGCGTTGTCATCACCCTTGATTCATGCTAACAGTGCCGATCAACAGGCAAACACCATGGCCTGGTTCAGCGGGCTTGCCTGTTGATTCATTCTTGTAGCACACTTGATATAGGAAGGCTTCATGACCTCGAAGGGGAAGACCATTTATCTCGTCGATGGAAACAGTTACATATATCGAGCCTACCATGCCGTACGTCACCTTTCTACCAGCCAGGGACTAGCCACCAATGCGACCTTCGGGTTTACGAATATGCTTCTAAAGCTTCTTTCTGAGCACGACCCTGAATATATGGCTATGGTCTTTGATGCCAAGGGCCCCACCTTTCGCCACGAGATCTATAATGCTTACAAGGCAAACCGTCCGCCCATGCCTGAGGATCTTCTGGTGCAGATCCCTTTCATCAAGGAGTTGGTTGAGGGAATGAATATCCCCTCATTGGAACTGCCGGGCTACGAAGCCGATGACATTATCGGAACCCTTGCCCGGACCGCGGAAGCAAAGGGGTTTGGCGTTGTCATGGTCACCGGTGATAAGGATTTCAAACAGTTAATTTCCGGCTCGGTGAGTATGTGGGACCCCATGAAGGACCGAACCATCGATTACGCCAGCCTAAAAGAAGACTCTGGCCTGGAGCCGGCTCAGTGGGTGGATGTCATGGCCTTGGCGGGTGACACTTCGGACAATATTCCCGGTGTGCCGGGCATCGGGCAAAAGACCGCCGTGCAATTGATCAAGGCCTTTGGAAGCACGGAAAAACTTTTTCAGGGCCTTGACAAGGTAACAAAGAAAAAGCTTCGTGAAAACCTCACCAGGTTTCATGACCAGGCTATCCTGAGCCGACGCCTGGTTGCCATCAACACGCAGGTGCCTTTGTCTGTACAGCCGTCCTCCTTGAAGATTTCAGCGCCTGACAACCAAAAGCTGGCCGAACTTTTCAAGCGCCTAGAGTTTCGAAAATTGCAGCAGCGGTTTCCGGTTCAAGGAGGACTCAGTCATAAAGACTATCGGGCTATTGTAGATGACAAGGCCCTCGAGTCGTTGAGCCATGAGCTTGAAAAGGCCGGATGCTTTGCCGTAGACCTTGAGACCACTGCCAAAGATCCCATGAGGGCCTCGATTGTGGGCATCTCTTTTGCGCACCGGGCCAACAAAGCGGTCTACATCCCCCTGCGTCACAGCTCGGGTGGATGCCTCGAACCTGAGAAGACACTTGCACGGTTAAAGCCTCTCCTTGAAGATCCGCACCTGACCAAGGTGGGCCAGAACATCAAGTACGATTGGATTGTTCTGAAACGCTCTGGTATTGAGCTCAAGGGGGTCATCTTTGACACCATGGTGGCTTCGTATCTCCTGAACCCCACCCATCGGGCCCACAACCTGGAGATGATTGCGGCCGAATACCTCGACCATAAAATGATCACCTATGAGGAAGTCACGGGGAGCGGCAAACACCAAATAGGCTTTGACCAGGTCTCGATAGAAGATGCAGTACCCTATGCCTGTGAGGACGCCGATATCACTCTGATGGCCTGTGAGGTCCTGGGACCGAAACTGCACGACAGTGGCCTTGGGAGCCTTTTCGAAGACGTGGAGATGCCCCTCATACCGGTGCTGCTGGACATGGAAATGACAGGGATTTGTGTGGACAGGGCTCGTCTGCAATCTATATCAAAAGATTTTGAGCGGCAGCTTCATCAAATACAGGAAAGGACATACGCCATCGCTGGAGAAGAATTCAATATTCAATCACACCAGCAGTTGGGCCGCATTCTATTTGAAAAATTCAAGCTTCCTATCCAAAAGAAGACAAAAAAGAAAACCGGTTATTCCACGGACGTGGAGGTCCTCACCACCCTGTCAGTAGAGCACGAACTCCCGGCCCTGGTGCTCCAATACCGCTCACTGGCCAAGCTCAAGTCGACCTATGCCGACGCCCTGGTGGATCTTATGCATCCGGAAACGCATCGGATCCACACCTCCTACAATCAGACCATCACGGCGACCGGGCGTTTGAGCAGCAGTGGTCCCAATCTTCAAAACATTCCCGTGCGCACAGAGGAGGGGCGGAAGGTGCGAGCTGCCTTTGTGCCTCGAAAGGGCTGGACCATGCTCTCGGCGGACTATTCCCAGATCGAGCTTCGCCTCCTTGCCCACTACTCCCAGGATCCCATTCTTGTGGAAGCCTTTCAACAAGACCAGGATATCCACACCCGCACAGCGGCTGAAGTCTTTCAACTCTTTCCGTCCATGATCACATCGGAGATGCGCCGGCAGGCCAAAGTTATCAATTTTGGCATCATTTACGGCATGGGACCATTCAGGCTAGCCAGGGAGCTGGGCATCAGCCACAAAATGGCAAGGACGTACATTGAACACTATTTTGCCACCTACGCGGGCGTCAAGCAGTTCATTGACAGGACTATCGAGGAAGCACGGAAGGTTGGCAAGGTAACCACGCTGCTGGGGCGTCACCGCCGATTGCCCGATATTTCCAGCAAGAACCGGACTGCCCGCGAGTTTGCCGAGCGCACTGCGGTCAACACGCCGCTTCAGGGCACGGCGGCCGACCTGATCAAATTGGCCATGATACAGGTACATCAGGCCCTTGACCAAGAAAACTTAAGGGCGAAGATGCTTCTGCAGGTCCATGATGAACTGGTGTTTGAAGTCCCGCCTGAGGAAGTGGAGCAGATGCAAGGACTTGTCCAGTCCATCATGGAAAGGGCGTACAAACTGACAGTGCCTCTCAAGGTAGACTTGAAGGCAGGCCCAAACTGGGCAGAGGTCCATTAGACCTTTTCTTCTTCAAAGCCCTGCTCTAAGATCGCTTCCTTGACGGTCTTGTAAACACTTTTGAAGGTCCCATCAAAAGAAGCGGGAGAGACACGCCCTACCTCTATAAACTTGGCCACAATCTCTTTGGTCACCTTCAGGACCTGTTCGTCAAGCGTTCTCATATAGGTTCCGGAAACCCTCCCTCGTGGGCTGCCAGACTACGCTCCAACCAGACTCCAATTCGTCCATCAGAGTTTCAGCGTGAAAATCGGCAGGCCCGCAGCGGACGCGTGTGAGATATGATCGACGCGGCCGGCCGGAGTTTTATACCACATGTGCGGATCTCCTTACAAGGAAAGTTGACCCAACCTGGCATAACCACCATGGCAACCGATAAGAAAGCTGGCGTCCGTCCACGAAACGCTATCCAATCAATGGACACGCGCGTCGGTTTCCAAGGCAGTCCAGCAAGGTCGGGATTCGCTCTGAGCAAACCCGCGGAGAACGCCGCTCAGAGGGAAAAAGCCATTGATGGATGGAAACTAGTGTCGTGTCTCAGAAGTAACTATCATTAGTCACCATGTAGCCGAAAGCCTTTTCCGCGCGACATTGAGCATTTTCGGAATGAGAGGTCAGCTGAGTGAAGCGTTAAGAATCATAAACTGTTTGAGGGCCTTAGCCCGAGTTTTTATGATTCAGCGCAACGAAGCTGACGTCCCGGAAATGCTCACGGAGCCCGGAAAATGGCTTGATGGCAACACGTTACTTTCTAAAGGAACTTCTGGGACACGACACTAGCTGATGATACCATCGACCATAACACGATTTGGGTGAGAGACAGGGGGAAACATGAGTCATTGTCTCTTGACAAGCAGCACCTCTTTTGTTACGAGATCGTTGCATGAGTCGAGCGGGACACATTCAGATACATCATCGTGAAAACGCCTGGGGCTGGTGGTGGCAGAACGGCAGAGAGGGGTCTGTCCGCAGCCAGCGATTGGTATAGAATATAAGACCCCATCAAAGCCGCGGACAGTTCTTTCACAAGCCGCGGCTTTTTTTGTCCAAAAAAGATCGGTTTCTCCGGCCCTTGGTGGCCCGAGGTGAACCGTGTCTCATTGAAGGAAGGAGTGACAACGGACGTCACATGCAGTAGGGGTTAACCAGTCATCTACCAATCATGAGGAGGAGCGAAACATGAGACAAAAATCAGCATTCGCAATGGCCGGAGTGGTTCTCGCATTACTGATCACAACCATCTGGATGCCACAACCTGCTACAGCAGGAGCGATTAAACTGAGCTATGCAAACTTCCCACCCGCGCCCACGTTTCCTTGTGTTCAGATGGAACGGTGGAAAGCAGAAGTCGAAAAGCGCACGGCCGGAAAAGTGGCCATTGACACATACCCGGGCGGCACCCTGCTCGGAGCCAAGAATATGATGGATGGTGTGATTGCCGGACAAGCCGATATCGGCTGCCTGTGTATGGCTTACCAGCCCGGGCGTTTTGTGCTTACCAATGCTATTAGCCTGCCCCTTGGTTTGCCCAATGCAAAGGTCGCCAGTCTCACGCTGTGGCATCTTTATGTGAAGTATCAACCAGAGGCTTTCTCCAAGGTGAAGGTCCTTACCATGTTCACCACGGCACCCTCAAATATCATGTCCAGAATGCCCATAAGGAACCTGAATGACATGAAAGGCGTGTCGCTGCGTGCATCGGGCGGCGCTGCACAGATTCTGAAGGCTTGGGGAGCCAACCAGGTGGGTATGCCTATGCCTGCGACCCCGGAAGCCTTGCAAAAGGGCGTAGTCAAGGGGCTGTTCTCGTCTCTGGAGGTCATGAAGGATTTTAAGTTTGCCGAACTCTGCAAGTATGTGACCATGACCGAGACCGCCGTATACCCCTTTGCCGTCGTTATGAACATGGACTCGTGGAAAAAGCTGCCCAGGGACGTCCAACAGGTCATGGACGCCTTGGCTGTCGAACAGTGTCAATGGACCGGCAAATATATGGACCATCATGTGGATGAAGCCATAGCCTGGTCGAAAAAGACCCAACATGTCGAGATTATAGAACTTGCTAAAGATGAAAAGGCCAAGTGGGACAAATTGCTTCAACCCATTACCACCAAATGGATCGAAACCGGAAAGGCAAAAGGCCTGCCGGCTGAAGCGATCGTGGAAGATATAACGGCTTTTGCTCGAATATACGCAGAGCAGCAGTAAAGCGCTTGAAAAGTCATGTGGGGTGTATTCTGATTGTGAACCTTTCAGCAGGGGGCCGAGATCCGCAAGGCATATCTGTCATTTGAGGCGTGACACCCAAGAACAAGATTAAATGGATAAACGCAGAAGGGGCGACATAGTGGTCCTGGACAAGATCAATCAGGCCTTGAACCAGGCTCTCATGTGGTTGGCCATGTGCTTCCTGGTAGCCATGATCCTGCTCACCTGCACAAACATTGTCCTCCGCCTTGTTTGGGTGCCGATCCGTGGGACTTTTGAGCTGATGGGATACGGAGGAGCTATTGTCACGGCCCTTGCTTTGGGTTACACGCAAATGAAGCGGGCTCATGTTGCAGTAGACATATTGGTACTGAAATGTTCAAAGAAGACCCGAAACATCCTGGACGGCATTAATGACTTCATCTGCATGATTTTCTTTGCTGTGGTGGCTTGGCAGATCGCCGCATACGCAACGACCCTGTGGAAGACGGGAGAAGTTACAGAAACCCTGCAGATCGTCTATTATCCTTTCGCCCATGCCGTGGCCCTGGGATGCGCGATCCTCTCCCTGGTTTTTCTGACCGACTTCCTAAAATGTGTACTTCAAAAAGGGGAGAGGAAACGGTGAGTTTAACCTTCGTCGGAATCCTGGGAATCGTCATCCTCCTTGCTGTGCTATTCTTCTTGGGCATGCCCGTCGGCTTTGCTATGGCTGTTGTGGGTTTCTTGGGGTTCTGTTATGTGGTCTCCCTCAAAGCAGCGCTGAATATGGTGGGTGCCGACCTGTGGATGACCTTTTCCAACTACGGTCTGACGGTCATCCCCCTGTTTATCTTAATGGGTTACCTCGCATTCCACTCGGGGATTGCTGAGAAGTTATACAACACAGCTTACAAGTGGTTCGGTCATTGGCGCGGCGGGCTCGCCATGGCTACCATAGGAGCCGACGAGTTTTTTGCTGCCATCTGTGGCTCTAATACAGCAACAGCGGCTACCATGGGCGCGGTTGCTTTGCCCCAGATGAAGAAGTATCACTATGATACGAGATTAAGCAGCGGCACGGTGGTTACGGGTGGGACCTTGGGTACAGTGATGCCACCCAGTGTGGTCCTCATCATTATCGGGTTGCAAACAGAACAATCCATCATCAAGCTTTTCCTCGGCGGCATTCTACCCGCCATCCTCTTGGGAATCTTGTTCATGGTGACCATCTTCGTTCTCTGCCGACTCCATCCAGAGTTTGGTCCGCCCGGACCAAAAACAAGTCTGAATGAAAAGATAACATCTTTGAGCGGGATCCTTGAAGCCATAGCCATATTCCTCCTGGTCATCGGAGGCCTGTACGGGGGTCTGTTCACCCCTACCGAAGCCGGCGCAGTGGGCGTCTTTTTCACATCTGTCGTCACGGTGGTCACTCGCAGGCTCACATGGAAGCGCTTTGTCCGCTCTATAGAGGACACGCTGAAGATATCGTGCATGGTCTTTGTCCTTGTCACGGGAGCCATCGTTTTTGGCCGTTTCCTGGCAGTCACCAGGCTTCCCTTTGTGGTGGCAGACTTTGCCTCTGCCCTGCCGGTGTCCCGCTTCGTTATTTTGGCGATCATATTGTTGATCTATTTGATCGGCGGCTGTTTTGTCGATGCTTTGGGGTTTCTGGTGCTGACGATTCCTATCTTCTTCCCACTGGGCATGACCCTTGGTTTCGATCCCATATGGTATGCCATTATCATCACCATGGTGACGACCATGGGGGCAATCACGCCGCCGGTAGGTGTCAACATATACGTTGTCAAGGCATTGGCCCCGGAAATAGATCTGGCGACCATTTTCCAGAGCGTGAGCTTTTTTTTGTTAGCTTGCATTATCTGCATCGTTATTCTAATCGTCTTTCCGCAGATTGTCTTACTGATACCAGCAATGGCTCACTAGTCATGAGTTCTAGACCACCTTGATGAGCCTTTTATGAAGGGGTGAAGGAAACCATGAGAACTTTCATGCCCAAAGTGACAACACCGGAAGCATTGAAGGACCTTCAGCTCAAAGGATTAAAGTGGACCGTGGCTCATGCCTACCAAGGGTCTCCCCTTTACAGAAAAAAAATGGATGAAGCCCATGTGGGACCCAAAAACATAGGCTCACTCAGGGACCTGGAGAGACTTCCCTTCACCAGTGCCGACGATCTTAAGGAGGGTTATCCCTTTCCCCTCCTCTGCGTACCCCTTGATCGGGTGGTGCGTATCCATGCCTCCTCCGGGACCACAGGCAAGAGAAAAGTCCTGTGTTACACCCGCAAAGACATCGATGACTGGGCTAATATGTTTGCCCGATGTTATGAAATGGCCGGCCTCACCCAAGATGACCGAGTGCAAATCGCCGTGGGCTACGGCCTTTGGACTGCCGGAGCGGGCTTTCAACTCGGCTGTGAACGTTTTGGGGCCATGGCGGTTCCAGTGGGACCCGGCAATCGCGATATGCATTGCGAGGTCATGGTCGATCTTCAAAGCACCGTGTTCTGCTGTACAGCATCCATGGGCCTCCTCATGGCAGAGGAGATTCAACGGCGAGACCTCGGAGATCGAATTGCCGTGAGGAAAATGATTTTTGGGGCTGAACGCCACGGCGAGAGCATGCGTAAAACGACTGAGGCGTATTTTGGGATCGAAGAAAGCTTTGATATCCCGGGCCTCACGGAGCTCTATGGGCCTGGCACGGGCCTTGAGTGCCAAAAGCATGAGGGGATTCATTACTGGGCGGATTACTACATCCTGGAAATTATTGACCCGGAGACCTTAGAACCCCTGCCGCCAGGTGAAACCGGTGAAATGGTTGTCACCACCCTGTGCAAGGAAGCTGTACCTCTCATCCGCTACCGGACCCGCGATTTGACCCATCTCAAAGCCGAACGTTGCGCCTGTGGAAGCCTGCTACCCATGCACGGTCCCCTTCTGGGACGCACGGACGACATGTTTATCATTCGAGGAGTGAACATTTATCCCGGTCAGATTGATGCTCTCCTTTCCGAGGAACCGAGGATGGGCAGTGAATACCAGGTGATCCTCAGGCGGGCTTCAGGAAAGGATCATATGACCATCCGGGTTGAGCGAGGCGAATCGACGGATGCCTCCGAGGATGAAGCAATCACCGCAACGCTTGAAGATGCTATCAGGCGGCACCTCCTTGTTCGTGGAAAGGTAGAATTAGTCGAGTACGGGACCCTGCCCCGCACGGAGAGGAAAAGCAAACGGCTCTTTGATGAGCGTGGCGACGCCTAAGTGTTTGCCTTTGAAGATCACCACGGCCCAGCTAAATGGAGACGGGCCATGCACTGGTTTTTTCGGTTCGGCAAGTAGCTGACAGGCTGAAGGGCGATGAATGAATGGGTGCAAATAAGAGGGAACATACCGGGAAAGCAGGATCTGATTCAGCTGGAACGGTAGGCGATGAGATCAACAAAACCGCAGATATCAAGAATGGGCCCTTGTCCTAATCGGAGTTGTTCCCTCATCCTCTCGCTGAGCTTTTTCTACCTCCTCCATTCGGATGCACCATTGTTTATACTTGCAGGTAGATTGATCACAATAGGCGCCTGCTTTGCCAAAGCAGTCAAAGTTGCCTTCTTTCAGTTGTTTCTTGTGAATCATGGGAGAAATGACCTCCCTGAAACAGACATTGCATAGAGACGAGCTGATATCGTCAGGCCCCCAAGAAATCACAGACGCCTTTTGCCACTCCTTACCACATTTAACGCACTTAACACGCAACCTATTCATAGCCCCCACTATACCATTGCCCAAGCCGCACCCGTCAGGAAGCCACCGGCAAATACAGTTTGGCTAAATCGCTGGGGCACAGTTTTTATTGAGCTTTCCCACAAAAGTCAAGTATTATTTGTCTCCACGTCCACGATTGAGCCTAAATTGAAGATTGCTGCGGCAATCCGTGCGTAGCTTTGATCAATGGCGTCTTGGCGCAATGACGTCATCTGTGCCCCTGCTTTTTTCTCTGCCAACCTAGTGGCATACTTTATGCTTATGTCATTGCTCGTGTTCCTATGTCATCTTGCACATGAAAAAAGTCTGACACCGGTGGCGACATGTGGTTTTACCGCACAACCATCGTGCAGTTTGGGATGAGACAGCGACCCGGGTCCCGGATTGAAGCTCCCTGTAGCAAGCTACAGGGAATCTTCGACCGTAAGGAACGCTG
>CAZCXI010000047.1:0-21583 GCA_964502635.1 uncultured Desulfobacterales bacterium
GATTACGTTTCCAAGCCGATTGAGCCCAAAAAACTTCTTGAGGTCATCAAGACATCGCTGCGTCAGTGTTGACGTGTGACGTGTCGGACAGGGCTAACCGGCTTGCGGGAAGCAGGCCGGCCAACAATTCCTTAAAGTGATCTTGCCACCCACTCTAGTGTCGTGTCCCGGAAACAAGCTGTAGAAGTGCAAATCATAGGGTTACCGTCGTCCAAAGCCATTTGCGTCACTCGGTGGCCATTTCTGGGACACTCTTACCCGTCATAGCCGAAATGAGTATCAGAACACCCCCACGTCTTTCTTGGACTCTTGTCGCAAGGGGGCCTGAAAAGAAAAGCCCCCGAAGAACGAGCAATCGGATTGGACTTCGGAAGGTGTTTTGCCTGGATGCCTGGACCGGGCTTCACCGCGAGGCCAAGAAGAGGGCTCGATCACCAGGGGCTCAAATGTAAATCCCAAGGTTATTTATGATGTATAAACCGTATGAACAATGCAATATTCATGCAAAACTTGTGCAACTTCAGAGTATTTTGTAGCATTTAATAACTTTATTATACATTCCAGGTGGTTAGTGGATATTGCAAGAAAATCATGGCCCCACGAGTTGGGCACCTCAGGTTACACATGGGTAAAATAAGTACCAACTAAGAGCATTAAATGTAACAGGAGCAGAGCATTAAATGTAACAGGAGCAAGTCGAGGGGCTTGCTGCAAATCCCTCCCGCAAGTAAAGGGTTGCGCCGGCCGGCGGTGATTCCACATGTTTATGCCTTGACCGGCAAATAGGTTTCCCCTATGTTTTGCAAGACAGGCCGTCGCATGAAAACAACGACGATCATCATCGGTTGCTTCTTTGCCCTTTGCCTCGTGGCCGCGGGTTTAGGTTTTTCCCTGTATCGATATGCAACCACGCCATCCGGGGCGGCAGACATGACGGCTATCGTTTGGGTTAAGCCCGGTCAGAGCTTTTCGGAAACCGTGACCCAACTCCAAGAGGCTGGACTGGTACGACACCCGGAGAAATTTCGATGGCTGGCCTATGTCAAGGGAGATGAGAGGCGAATTCGGGCCGGAGAATATGCACTTCGGGCCTCTATGCCACCCTTGGCCCTCCTGAATACGCTGGTGCGTGGCAAGGGTCTCCTGCATAAAGTGGTTATCCCTGAGGGGTCCACCATCTTCAAGATCGGCCGAATCCTTGAAAGGGCCGGACTGGTATCACGGGAAACCTTTTTGAAGGCAGCTTCCGATCCCGGCCTTACAAAGGCCCTTGGCGTGAATGGTGACACGTTTGAAGGCTATCTTTTCCCGGAGACGTATCATTTCGCCAAAGGGGTAACCGCCCAGGAAATCATAGAGAAGATGGTTGCCCAGTTCCGCTCCGTCTTTACCCCGGCATGGGCCGAACGGGCTCGTAACATGGGCCGGACGGTCCACGAGGTGATCACCCTGGCGTCTGTTGTGGAAAAGGAGACGGCCAAACCTGAAGAACGACCGGTCATTGCTGCTGTCTTTTTGAATCGTCTTAAACGCGGCATGCGGCTTGAGAGCGACCCCACGGTCATCTACGGTATTCGGGACTTTGACGGAAACCTGACCAGAAAGGATCTCGAAATCTTTACCCCTTACAATACCTACCAGATCGCCGGCCTACCCGCCGGCCCCATCGCAAGTCCCGGCAGGGCCTCCATTGAGGCTGTTCTTTATCCATCCCAAGAACCTTTCCTCTACTTTGTGTCCAAGAACGACGGCTCCCACCACTTTTCCCGTACCCTGTCCGAGCACAACACGATGGTGGAAAAGTATCAACGCCACCGGTAGCTTGGCCCCTGGCCTTTTTTCAGTTTGTTCACTGTGGCCGTAACACCGGCTCAAAGGGGCTGGACACTCTATATGGCGCCACCGGCATTGTGGTCATACTACATGGTGAGGATGGTACATACTTCGAAAGAAAACCACCCCGGTGCATCTTGTGTCTTGTGTTTTAATAGGTACGGATCATTCAAAAAATTGTAACTTCTCTTTGCTTTTTTTGCTTGACATTTAAAAAATCAACGTATAGGTGGAGCAAAGTGGTTTAAAGTGGTAGATACAAGAAGAGGCGAGGACACATGTTTCGGGGCAGCTCCTTTCATCATCTGGATTCCAAAGGTCGATTGATCATACCGGCCCGATTTCGAGATGTGTTGAAGCAAAGCACGGTGGACGGGGTCATGGTCTCCAAGATGGATGGCGCCTTATTCGGTTACACCTTTGAACAGTGGCACAAGATTGAACAGCGGATCCTGGACTTGGCTGAAAAAAGTGACAATATGCGGCGCTTCCGGAGGGTTTTCATAGGAGGGGCCTTCGAGTGTCCCCTTGACAAACAGGGACGTATTCTGATTCCGCCAAGCCTTCGCCAGTACTCTGAGCTAAGCAAAGAAGTTGTCCTGGTGGGCGTGTTGGACCATTTTGAGATATGGGCACGAGACAATTGGCTCCAGGAGGATGACAGGTTCCGGAGTGATTTGAAGGAAGAGGACATGAGAAACGAGGTCGCCGCACTGGGGCTCTAACGTGGACAGAGCCATGGGATATCGCCATATCCCAGTCATGGTCGAGGAAGTCATTGACTATCTTCGCTGCTCGCCGGGCAAGACTTATGTGGATGGAACCTTGGGGGGAGGTGGCCATGCCGAAGCAATGTTGCGAGCCGTTGCTCCAGATGGTCGGCTCATCGGCATCGACCGAGATCCTGATGCCGTTGCCTGGGCCCGTGAATCCCTCCGTAAGTTTAAACCCAACATTCAAATCTTTCACGACAACTTCACCCATCTTCCGCAGATTCTTTCGCGCGCAGCCACAAAGGGCGTTGACGGGATTCTGTTAGATTTGGGTGTTTCCCTCTACCAACTGGAAGGAAGCGGTCGTGGTTTCAGCTTTATGCGTGACGAGCCGCTGGACATGCGTATGAATCCAGAGGACGGAAAAACGGCTGAGGCAATCGTCAACGAGTTGTCAGAAAAAGAACTTTCAGATCTCATCGCCCGTTATGGAGAAGAGCCATGGGCCAGGCGCATTGCCAGGGCCATCGTCCGGACCCGCCGTCAGGACAGGATTCGTTCAACCTTACAACTTGCCGACATTGTGAAAGCAGCCATTCCAGGCAAATATCGTCCACGACGAATCAACCCCGCCACCCGCACTTTTCAGGCGTTAAGGATCGCGGTGAACAAGGAACTGGACGGCCTGAAGATGTTTTTGGGGCATGCGGTTGATCTTTTAAACCCGGGAGGACGGCTTTGCGTCATCTCATTTCATTCCCTGGAAGACCGGATTGTGAAAAGGCAGTTTAGGGCCCTTGCCCGTGGCTGTGAATGTCCCGCTGAGATTCCCGTGTGTGTGTGTGGGAAGAGGCCTCGGGTGCGTATTCTCACCAAACGGCCTGTGAAGCCGGGTGCTGTCGAGGTGACAGCCAATCCCATGGCTCGCAGTGCCAAGCTTCGGGCCGTGGAAAGGCTTGGAGGTGAGGCACGATGAGAAAACGAAAGAGCGGCAAAGAGCGCCATTCCTTGATGGCCGTATGGGTCGCACTGATTGTGATTTTTATGGCGGAGCTCTTGGTCTACAGCTGGTGTCGCGTGCAATATGTACACACGGGATATGAAATCACGGAAGCCAGGCGGCAGCAGCAGACCTTAATAGCGCTGCAGCACAAGTTTGAGGTCGAAGAGGCACTCTTGAGATCTCCGGGGCGGATTAGGGGCATAGCGGAAAACCGAGGCCTGACGATGCCTGATCCAGGACACGTGTTCGTGATGCCATGAGCGTTCGCAGCACAAAGAAGCGGAAGACCACCAAGTGGATTCGCTTTCGAATCGTGGTCGTTGGCGCGACCTTGGCCCTTTGTTTTGGGCTCATCCTGTGCCGTGCTGTCCAGTTACAGGTTTTAAGTGGGAGCGAACTTTCTCAAAAGGCCGAAAAACAGGTTAAGAAAGCATTTCACGGGAGCGCCAGGCGGGGCACTATCTATGACCGAAACCATAAGGAGTTGGCCGTCAGCAGCGAGGTATCATCCATCTGCGCCTACCCCAAGCGCATTCGTTCCCCAAGGCAGACTGCTTTGGCACTGGCGCGGCCCTTGAAGCTGAAGCAAAAGCCCATCTTTCAAAAACTCGCTTCCAGCAAGGGGTTTGTGTGGATCAAGCGTCACGCAAGCCCAAAAGAGGCCTCGGCAGTCAAAGCACTGAATTTAACAGGGGTCGATTTTGTCGCAGAAAGCCGCCGATTTTATCCAATGAGAAGCCTGGCCGCACAAGTCGTCGGATTTTGCGGCACGGACGGGACGGGTTTGGAAGGGATTGAATACTCTTATGACAGCGTCCTGAGCGGCCGCGAGAGCAAATGGACCGTCTTCAAGGACGCCCTCGGCCGCCCCTTTAAAATGGAGGCCGCCTTGCCAGGGCGCAAGGACGGATACGACCTGCTTCTGACCATTGATACGAACATCCAGTATGTTGCCGAGGAGGCCCTGTCCGAGAGCGTGCAGAGATTTGAAGCCAAGTCAGGCATGGCGGTCGTGATGGTGCCCGCCACCGGGGCTATTCTGGCCATAGCCCATGTGCCGCAGTTCAACCCGAACTCCTTTGGACAATACAAATCCTGGTACTGGAGAAACCGGGCGATCACGGATTGCTTTGAGCCCGGCTCCACTTTCAAGATATTCTTGGCCGCCGCGGCACTGGAGTCCGGGCTTTGTACGCCTGGTTCCACGTTTTTCTGTGAGCAGGGGCGGTATGAGGTTGGCAAGAACATCGTCCATGACGTCCATGCCTATGGCTCTCTGTCGCTTCGAGATATCTTGAAATACTCCAGCAATATCGGGGCGGCCAAGGTTGGACAAAAAATCGGATCAACATACTTGTATCAGAAACTTGAGGGGTTCGGTTTTGGAGTCAGGACCGGCGTTGACTGCCCGGGTGAGAGCCCGGGGGTCCTCCAGCCTCTCGAACGTTTGTCGGATATGGATGCCTTGGCGACCTGTTTCGGACAGGGCCTTTCCGTGTCGGCCCTACAGCTCACAGCCGCGGTCTCAGCCGTGGCGAATGACGGGGTCCTGATGAAACCGTATCTGGTTCAAGGAGTGATGGACCGACAGGGACATCTCATGGAGCGCTTTGGCCCCACGAAACTGCGACGGGTCATTTCATCCAAAGTGGCAGGGAGTTTGACCCGTATGCTCGAGAGGGTTGTGGCAAAGGGGGGCACGGGCGTGAAGGCCGCCCTGAGGGGTTATCGGGTTGCAGGAAAGACCGGTACGGCCCAGAAGGTTGATCCCAAGGAGATGATCTATGCGCGGGATAAATACATAGCCGTCTTTGCGGGATATGTGCCTGCCGGAGATCCTAAGGTAGCCATCCTGGTCGTCGTAGACGAGCCTAAGAGGCAGCATTACGGCGGGGTTGTGGCAGCGCCGGCGTTCAGGCGGATTGCCCGAGAAACCCTTCAGCATTTGAAGATCCCTCCTGAATTGGTGACGCCTGATGACGCCGCTGGGTCCATCAGGGCATCGAGGGAGGCCGTACCCATGGGGTGAAACTGAGATCGCTCCTGGACGCTTTGGTCGTGAAGGACGTTATCGGCTTGCAGGATCAGCGCATCGATTCCATCCATTATGATTCCCGGCGCGTGAAGCCGGGTGGGCTCTTTGTCGCCATGCAGGGGCTGCAGACTGACGGACATGCCTATATCGACGATGCCGTCCAAAGAGGGGCCTTGGCTGTTGTGACGGAAAAACGCTGGTCCGGCCGGCCGGCCGTTAGCGTGGTGCAGGTTGAAAATGCCCGACGGGCCCTGGCGGCTCTTTCTGCAACGTTTTACCGACATCCGTCGCGCGAACTTTTTATCATAGGCATTACCGGCACTAATGGAAAGACGACGACGTCATACCTGGTCGAAGCCATCCTGAAGGCTGCGGGTTTGAACGCGGGGGTTATTGGCACCATTAACTACCGATTTGGAGGGCAAACGTTTGCCAGTCCGGTGACTACCCCAGAATCGCTTGACCTCATGCAGATACTCCGCCAGATGGTCGACAGCGGCGTCACCCATGGAGTGCTTGAGGTTTCGTCCCACGCCCTTGATCTGGATCGGGTGGCGTTCTGTGAATTCGACGTGGGGGTTTTTACCAACCTATCAAGGGACCATCTCGACTATCACGGAGACATGCGAACCTACTGGCAATGCAAAAAAAAGCTTTGCCTCGACTGCCTGCGGCCCGGGTCGAAGCAGGCAAAGGCCACGGCGGTCATCAACTGGGATGATCCCAAGGGCCGGGAGCTTGCCCCAGAAGTCTCTGCCAGGTGTTTGACAGTGGGGCTTTCCGAAAGATGTGAGATTCGGGCTGAAGGTATTCAAGAGACCATAGAGGGCACGTCTGGCAGGGTGAAGACCCCTGACGGCTTTTTTGATTTCACCTCGCACTTGGTAGGGCGCCATAATGTATATAACATCTTGGCCGCCGCGGGTGTGGCAACGGCCGTGGGGTTACCTGTCTCCACCATGAAAAAGGGGATAGAGAGCCTTAAAGGGGTACCGGGCCGTCTTGAGGCCGTGGCCAACCGGGCGGGATTTTCCGTCTATATAGATTATGCCCACACGCCGGACGCCCTGGAAAACGTTTTGACCGCTTTAAGACGACTCACATCCGGTCGGGTGATCACCGTCTTTGGCTGTGGCGGGGACCGGGATCGAGACAAACGTCCCATGATGGGAGCCGCTGCAGGTCGGTTGAGTGACCTTTCGGTACTGACGTCTGATAATCCACGCAGCGAGGCGCCAGCGGCCATCTTGTCGGAAATCATGGCCGGCACGGCTTCTGTGAGAGACCACCGATATGAACCCCGGCAACTGGCAAAGGGGTTTGATACGGCAGGCTATGTGGTGGAGCCGGACAGAAGGCGAGCCATTGCACTGGGGCTCGGTGTGGCCCGTCGCGGAGACACGGTCCTGGTGGCGGGCAAAGGACATGAAACCTATCAAATCGTCGGCAGAAGGACGATCCCTTTTGATGATCGGGTTGAGGTACAGAAGGCGCTCAGGAGGTTGTCAGGTAATTCATGATGGCTGACCGAAATACCTGGAGCATATCGGACGTATTGGAGGCCACGGGAGGGCGCCTGATTTCCGGCGATGATACGACCCGCTTTGAGGGCATCTCCACGGATTCGCGCACCATCGGGGCTGGCGAGCTTTTTGTGGCCATTTCGGGACAATCGTATGACGGACACCGGTTTGTGGGGGATGCCTTTGATAGAGGGGCCGCGGGTGTTGTGGTCAGCGAGGCGCATGTGGCCACCAAATCACCTGATGCCGGAAAAGGCCGGTGCCGGGTGGCTACAGCGGATACCCTCAAAGCCCTGGGCGATCTGGCCGCCTTCCGTCGTAGGCGAAGCAAGGTCTCGGTGGTGGCCATCACGGGCACAAACGGCAAGACAACCACCAAGGAGATGACAGCGGCCGTATTGGATCAGGCTTTTTCTGTGTTAAGAACGGCGGGCAACTTCAACAACCTGATTGGATTGCCCCTTACCCTGTTTCGCTTGAGGGAAGACCATGAATGGGCTGTTGTGGAACTTGCCATGAATCATCCCGGCGAGATCGGCCGACTGGCCCAAATCTGCGAGCCTCAGGTAGGCGTGATCACCAACGTAGAAGCCGGCCATCTGGAAGGAGTGAAGAACATAGAGGGGGTCATGAAGGCGAAGGGTGAACTCCTTGAAGCCTTGGGTGAAGACGGGACGGCCGTCCTAAATATTGATGATGAGAGGATTTGTCGGCTGGCGGAGCGGTTTCAGGGGCGTGTGGTGAGCTTCGGGATTCACAGTTCGGCTGAGGTGTGGGCCACGCCTGTATCTCAATCGCTGTCGGGCTGTTCGTTTGACTTATGCTGGTACGATGAGTCCGTGCGCGTGCACCTGGCAATTCCCGGGGAGGCTGCCATTTACAACGCGTTGGCTGCAGCGGCCGTGGGGTATAAACTCGGGCTCTCCATGGAGGAGGTGAAGAAGGGCTTGGAGACGATGGTCCCTATGCCGGGGCGTATGGAGATCTTGACCCTGCCGGGGGGCGTTCACCTGATTGATGACTCTTATAATGCCAATCCAGGCTCCATGGCCGTCGCGATTGATACCCTTCGATCCCTGAAGGGCAATGGCAGGGGCGTCTTGATTACAGGAGACATGTTGGAACTGGGTGAGCACGCCGAGAGCGCCCACAGAGAGCTTGGTATACTGGCGACCCGGGCGGGCACCGCTTGCCTTTATGCCACGGGCGAGTTCGCAGGGGCTGTGGCAGCAGGGGCCACGGGAGCCGGCATGGATCCTGGAAGGATCTTCATCGGCAGCCACGATGAAATTGTAGAGGCCGTCAAGGGGCGCTTGGGTCCTGGCGATTGGATCCTGGTCAAGGGCTCGCGCTTGATGGCCATGGAGAAGGTCGTTGAAGGGCTCCGGACACAAATCGGCCAGTCGGTCACAAAAGACTCTTTACGAATCCATCAATGAGAGACGATCCATGACCCACAACCGGTAAACTATGCTCTACCACTTACTCTACCCGCTTCATACGACGATTTCGGCGCTTAATGTATTTCGCTACATTACATTCCGGACTATTTATGCCAGCCTCACGGCCCTGCTGATATGCCTGGTCCTTGGGCCGTGGGTGATAAGAAAACTGACGGAGCACCGAGTGTGCCAGTACGTGAGGGAGGAGGGTCCGCCGACTCACACGACAAAAACGGGCACCCCCACTATGGGGGGGCTGTTGATCCTGTTTGCCATTGTTTTCGCCACCCTGCTTTGGGGTAACCTGACCAACTTCTTTGTCTGGATAGTGCTCCTCGTAACCATCAGTTATGGGGCCATCGGGTTTGTAGACGACTGCCTGATGGAGCGAAAGAAGCAGAGCCAGGGGCTGCGGGGCAGGACCAAGCTCTTGGCCCAAGTCTTCATCGGGTTGATCGTTGGTGGACTTCTTTACGCCAGGGCGGATTTCGACACCCATGTGAGTGTCCCATTTCTCAAGGGGATCAACCCTGACCTGGGGTGGGGTTACATCCTCTTTGCCGCGCTGGTCATCGTGGGGACCTCCAATGCCGTCAACTTGACCGATGGCCTGGACGGTCTTGCCATCGGCCCGGTGATCGTGGCGGCAGCCACCTACGTGGTATTGTCCTACGTAGCGGGCCACGTCAAGATGGCAAACTATCTTCAGATTCAGTATGTGGCCGGCAGCGGAGAGCTGGCTGTGTTCTGCGGCACCGTCGTGGGGGCCGGCATGGGATTTCTCTGGTACAACACGTACCCGGCACAGCTGTTCATGGGGGATGTGGGTTCTCTGCCTTTGGGAGGCGCCCTGGGCGCGGCCGCGGTCATGACGAAGCATGAGATTCTGCTGGCCCTGGTGGGGGGGATCTTTGTGGTAGAGGCCCTTTCCGTCATCTTCCAGGTGGGGTTTTTCAAGGTCTCCAACGGGCGCCGTATTTTCAGGATGGCCCCCCTCCACCACCACTTTGAATTAAAAGGATGGGCTGAGCCGAAAGTCATCGTGAGATTCTGGATTATCGCGATTTTTTTGGCACTCCTGTCCCTCAGCACTTTGAAGTTGCGGTAGGCCGTTGAACCGCGAAAGCGAGCGCATTCCCCGTAGCTTGCCGCGGGGTTAGCGAGCGTATCTAAAACAGTGAAGCCTCTCCCGCCCTAAAGGGCGGGGCTTCCCGGTGAGGAAGAAAATCAGTTTTTTTATAGCCGGTCAGCGTTCCTTACGGTCGAAGATTCCCTGTAGCTTGCTACAGGGAGCTTCAATTCTAGGAATACAGGTTTGAACTTGAAGAACCAAAAGGTTTTGGTGGTTGGTCTGGCCAAGACGGGGCTTGCGACAGCGCGCTTCCTGAAGAATCAGGAGGCCCGGGTCACAGCCGCCGACCTTTTGACACAAGATCAGCTTGGCCCCTGCGCAGAGCAAGCCAGGGCCATGGGCGTGTCTCTTGAGCTTGGGCCGCACAGGGCGGAGACTTTTACAGGGGCCGATCTTATCGTGGTCAGCCCTGGGGTGCCGCATACCATAGGGCCCCTTGAGGAAGCGAGGAAGGCGGGGATTGCCGTCATCGGTGAAGTGGAGCTGGCGGTTCGACATATCCGTGAACCGATTGTGGCCATCACCGGCACCAATGGCAAAACGACCACGACTCACCTGGTCGGGCAGATGCTAAGGGCATCTGGTCTTGAGGTGTTTGTGGGGGGCAATATCGGAGCCCCCCTGATCGGCTACGTGGATTCAGGCGGCCGTGCCGATGTGATCGTGGCTGAGATCAGCAGTTTTCAACTCGATACCATGGAAAGCTTCAGGCCGAAAGTGGGTGTTCTTTTGAACATCACCGAGGATCACCTGGATCGTTACAGGGATTTTCAACAATACGTCCGATCAAAGGGGAGGTTGTTTGAGAATCAAGACAACACGGACGTTGCGGTTCTAAACAGGGCTGATCCGTCGACACAGTCTCTTGAGTCGGCCATTCGGGCCCAGAAATTCTATTTCAACGTGAACGCCCATGGACGGGGCGGTGTTAAGCTTCAGGGTCGTGAGATGGTTTGCCGGGTTCCGGGAAGGGCCCCGATGACGTTGAGCCTTGCGAATTTCAAGGTGACGGGCGTGCATAACTTCGAAAATGCCGCTGCTGCCAGTTTGGCGGCCCTGGCAGCGGGCGCTGACGAATCAGCCATCCAGAGAACCCTGAACACGTTCAAGGGCCTGCATCACAGGCTCGAACACGTCAGGACGGTCCATGGGGTGCAATATTACAACGACTCCAAAGGAACGAATGTGGGAGCAGTCATGCGATCCCTTGAGAGTTTTGACGCGCCCGTGATCTTGATCATGGGAGGACGGGACAAGGGCGGCAGCTACACCGTGCTGAGGGGCCTGATCAAGGAGCGGGTGAAGCGGCTCATTGCCATTGGAGAGGCCAGAGAGAAGATTCTGGACAAGCTCGGTGGTGCAACGGATTCTCAGGAGGCGGCAAGCCTTGAGGAGGCGGTTCATTCAGCCGCACAAACGGCGACTCGGGGAGACGTGGTCGTCTTGTCACCGGGATGTTCAAGCTTTGATATGTTCACCGATTATGCCCAACGCGGTGAGGCTTTCTGCAGGGCCGTGCGGAACCTCGGTGACGAGTGACCAATGACTGATGGTTTCGTAAGAAGTCGATTTTACTCACTCCGTGAACATTTTGGGGGCGCTTGAGACATTCAGCTAAAATGCTAAAACTCGGGCTAACGCCCTCAAACAGTTACCATTTTTTGACGCTGAATATCTCAAGTGCCTTTTTCCCAAAATGCTCAATATCGTTCGCAAAACACTTTTTACGGGTCCATCAATGACTAGGGATAAACAAATACAACATGGCCGTGGCTATGACCATGTCCTCCTTCTAGGCATGCTCATGCTACTGGGGATGGGGCTGGTGATGGTCTACAGTGCGAGTTCGATGGTGGCCATGAAGCGTTTCGGCAGTGACACCTATTTTTTCAACAGACAGGTCGTGCACGCGCTGGTGGCGATCCTGGTGCTCGTATGCTGCCGGCACGTGCCTTATTCTGTCTACAAGGCCTTGGCATATCCGATTCTCGGCATGGCCTTTGTGTCGCTGGTCGTCCTTTATCTGCCTGGCGTTGGTCGGGCGGCAGGGGGGGCTAAACGGTGGTTGCGAGCCTTCGGCGTGTCATTTCAGCCATCAGAATTCGCGCGACTGGCCCTGATTATATATTTGGCTTACTCTCTGAGCAAGAAGCAGGAGAAGATAAAGGAATTCAGCGTCGGTTTTCTCCCCCATGCCATTCTGTTTGCCTGCTTCGCCATCCTGCTTATTATGCAGCCCGATTTCGGAACGGCGGCCATGATCGCCCTGATCGTATGGATTATGCTCTTTGTCGGGGGGGTGCGTGTGTCTTACCTCTTCGTATCATTGGGGGCGACCGTGCCCCTTGCGTATTACATGATGATCCATGCGCCATACCGTCTGAAAAGATTCCTAAGCTTCCTGAACCCATGGGCGTATCAGGGTGACACCGGGTATCAGATTGTGCATTCTCTGATGGCCTTCGGCTCGGGGGGGATCTTTGGGGCAGGCATCGGCAATGGTTACCAGAAGCTTTTCTACCTCCCCGAGCCTCATACAGACTTTATCTTTTCTGTCGTGGGAGAGGAATTAGGGCTGGTCGGCGTGGGCCTGGTCATGGCCCTGTACGCCATGATCTTCTGGCGGGGGATCTTGATTGCCATGAGGGCCCGTGATCTCTTTGCCACCTTTTTGGCTACAGGGTTGACCGCGAGCCTTGGTTTGCAGGCCTGTATTAACGCCGGTGTGGCACTGGGGCTCATGCCCACCAAGGGATTGACGCTTCCCTTTGTCAGCTATGGAGGGACGTCGCTGATCATGAGTGCCGCGACCGTCGGGATATTGATGAACATCTCAGCCCGGCGGGGTGCCTGACATGAAGGTTCTGATTGCCGGGGGCGGTACCGGTGGGCATCTGTTTCCGGCAATAGCCCTGGCTGAGGCATTTAAGATAAGAGAGCCGGCAGGAGCAATCCTGTTTGTCGGGACGGACAACGCCTTGGAGAGATCTACACTTTCAAAGAAAGGATTTGATCACGTGGGTATTCCGGCACAGGGTCTTAAGGGACGAGGACTGTGGCGACAGCTTCGGTCATTGGTCAGGCTGCCAAAGGCGTTCTGGCAAGCCGTGGGAATCATCCGGCGGTTTGATCCAGACATCATCATCGGCGTCGGCGGGTACGCGTCGGGCCCAGTGGCACTGGCCGCCAGGCTTATGGGCAAGAAATTAGTGATCCATGAGCAGAATCTCATCCCAGGGCTGACGAATCGGATATCGGGTCGTTTTGCCCACCGCGTATTCATCAGCTTCCCGGACAAATTGGCCATATTCAAGCCCTCGAAAACAGTCGTGACAGGAAATCCGGTGCGACGGGAGCTCCTTGCCGTCCAGGCAGTCGACAGGACCGCCGACCCGTTTACGGTCCTGGTCCTGGGTGGCAGCCAGGGGGCCCATGCCGTCAACTGCGCAGTGGTAGAGGCCCTTGATTATCTAAAAGAACCCGCTCGCATGAGCTTTATCCATCAGACGGGACCCAGAGATGCGTCATGGGTTGCCAGTGCCTATGAGCGGCACAGGATGGAGGCGACCGTGGAGCCTTTCTTCCAGGACATAGCCACGATGTACCGCTCCGCCGCCCTGGTCATTTGCAGGGCCGGGGCGACGACGATCGCTGAGTTGACAGCCGTGGGCAAGCCCGCCATCTTCATTCCATTTCCCTTTGCCGCCAGCAACCACCAGGAGCTGAATGCCCGGTACGTGGCTGATTCCGGCGGCGGAGAGGTGGTCCGTGAACAAGACCTGAACGGTGAACTTTTGGCCGCAAGAATAGATCACTACATATCAAACCCCAAGGCGTTGCAGGACATGTCCATGGGGGCCGAAGCCCTGGGTCGTCGTAACGCTGCAGAGTTTATTGTGGATGAATGCCGCAGGTTGGTGGTGATGAGTTAGTGGTCATATGTATCAGAAATCGTATCATATTCATTTTGTGGGAATCGGCGGAATCGGCATGAGCGGTATGGCGGAGCTCCTTTTGAACCTGGGCTACGAAGTCAGCGGTTCAGATCTCAAGTCAACGGATATCACCAGGCGTCTGGGACAACTTGGCGGGCGTGTGTTCAAAGGCCACAGCCCGCAGTACATTGAGGGGGCGGACGTGGTGGTGGTGTCTTCTGCAGTGGGGCCGGAGAACGCCGAGGTGGTGGCAGCCAGAAAGGCCTTGGTGCCGGTCATCCCACGAGGTGAGATGCTGGCCGAATTGATGCGCCTTAAGTACGGCATTGCTGTGGCCGGCGCCCACGGCAAGACCACCACCACGTGGATTATTGCCTCTGTCTTGGAGAAAGGGGGCCTTGATCCAACCATGGTCAACGGCGGCAAACTGAACAGCCTCGGCAGCAATGCCCGTTTGGGCCAGGGAGAATTCATCGTGGCCGAGGCAGACGAAAGCGATGGGTCTTTTCTCAAGCTGTCTCACACCATTGCAGTGGTTACGAACATTGACGCCGAGCACCTGGACTTCTACCAGGATCTCAAAGAGATCAAAGAGGTATTTCTTGATTTTATCAACAAGGTGCCTTTCTACGGCATGGCCGTGGTGTGTCTGGACAACGAGGGGATTCAGGACCTCATCCCCCGGATTGAGAAACGGTTCATCACTTACGGCCTTACGTCTCAGGCAGATTATGAAGCCAGGGATGTCAGCTTTGTAGAATTAAGAAGCCGATACCGCTTGTTCCACCATGGGAAGCCCCGGGGCTGGGTGGAGCTGAATCTGCCAGGCCTGCACAATGTATACAACTCCATGGCCAGCATCGCGGTTGGCCTCGAACTCGGGATTCCCTTTGAGACGATTGTGGATGCGCTCAGCGAGATGGAAGGGGTCCAGCGGAGATTGGAGGTAACGGGATCTGTGCGGGGCGTCACGATGGTAGACGACTACGGACACCATCCCACGGAGATCAAGATGACCCTTGAAGCGGCGCGTCAGTGTTGGCCGGGCCGCCGGCTTGTGGTGGTCTTTCAACCTCATCGCTACTCGCGGACGGCCGCGCTCTTTGATGACTTTACGCGATCATTTTACCAGGCGGACAGCTTGGTAGTTCTTCCAATCTATCCTGCCGGCGAGCCCCCCATCGAAGCGATAGACGGCCGAAGCCTCTACGATGGGATTCGTCTTCACGGCCACAAGGATGTCGTGTTCCAGGACGGGCACGACAGTGCCGTATCTTATCTGAAGGGCATTTTGAGGGCAGGGGACATCCTCTTGACCCTGGGCGCAGGTGATGTGTGGCAGGTGGGAGAAAGGTTGCTGAATGAGCGACCCAGCGATGAATGACGCAGACAAGAAGTGGCTCAGAGATCATTTTGGCTCACAGGTTGCCTTTGGTGAACCCATGTCCAGGCATACGACCTTTGGCATCGGAGGGCCGGCTGATGCCTTGCTGACCGTGAAAACGGATCAACAGCTCAGGGACCTGGTAAGATGGGCGCGGGACAGGGGCCTGCCGTTCATGATCCTTGGGGCAGGGAGCAACCTTTTGGTCCGGGACGGGGGCATACGGGGCCTTGTGCTCAAGCTCGCCAACGGGTTTGAGTCCATGCGGCAGGGCTCGGAGCCTCACCCTGACGGTGGAGTGCAGATCATGGCAGGCGCGGGTGTCCTGGTACGCAAACTGGGCAGGTATGCCCTTGACCACGGCCTGGCAGGCCTCAACTTCGCACTGGGCATCCCGGGAACCGTGGGTGGCGCACTGAGAATGAACGCAGGGGCCTGGGGCGCTTGTATAGCGGACACCACGAATTCCGTGTCTTTGCTCAACCAGCATGGCGATATGGTGACCTTGGGCAGGGCGCGGCTCAACTTTTCGTACAGGGGACTGAACCTGGAAGAAAGTGGCATCATCTTGGGAGCTGAATTTCTGCTGGAACGATCAGATCGTGAGTCCCTTCGGCAAGAGGCCCTCGACATGCAAAGGAAACGGCGGTTGACGCAGCCGTTGTCTTTGCCCAGCGCCGGGTCGATGTTTCGGAACCCCTCGGCAGATGTCTCGGCAGGAGAGCTGATTGACAGGGCCGGTTTGAAGGGGCTTCGCAAGGGGGGTGCAGAAGTTTCAACAAAACATGCTAATTTTATTGTGAACAAAGCAGATGCCAAGGCTTCTGACGTGCTTGCACTCATGGGGCGGGTGCAGGACATGGTATTCGATCGGTTTGCGGTTCACTTGGAGCCGGAGGTGATGATTATTGGTCAGGAAGCGGGTTCGCAAGAACTACTATAAGAACAGCCGTGCACGAAAACAAGAGCGGATCGTAAGACGTTGTGTTGTGTGCATGAAGGTCTTGCTTGTGGCTGTTGCCATGGGCGGGACAAGCTTGCTCTTTATCCTGGGCCATGATGCCCTGACACAGAGTTCCTACTTTGACGCCCAGACGATTACCGTTGAGGGAAACCATAGACTCTCAACATCGACGATCTTGAAGCAGTGCGGCGTAAAGCTCCACGACAACATATTGGGCATGAACCTGAGGTTGCTCCGGCACAGGCTCCTGGCCGATCCTTGGGTTCGTGCTGCAGAGGTGCAGCGGGAATTACCCGTTTCGATTCGTATTCGAGTGAGGGAACGGGTACCCATAGCCATGTTGAAGTTCAAGCGATTTTTCTATCTGGATGAGACCGGGGAGGTGTTCAAGTCTGTTGAGCCATCGGATCGGATCAGGGTGCCGGTCGTAACCGGACTTAAGCTTTCAGATGTTGATCTGGGCGGCCAGGGCCGTTCCCGTGTATTCAAGGCCATCATAGAGGTGCTGCGTTTGAGCCGGCTTCACGGGAGTGTCTTGCCTCTTGACGCCATCCACAATATTCACGCAGACCCGGAGACCGGGCTGACCGTTTTCGGTTTTGAAAAGGGTCTGGCTATCGAGCTGGGCTTCGGGGACTACGAGTCAAAGTTTAATCGACTGCGAGACATGATGTCTTATTTCAGGCGGGGCGATGAGTTGCTGGACATTGCGTGCATCGATCTGAACGATTTAGAACGCGTGGTGGTGAGGCCTTCGGGAGGTGTATCTCTCCTGGGGGTGTCCTATCGAAAGGAGATATGAAAGTGCAGGGGGATGGAGAACTTATTGTGGGGCTGGATATCGGCACCACAAAGATTTGCGCTGTGGTGGGTGAGATCAATCCAGATGGGATCGATATCGTGGGCATAGGGACTCATGCATCCGTGGGCCTGCGCAAAGGCGTGGTCGTCAACATCGAATCGACCGTGGATTCCATCAAGCGGGCCATAGAAGAGGCGGAGTTAATGGCGGGCTGTGAGATTACATCGGTTTACGCCGGCATCGCCGGGGGCCACATTAAGGGTTTCAACAGCCACGGAATCGTTGCCGTCAAAGGCAACGAGATCACCCAGAAGGACATTGACCGCGTGATTGACGCAGCGCGGGCAGTGGCTATTCCCCCGGACCGGGAGGTCATTCACGTGCTTCCCCAGGAATTCATGGTGGATGAACAGGATGGAATCCAGGATCCCCTTGGTATGTCCGGGGTCCGGCTGGAGGCGAGAATCCACATTGTGACCGGCGCGGTCACCTCGGCTCACAATCTGATCAAGTGTGCCAATAGTGCCGGGCTTGATGTGTCCGATATTGTGCTCCAATCCCTTGCCTCGGGTGAAGGGGTTCTGAACAAGGAAGAAAGAGACTTGGGTGCGGCCTTGATTGACTTTGGGGGAGGCACGACGGATCTGGCCGTTTTCAAGGGGAAAAGCATCAAACACACTTCGGTGCTGGCTCTGGGCGGAAACAATCTAACCAATGATGTCTCGGTGGGTCTGAGAACCCCCATGACAGAGGCTGAAAAGATCAAGGTGAAATACGGCACCTGTCTTTCGAGCAATATCGGCAAAGATGAGACCGTTGAGGTGCCCGGTGTGGGTGGACGGAAACCCAGGATGCTTTCCAGGCAGATCCTGGCAGAGATTCTGGAACCCAGGGTGGAAGAGATCTTTAACCTGATCAATCGAGAGGTCTACGGGGCGGGCATGGAGAATGTCATCACTTCCGGGGTTGTGATCACCGGAGGATCTTCTTTGTTGGAAGGTGTGGTGGACATTGCCGAGGCTATCTTCGACCTTCCCACCAGGATCGGGAGGCCCATGGGGATCAGGGGGTTGGTTGATGTGGTCAACAACCCGATGTACGCCACGGCCGTCGGTTTGGTCCTCTATGGCGCTAGAACCCAGCCCAGGAGGAAGTTCAGGATTCGAGACAGGAACATTTTTAATCGTGTCATGGCACGCATGAAGCGATGGTTCAAGGAGATCATTTGAACGGACAAAGAAAGAGACAGGAGGTGGAAACCATGATGTTTAGTTTTGTGGAGAGCGAAAAATCGGCGAAAATCAAGGTGATCGGTGTGGGCGGGGCCGGCGGGAACGCCGTCAACAACATGATTGCGTCAAGGCTTCAAGGGGTCAAGTTCATATCGGCCAACACGGATGTCCAGTCCCTTGAAGTTTCAAAGGCGCCGGTCAATATCCAGTTGGGGGAGAGACTGACCGAGGGTCTTGGAGCCGGAGCCAATCCCGAAATCGGCCGCCAGGCGGCCATGGAAAGTCTGGACACGATCCGAAGTGCGATGGAAAACAGCCACATGCTTTTTATCACCGCCGGGCTGGGTGGGGGCACTGGCACCGGTGCCGCGCCAGTCATTGCGCAGGTCGGCAAGGAGGTAGGCGCCCTCACCGTAGCTGTGGTAACCAAGCCGTTCAGTTTTGAGGGCAAGAAGAGAATGAGCCAGGCCGAAGACGGCTTGAATGCCCTTAAGGAAGTGGCGGACACGGTGATCACCATCCCCAACGACAGGCTGCGTGGTTTGGCATCCAGGAGCGCCACGATGCTGGAGATGTTCAAGAGGGCGGACGAGGTCCTCCTCCACTCCGTGAAGGGGATCACAGACCTGATCATGATGCCGGGCCTGGTGAACCTGGATTTTGCTGATGTCAGGACGACCATGTCCAAGGCGGGAATGGCCCTCATGGGGACCGGTATAGCCAGCGGAGAGGACAGGGCACTGGAAGCAGCTGAAAGAGCCATATCTCATCCCCTTTTGGAAGACATTTCCATCCGCGGAGCCCGGGGCGTATTGATGAACATTACGAGTGGCACGGATCTGACCATGGCCGAAATGGCGGAAGCCTCAGACCGTATCTGCAGCGAGGCCGGCGATGATGCGGAGATTATCTGGGGCACGGTCCTGGATGACAGTATCGGGGAAGAACTCCGGGTCACGGTCATAGCCACCGGGCTCGAGTCTGAGGCGGACCGGCGGGAGAGCAAATTGTCAGGCAAAGTGCGCGACATCACGGAGGCAGACCTGACACGGGCGTCAGACCTTGACGAGCCGACCTTCATCCGACAGGAAAGAGCCGTTGGCCAGGCAAGTGGCGGTCGCTTTAGGGGCTATCGCGGCATCATCCTGGATCAAGATGATCTGGACGTGCCCACCTTCATGCGACGAAAAGCAGACTGAGCCCCGCTCGTGAAATCTTGCGTTGTGTCGCCGCGAACAGACAGGGGTCACCATTGCTTCGTCCGTCGTCTGTGCAGCATTGTACCTGACAGCCGGTTGTGGACAACGGGCTGCAGGAATGAATGACGGAAATCCATGTCACACAAGACCAGAGGCCCCCGCACAGCGTTCTTGGCGGCAGAGACGGGCACCATCAGAAAAGACTGGCGGGGCAAGATCTCCGTTGCGTTGACCTATCCCAACACCTACCATGTGGGGATGTCAAACCTCGGTTTTCAGACGGTATACCGCCTGATAAACGATCTGGACAACGTGGTATGCGAAAGGGCCTTCCTTCCCGGAGAGCGCGGCAGAGCCAACGGACAGCTCCAGTCCCTGGAATCCGGTAGACGACTGGCAAGTTTTGACATCATTGCTTTTTCCATCTCCTTTGAAAATGATTACTCCAACCTCCTGACTATCTTAGCGCAGGCTGGCCTCCCCCTGTTGGCTTCAGAACGACAGACCCCCCATCCTCTAGTCGTCGCAGGGGGAGCGACCAGTTTGCTGAATCCTGAACCCATCGCCCTGTTCGTGGACTGCTTCCTCATAGGGGAGGCAGAACAGATTGTTCCCGGCTTTTTTGATGTTTACGAAAAGCATTCACAGCGAGAAGCACAACTGGAATCGTTGGCCAGAGGTGTTCCAGGAGCCTACGTGCCGGCGCTCTATCAGGTCACCTATGAGTCGGATGGCACCATCAAGGCGTTCCGCCCAAAGGGTAACTTTCCGGCCAAGGTGCGGCGGGTCATTGCCGAGGATCTTTCTTGCTGGGATACGTGCACGACGGTTCTTACCCCGCATACGACTTTTGACAATACCTATCTGATAGAGGCGGCGCGCGGTTGTCCCCACGGATGTCGGTTTTGCGCCGCCGGATTTGTGTATAGGCCTCCGCGGTTCAGAACAGCGGGCCAGTTGGAAAAGGCTGTGGATAAGGCTGCGGCACGTGCTCGAGGGGTTGGGCTCCTGGCTGCCGCGGTGTCGGATGTTCCGGGTCTGGAAAGCGTATGCCGCAAGGCCATCGACCATGATCTTCAGCTGTCTTTCAGCTCCTTCAGGGCCAATCTTCTGACCTCGGAGTTCTTAGCGGTCCTCAAAGAAACCGGGATCAAGACAGCCACGATTGCCCCGGATGCGGGTTCGGAACGGATGCGCCGCGTGATCAACAAGGGCATTTCCGAGCAGGACGTGCTGAAGGCAGCTGAATGGCTGGTCGCAGCCGGCATACCCAACCTCAAGCTCTATTTCATGGTCGGTCTTCCCGGGGAGACCATGTTGGATGTCGAATCCATCGTGGCACTCTGCAAGAAGATCAAACACAGGTTTTTAAAGGCCGGCCGTGCCATGTCACGGCTTGGCCGGATCATCGTGAGTATGAGTTCCTTCGTTCCCAAACCTTTCACCCCGTTTCAGTGGGTTCCCTTGGAGGACGTCAAGACGTTAAAAGCGAAGATCAAACATGTCAAAGACGGCTTAAAGCGGGTCGCCAATGTCCGGGTCCACGCCGACCTGCCAAAGTGGGCCTACATCCAGGCGCTCCTTTCACGCGGGGATCGGCGCACAGCCGAATTACTGGTGAACGTGCACAAGAACAATGGCAACTGGGCCAAGACGCTCAAGGGCTCTATCATCAACGCCGATTTTTATGTTTACAGGGAGCGCGCCTTGGATGAAATACTCCCGTGGGATTTCATAGACCATGGTATCAAGAAGGCGTTCCTGGTTGAGGAATACCAGAAGGCCCTCCGGGGGGAGACATCGCCTCAATGCCACATGGGTCAGTGCAAGGCCTGCGGTGTCTGTGAGTGACCGGCAAGCACAGTTTTCATATGTTCCAATTTGGCAATAACAAGACCATGCAATCCAGGGAAAGGGCGTTTTCAGGGGCCTTTTCTGTTGGTCTGGGGAAGGGGGGCAAATGCGGATTCAGAAATTCTTGAAAGAAGCCAAGAAGTTTGAAGTAGGCGCCTACAAGAAATCGCAGGCCTTGACGCTCAATCATGTGCCCTTCACCGGAGCGCCCCAAAAACATCCCTGTGATGAAGATAAGATCATCCTGATCGCAGATCCCTTGAGCACCCAGATGTTTTACTTTGAATTCAAGACCGCCGATATTGAGGGGATTGAAGAACGCCCCAGCCTTGTCACCCCGGAGGGGGAATCGGTGACTATGGTCCGACTCTGGGTAAAGAAAGGGCGCATTGGCGTGAGATGTACCCCCTTTGTTGTCGAGGACACCACAGGGCGCCGAGTGAAAGTCAAATCCGCCGACCCAACTACCCGCCGCAGGGGACAGTGAAGCCCCTTCTTTTCAAGGATATGCATCGATGTCGATAAGTTGATC
>CAZCXI010000047.1:21683-23653 GCA_964502635.1 uncultured Desulfobacterales bacterium
TCCGGATACCACATCACTCGGGATCCGAAACCGGGAAGTGGAAGATGCCTTTATGATCACCGTGGGGAATCTGACAAAGAGCTTCGGCAGCCAGTTACTCTTTGAAGGGGTCAGTTTCAACATTAATCCCCGGGAGCGGGTCGGACTGGTTGGGCGAAACGGTCACGGAAAGACCACGCTTTTTCGGCTGATCGTCGGTGCCGAGTCTCCTGATGCAGGCGCCATTAGCCGTCCCAAAGGCTACCGTGTGGGTTACGTTCTCCAGCATCTTCAGTTTACCGAGGATACGGCGCTCAAAGAAGGCATGACTGAGCTGCCGGAAGAAGAGCGGGACCACCACTGGAAGGTCGAGAAGATCCTGGCAGGACTCGGGTTTTCCAGTGAGGACATGCAGCGGCATCCCAGAGCATTCTCAGGCGGATATCAGGTGCGCCTGAATCTCGCCAAGGTCCTGGCGTCCGAACCCGACTTGCTCCTTCTGGATGAGCCTACCAATTACCTCGACATAACCTCTATCCGCTGGGTTGAGCGCTTTTTGATCAACTGGCCCCATGAGCTGATGCTCATCACCCACGACAGGGGCTTCATGGACAAGATCGTCACGCACACCATCGGGATTCACCGCAAGCAGGTGCGTAAGATCGCCGGAAACACCGAGAAACTCTACGACCAGATCGCCCAGGAGGAGGAAATCTACGAAAAAACCCGTATGAACGATGAGCGCCGCCGGAAAGAGATTGAGACGTTCATCAGCCGATTCCGGGCCAAGGCGAGGCTTGCGAATCTGGTACAGTCTAGGATCAAGACCCTGGAGAAGCAGAAAAAGAAGGAAAAGCTCCAGCGGATCAAGGCCATGGACTTCTCATTTCGAGACCAGCCGTTTCGTGGAAAGTATGTCTTGAGCGCTCAGAATCTCTCCTTTTCATACGATCCTAATGTCTCCCTTATCAGGGACTTGAGTATCACCATCGGCGCCCGCGAGCGGGTCTGCGTGATCGGCAGAAACGGCAAAGGCAAGACAACGCTTCTCAAGCTTCTTGCAGGCCTTCTCCCACCTCAAAACGGCGAAACCGCCTGCCATCCCGGTGTAACCAAAGGGTGCTTTGAGCAGACCAACGTCAAGAGCCTGGTCGACACGAGAACCGTAGAGGAGGAAATCCTCTATTCCCACCCGGATGTCGACCGGCAGCTGGCAAGAAATATCTGCGGGGCCATGATGTTTGAAGGCGATGACGCCTTGAAGAGAATCGGCGTGCTTTCAGGCGGAGAGAAGAGCAGGGTGATGCTGGGCAAACTTCTCGTAACACCCGTTAATCTTCTCCTTCTCGATGAACCCACAAACCATCTGGACATGTATGCTTGCGATGCGTTGCTTGCCGCGATCGACAGCTTCAAAGGCGCGGTGGTGATGGTCACCCACAACGAGATGCTGCTGCATGCCCTCGCCGACCGGCTGATCGTGTTTCAAAACGACCGTGTATCCGTATTCGATGGAAGCTACCAGCGGTTTATCGAAAAAGGGGGATGGGGAGATGAGGTGGTGCTTGCCAAATCTGCGCGGGAAGATACGGGCGAGGAGCCATCCTGTGTCAAGGTGACCAAGAAAGAAAAACGACGGAGACGCTCCGCGATTATTACTGAACGAGGCAAGATCCAGAAACCGCTGGAGGGGCGTATTGTCCAGGTGGAAAACGAGATCGAAACCCACGAAAAGGCGCTCAATGAACTCAACGACGCCATGCAGGAGGCCTCGCAAGCACAAGACGGCAAGAGCATCGCGCAAATCTCCCAATCCATTCACCACTGCCGCTCAGCCATTGACAGGCTCTTCAATGAACTGGAAGCGCTCACCACCACCCTCAATGAGCAGTCCGGCGTTTTTCAAGAGAGGCTCGATCAACTGGACCGCCTCGGAGACTTTTGACAAGGCCCAACACCCGAGAACGCCTAATCAGGAGCATTAAGAGCAC
>CAZCXI010000048.1:0-16555 GCA_964502635.1 uncultured Desulfobacterales bacterium
GGATGATTGCTTCTTGTGCGGCAGCTGCGCCTATGTGTGCCCGGCAAAGAGGCCTTTAGTTCAGTTTATGACTCTCGCAAAGAATGCCCTAAGGGAATCTGAGAGAAAGTGAGTAATAACTGCGGCGGAACAATGGACCGCGGACACCGGCACGGGTCACAGGGTTCGCGAAGGGAGATACTGTGATGGCGATTACAGATCGTCGAGGGACTCAAAGAAGAATCTTGCTATGTATGGACGCATGTGAGCAAGCGATGGATGCGGTGCTCTACGTGGGAGCGGCCTTATCTTCGGAGGAAACTACGGTGGTTTTGTTTCACGTCACGAGCAAAATACCGGAGACCTTTTATGACACAGCAGGTCCTTTCCCACAACGAAGGTCATCCATTAGGTCGTGGGAGTTGGAGCATAACAAGATCATACAGGTGTTTATGGACCAGGCACTTGTATTTCTTATGGATTTGGGTTTCCCACAAGAAGCAGTCAAGATAGATATTCGTCAAGGAAAAACAGGCATCGCGAGAGATATCGCGGTTGAGGCTCAACGTGGGTACAGTGCGATTGTGGTAGGGCGGGTGGGCGCAAGCAAGTTGAAGGATCTCGTCCTCGGCAGTACCGGCAACAAACTTATTGAAAAGCTTACCCATCTTCCTGTTTGGGTGGTAGGAGGCAAACCCAGGGCGGGGAAAGTTCTTTTGGCTCTGGATTCGTCAGAAGGGGCTATGAGGGCCGTGGATTATGTTGGAACTATGTTGGGCGGCTCGGCTTGCGAGGTGACTCTGTTCCATGTCATAAGAGGTCTCGGGGCATATACGCGAAGACTTATGGGCGTTTCACCAGGCGACGAGGAAAAATGGATGGAAAAATCGAAAACGATAGTAATCCAAGTATTTGATGAGGCCAAAAGTCGTTTAGTGGAGGCAGGTGTGGATGCAAATCGCATAACCACTAAATTTACAACACAAGTCAGGAGTCGAGCCCGTGCTATCGTTAAAGAAGCGGAAGAGGAGGGATATGAAACCATTGTGGTTGGAAGGAGGGGGCTGTCCAAGATACAGGAATTCTACATGGGCCGAGTCAGTAACAAGGTCCTTCAGATAGCCAAAGAAATGGCGGTGTGGGTTGTGAGCTAAGATATGATTCATTGAAGCCTCCCCGCGGCAAGCCACGGGGAATCTTCACCGTAAGGAAGTTTTTCATTTTCAGATTCGCTCGCCAACCCCGCCGCAAGCAGCGGGGAATGCGCTCGCTTTCGCGGTTCAATAAAGTATATGTGAACTGCGCTCTCGGCTTTTCCATTACATCTTCTGTCGACGTTCTCGCCGCGTTCCTTCTAACACGGTATCGGATAACAGAATCATCCTTTGTTCACATAATGTCTCTTCGAACAATGTCTTGACAAAATATGGATAATAGCCTAAGTAGTTCAAATTTGAGCGAAAATAGCCGGTGGATAGAGGGCGGTGACCAATATCGCCGGTTGTTGTTTCTGCACGAAATCTTGGGCCAAGAGGTCTTATGGAAAACCCGCAGCAAAGCCCCGTAAAGGTAGATCCCGGCTTTTCCAACCTTGTTCAAACATCTGCCAGCCTTAACGTGAACGCGTGTTTTCAGTGCAGAAAATGCACCAATGGATGTCCCGTCACGTTTGTCATGGACATTTATCCAGACCAGGTTATTCGTCTCGTGCTGTTGGGCCAAAAAGAGCGGGTGTTGGAATGCAGCACCATCTGGGTTTGCTCAGCTTGCGAAACTTGCACGACCCGGTGTCCTAACGAAGTGGACATTGCGGGCACCATGGATGCCTTAAAAGCGATAGCTGTCCAGGAGGGAATCAAAATCCCGCAACCTAAGACTTACGCCTTCCACAAGGCCTTCCTTGACGATGTCAGGAAGCGGGGCCGGATGTTCGAAGGGAGGCTGATGCAGTCATACCTTGTGAACAGCGGTGAGCTCTTCAGAAAGCTTGCAGATGGTTCCATCAAGGAAGAGATCAGTCTTGGCTGGAACATGCTTAAGAGGGGGCGTTTGCCCCTTTTTTCTAAAGGGATAAAGGCAAAGAAAGAGATCAAGAAAATTTTGGAATAGGAATGTTTGCGTGAAAGTCAGCTATTATCCCGGTTGCTCTCTTGAGAGCTCTGCAAGGGATTATCAGGAGTCCATTGAAGGGGTTTGCAACAGGCTGGGAATCGTGCTCGCGGAGCTTGAAGACTGGAACTGCTGCGGGGCCACCGCTGGGCACAGTTTAAACCACCGCGCCTCTATCGAACTGCCCGGCCGAAACCTGGTCCTTGCCGAAAAAGCCGGGATGGATCTGGTAGCCCCCTGCCCTCTGTGTTTCAACCGTTTGAAGTCAGCCGAAAAGGCTCTTTTGAGCCAGGAAACCGGAACCTACAGGTACACTCTAAGGGGAAAGACAAAGATTTGGGACTTAGCCGATTTTATGGCACAGGAAGGTATTCTTGAACGAATTGGATCAAAAGTTTCTAACCCCTTGGCCGGGATCAAACCCGTCTGCTATTACGGGTGCATGTCGAGCAGGCCGCCCAGGATCACCGATGCGGAAAATTGTGAGAATCCTATGAGCATGGACAAGATCCTCATGCGGCTGGGTGCGGAGCCCATTGACTGGGCTCATAAGACCGACTGTTGTGGCGCAAGCCATGTGGTTGACAGGCCTGACATGGTTTTCAAAATGGTTGGCAAACTCTATCATCGGGCTCTTGAGGTCGAGGCCAACTGTATCGTAGTTTCCTGCCAGATGTGCCAGGCGAATCTCGACATCTATCAGGATAAGATTGGCGAGCAAATGGGCAAAGCAGTCTATCTGCCCATCATCTATTTCACAGAGCTAGTGGGACTTGCCATGAAGGAGCGGCAGGTGGAAACCTGGCTTTCCCGTCATTTTGTTGATCCTCTGAAGTTCCTTGGTGATCGGGGCCTGCTTGCATAGCCATGGATGTAAGTCATGGAAATTGACATGACGACACAAACCGAAGGTCCTGGAAATCCTGGCGGCAAAGTGGGGGCCGTGGTCGTTGTTGGCGGTGGGATTGCCGGCATGCAGGCGGCCCTTGATGTGGCTGACTCCGGGTTTAAGGTCTATCTTGTAGAAAAGAACCCGAGCATCGGGGGCAACATGGCCCAACTGGACAAGACATTTCCCACCAATGACTGCTCTACTTGTATGATATCACCAAAACTGATTGAGGTGGCCAAGCATCCCAATATAGAGATAATATCCTATGCACAGCTCCTCGATGTTTCGGGGCAACCCGGTATTTTTCAAATAAAGATAAAGAAAAAGGCGCGTTTTGTAGATCCGGAAAAATGCCTTGGTTGTGGAATTTGTGCCAGCAAGTGCCCCAAGAAAGTATCTGATGAATTCAATAAGGGCTTGGGAAAAAGAAAAGCAGTGTACATCAGCTTTGCCCAGGCAGTCCCGTTAGTCTATACCATTGATAAAGAGAGTTGTCTCTACTTTAAGAAGAAAGGACGATGCCGGGTTTGCGAAAAATTCTGTGAACATAATGCTATCGATTTTGATCAAAAGGACGAGATTATTAAAATTGATGCCGGAGCCGTCATCCTTGCCACAGGATATGAAACCTTTGATGCCCGCTTGAAGCCCGAGTACGGGTATGGACGCTATCCAAATGTGATCACCAGTATGCAGTATGAACGTATTCTTTCTGCCGGCGGGCCCTTCCAGGGGCATATCCAGCGTCCGTCTGACAGCAAAGGACCCAAGAGGATGGCATGGATCCAGTGCGTGGGCTCCCGCGACGCTTCATTGGGCCGTGAGTATTGTTCCTATGTTTGCTGCATGTACGCGACTAAACAAGCCATGATCTCAAGGGAGCATGACCAGGAGATTGAGCCAACAGTCTTCTACATTGATATGCGTGCGCCGGGCAAGGGCTTTGAGCGTTATTACAATCGAGCCAGGACTACAGGGGGCGTTCGGTATGTGAGATCCATGATATCACGGGTTATCGAAAATCCGAGAACTCACGACCTGGATCTCACTTATGTGGACGAGTCGGGCGAGTTTCACTCAGAAACCTTTGACATGGTCATTCTATCCGTTGGGCTGCAGCCCGATCCTGCCTTTTTGGCGTTGGCGGAAAGACTCGGCCTCAAGCTGAATCAATTCGGATTTTGTGAGGGTCAGCCCCTAGATATGGTTTCGACTTCGATCCCCGGCATATTCGCCTGCGGCGTCATTCAGGGCCCCAAGGGTATCCCGAGTTCGGTTCTTCAGGGAAGCAGTGCGGCGGGTGCGGCCACAAGTCTGCTTTCCGAGGCTCGGGGAACCATGGTGAAGGAAAAAGCGTATCCACAGGAGCGTGACATCACCGACGAAGAGCCCCGCATCGGGGTTTTTGCCTGTGACTGCGGTATCAACATAGCTGGCACGATTGATGTCGGTGGGGTGACCGAATATGCAAAGTCCCTACCCCACGTTGTCTTTGCACGCGAGTATCTCTTCGCATGCTCAACAGACACCCAGGAAGAAATGAAGGTCATGGTCGAAAAGCACCGACTCAATCGAGTCGTCGTCGCCTCTTGTACGCCCCGTACCCACGAACCCCTGTTTCAGGATACTATCCGTGAGGCAGGACTCAACAAGTACCTGTTTGAGATGGCCAATATAAGGGACCAGGGATCCTGGGTTCATACCTATTATCCTGAAAGGGCTACCGCCAAGGCCAAAGACCTTGTTCGTATGGCGGTGGCGCGGTCGGCAAGACTTGAGCCACTGTATGAATTTCCCCTTGACGTCGTACAAAAGGGGCTTGTCATCGGCGGTGGCTTAGCCGGCCTGACTGCAGCCTATACGTTGGCCGAGGAGGGATTTGAGACCTACCTGGTGGAGCAATCCGACCAACTGGGCGGCAATGCCAGAACCCTTTACTACACTGAAGATGGGACGAGGCCAGCAGAATATGTTGAAGAAATCATCAAAAGGGTCGAATCTCATCCGCTAATTACCGTTTATACCAAGGCCGTTGTGCAGGACTATTCCGGGCATCTGGGCGAATTTAAGAGTACCATTTCAGTAGACGGCAGGACCGAAGAGATATCGTATGGAGCTGTGATTGTAGCAACAGGGGGCACAGAGTATCAGCCAACGGAATACCTGCATGGCGGAAATGAGCACGTTATCACCCAGAAAGAGCTGGAAAGGCGCATCGCCCTTGAGGCGAATAGCTTGAAAGAGATTAAGAACGTGGTCATGATCCAGTGCGTGGGGTGTATGGATAAAGAGCACCCGTACTGTAGCCGTGTATGCTGCACCGCTGCCGTCAAGAACAGCCTCAAACTCAAGGACCTGAGCCCTGACATGAACATTTTTGTCCTGTACCGGGATATGCGAACCTTTGGGTTTAAAGAGCTTTCTTACAAAAAGGCTCGCGAGCGGGGTGTGCTCTTCCTGCGATATTTCCTCAGGCAGAAGCCTGAAGTAGACGAAGTGCACGGCGCGCTTCAAGTCAAGGTATTTGATCAAAACTTGAGATCTGAAGTCATGATCGAGCCGGACCTTCTTGTCCTGAGCGCGGCCATCAGACCCCACCCGGGAAGCAAACAGGTGGCTGACGTATTTAAGCTACCCTTGGACCAAGACGGCTTTTTTGCCGAGGCCCACCTGAAGTTGAAGCCTGTTGATTTTGCCAATGGAGGGATCTTTCTATGCGGGCTTGCCCATATGCCCAAGTTCACAGATGAGGCTATCGCCCAGGCTAAAGCGGCTGCATCAAGGGCCTCCACGGTGCTCTCGCAGAAGCAGATTTACGTGGGTGGTGCTGTGGCAGAAGTCGACTGCACCAAGTGCGCCATGTGCCTGACCTGCGTTAGAACCTGCCCGTACAATATACCTCGGGTCGATGAGGAGGACGGGGCCATAATAATCGATCCGGCTGAGTGTCAGGGGTGTGGCATTTGCGCCACTGCCTGCCCACGCGGAGCCATTCAGGTAAGACATAGCACAGACGACCAATTTATTGCCAAGATCTGTGCATTATACTAGGATTTATAAGAGAACGTGGAACAGGATGCGCTGCAAGTAGAAAACCAGGAAGTCACCAGGGAGGATTTCGAGCCCAAGATAGAGGCCTTTGTCTGCACCTACTGCACCTACACGGCTGCGGACATGGCAGGTTCCCAACGCCTCCAATATCCCCCCACGGTACGCATCGTAAAGTACCTGTGCACCGGCAAAGTGGAGATTATCCATATTCTCAAGGCCTTTGAGGCCGGGGCAGATGCCGTGTTTGTGAGCGGGTGAGAGATAGGCGGCTGTCATTTCCTGGAGGGAAATCTAAGAGCCAGAGAACGGGTTGTGTACACCAAGACACTTCTGGATGAGATTGGCCTCGGAGGTGGACGCTTGGACATGTTTTACATCGGGGCCTCAGACGCCGTTTTGTTTACTTTAGCGGTCGAGATTATGACGGCCCGGGCAAAGGAACTGGGACCCAACCCGTTGAGGTGCAATACTGAAGCTAAGAAAGAGGGCAAACCGGGGTATCATAAATGATTGTAGCCAAGAGAAAACCTTTTAGCGAGATCAAAGAATCGGTTTCCGGCTCAAAGAACATTCTGATTCTTGGATGTGGCACGTGTGTGGCCGTTTGCCTGGCCGGTGGGGAAAAGGAGGTAGGCATCTTAGCCTCTCAGCTTAAGATGGCTCTTGCCCTTGAAGACCTGCGTGCAAACATTGACGAGCTCACCATTGAGCGGCAGTGTGACCGAGAATTCATACAAGAAATAAACAACAAAGTGAATGTGGATGACTACGACCTTATCCTTTCCACGGCCTGCGGCGCAGGCGTGCAACTGGTAAGTGATGTATTTGACCACAAAGTGGTATTGCCAGCCCTTAACACGACCTTTATCGGCGTGGCCGAGGGGCCTGGCGTGTGGACTGAACGCTGCCGATCTTGTAGCGACTGTATATTAGCCGAGACCGGGGGCATCTGTCCGGTGACCATCTGCGCAAAAGGGTTGCTCAATGGCCCGTGCGGGGGGGCAAGGCATGGCAAGTGTGAGATAGACCCTGAAAGGGACTGTGCCTGGACCCTCATCTACAATCGGTTGAATAAAATAGGCAGGCTAGACAGAATGCAGCGAATCCTTCCCCCCAAGAAATACAGTGCAGACCAATATCCGGCTAGAATCGTTCATGAAGCCTACAGGAGGAGATACGAATAGCATGGCAGAATCCTTGGAAGAGGCACTGAGGTCTGGCAAATTTTTGGTAACCGCAAGCATTGATGCCCCCAAGGGAACAGACCTCGAGGACTCACTCCGCCTTATCGATAAACTCAAGGGTGTCGTGGATGCCTTAGGAGTCTCTGATAACCCTTGCGCAGTGATGCACATGAGTCCTTGGGCCGTGTGCAGGCTGGCCCTTGAAAAGGGTGTTGAGCCGATCATGCATATGACCTGCAGGGACCGGAACCGGCTGGCCCTGCAGTCCGACCTTTTGGCAGCAGCCTCCCTGGGGATTAAAAACATCCTATGCGTGAGCGGCGATCATGTAAAATTCGGTGATCACGCAGACGCCAAGCCTGTTCATGATATCGATTCAGTACACCTCCTGACAGCGGCCAAGGCCCTTGCAGAGGGAAAGGATATGGCTGGGAAGTCCCTGAACGGTTGTCCGGCATTTTTTCTTGGAGCCACAGCCAATACCGACGCCGATCCTCTGGAGCCTCATTTGATCAAAGTAGACAAGAAAATCACGGCCGGCGCTTCCTTTCTGGTGACACACCCTGTTTTTAACATACAACACTTGAAAAAATTCATGGAGCACGTGCCGCGGAGTAAGACCAAGGTTTTGGCTGGAATACGTTTACTCGTGCCGCAGGATGTGCCCAAGTACAAGGACGGAGGTTATCCCGGGCTATTTGTGCCAGACTACACCCTCGAGGAAATCAAGGGCGCTACCATGGCACAATGCGTGGAGATGGCAGGCGGTCTTTTTAGGGATATCAAGTCCGCCAACCTCTGTGATGGCGTCCATGTTTCGGCGCCAGGCCATGAACAGATGATGCTGGATCTCCTCTGAAGGCCATTGGGCTTTAGACAAAAGACATAGAGGCAGTTGTTGCAAAAGGGTTCCAAAGACAATTTAGAAGATCAAAGGTCCAAGAGGGTTCTCGTCATTGGTGGCGGAATCGCCGGCCTGACTGTAGCTTGGGAGTTGGCGCGGCTGGATGTGGATGTGGACTTGGTGGAAAAGAGCAGTTTCCTGGGTGGGTATGCGATTCAGTTTTGTTGCAAGGCAACCGACGAATGTCAGAAGTGCGGTGCCTGTTCCGTGGAGAAAAGGCTCCTGGAGGTCATTCAGGAACCCAAGATCACTGTTCATCTGAAGTCGGAACTCAAGAGGGTAAGCCGCAACGGCCGCTTTCCTTATACCATTTCTCGACGTCCCCTTTGTGTTGATCCCCAACGATGCACCAATTGCGGACTCTGTCTTGAAAAATGCCCCGCTCCAGAGGCCATTGTCCGAGGATATTCAAAGAATAACGTGCCACTCTATGCTGTGGATGAAACCAAATGCCTGTACTTTAGGGATGAAAGTTGCAGACTCTGTCAGGAGCTCTGCCCTGAAAAGGCCATTCATCTCGATCAGAAGCCGCACCATGTTTCCCAAGAAGCAGACGCTGTCGTGGTGGCGAGTGGCTTTCAGCCCTTTGACCCGGTCAATAGGCCAAGATACGGATACGGTATCAATAGGAACCTGATCACGGCGCTGGACCTGGAGCGCATGCTAAGAGAAAAGGGCGAGGTACTCCGTCTTTCTGACAACAAGGCCCCGGAAAGGATAGCCTTTATCCAGTGTGTGGGAAGCCGCGACCATCAACTGCGCCACGGGTTTTGCTCCCAAGTATGTTGCGGCTATGCCATGCGCATGGCCGAGGCCATACACTACCGGCACCCTGAGATTAAAGTTGCCATCTTCTACATAGACATCCAGAACTGCGGCAAGAGCTTTTCCGGTTTCTACGAAAGGTGCAAAGACAATATACGTTTTGTGCGCTTTATGCCCGGCGATATTTTCCAGGGAGAAGGAGACCAACTGGTTCTTTGCTATGCAAACGAGCAAGATGGGCACGCCATACGTGAGGCCTTTGATCTTGTGGTACTTTCTGTCGGGATCATGCCAGGGGCAAGCAATGTCGGTTTGGCCGACATGTTGAAAATCGACCTTGACAAGCACGGCTTCCTTGCCTCCGCAGATTCCCTAGACGACACATGCACAAGCCAGGCGGGGATCTTCTTGGCAGGCACGGCCCACGGGCCCAAGGACATTGCCGACTCCATGGCCCAGGCAGGCCGCGCCGCTGGGAAGGTAGCACAGTACTTACAGACAATCGATGGTTCAAACAAGCAAGAAGATTTCACAGGCTAAGATCGCGGAAGAGATTGGCATGAATACGAGCGTCCTGGTTCTGGGTGGCCGATGGACGGGGATTAAGGCTGCCTCTGAACTTGCGGACCTAGGCTATGGGGTGATCCTTGTGGACGACAGCACAAAACTGGGGGGAGAAGCTTCATTCGATCATTTTGTCTCCTCCAATGGGGATGAGCTGTCAACGCTCTTGGACAGAGTCACCGCTCATGAAGCAGTTGAAACCCTGCTTTCGACCAAGTTTGTCTCTCTGATTGGTGCTGCAGGGGGTTTTCGTGTTCGACTGCAACAAGACGACAAGGTGTTTGAAAGATCTGTCGGCGCTGTGATTGTGGCCCTGGAGGCTGAAACCGTGTCCTTGGCTGGGAAATACGGCCTCCACCGGGCTGGAAACGTTTTGAGTCAGTCCGAAATTGAGGCCGTATTAGCCGCTGCCGGAGAAGATAAACAATTGCCTGGTGATGGCTTCAAGGACATCGTGTTTGTGGTGGGACTTCATGAGGAAGAGAATCCCCTGGTCATGGAGCGAACCATCAGAAGTGCCCTGGAGATCCAGGTTTCTGACGGGTGCCAAGCAACAGTGCTGGTTAACAATGTGAAACTGGCAGAAGACGGTCTCGAAGGCCTCTATAAGCGAAGCCGGAAAACTGGCGTCCTTTATTTCAAGCTGAGAGAACAGCCTCAAATCACACAGAATGGATCGAACCTTCGAATCAATTTCTTTGATGCTGTCTTACACCACAATGTGGAACTCACGCCCGATGTCTTGGTCGTTGAAGAGGCTTTTCGCCCACATCGTGCGGCCACATGTGTGGCACAGGTGCTAGGTATTGACACGGATTCTGAGGGGTTTTTGCAGCCAGACAATGTTCACTTTTTTCCTGTCCGTACCAACCGGGAAGGCATTTACGTGATTGGCTCGGCCCGGCGTCCGTGCAATCTCATGCACGGATGGACAGATGTGGAAAACACGGTGCTGGAGATTCGTCAGCTTCTCGGAAAAGACAAGAAACTGGTGCCCGCGGAGAAGGTGAAGGTACACCGAGGAAAATGCACCCTGTGCCTCACCTGCGTCAGGGTCTGCCCTCACAACGCCATCTCTTGGGATAACCGAGCGGTTATATCCACGGTGGCGTGCCAGGGGTGTGGCATCTGTGCGAGCGAATGTCCTATGGACGCCATTCAGATTGTAGATTACAGCGACGATCAGATTGAGGCTCAAATTCTGACTTCTATGGATAAAGAGGTGGACGGGCCGCGGATTATTGTTTTTTGCTGCCAGAATTCGGCCTATGAAGCGGCTCAGATGGCACAGGTGTTTCAAATGTCCGCCCCTGCCCCTAATGCGTTTCAGACGATCAAGGTCCCTTGCGCTGGCAAGGTTGATGTGGACCATATTCTTAAGGCCTTTCAGGCTGGCGCCGAGGGAGTGCTGGTCTTGGCATGCCACAAGGATAACTGCAAGTCTCAGCAGGGAAACACCTTTGCCGGATGGCGGGTTGAGGATGCGAAAAGGATGCTGTCAGAGGTTGGCCTGGAAGAAGAACGCCTGGGCTTCGCAACCATTGCCTCCAACATGCCTGTTGAGTTTGTCAGGATCACCGGGGAAATGGAACACAAACTCAACCAACTGGGACCCAGCCGTATAAGAAGACAGGCTGCTGCCTAGCCAGCCTGAGGTTTTAACTGCCTTTAGGAAAAATTTGCCTTAAGAACTTCTCCGGGCCCGCAGGAGAGCCATGGCCGGCAGACAGGGCTTATGTGACTTCCGTCTTTTGAATCTCGGGATTTAACTCAAGGAGGCGTGAGGCAATCTGCTCGCATCTATACGCCTGGCACTCTCGCTCAATCTCCCTCAGCTCATCCACAAAGGAAGGCGGTACATATCCTTCTGCGAGAGCGACCTTCTGAAGGACTTCCATGATCTGTTTGAATCTTACATCCTGAGGGCAGACCACCGTACAGGTATTGCACATGGCACAGTACCAAATGGCAGTGTTTCCCAGAAGCTCATCCTTGTAACCAAGATTAATCATCCGGATAAATCTTCTAGGGTCAAAGTCTGCAACGGTTTGATGGACTGGACAGGCCGAAGAACAGGTCCCGCAGGTATCACAATTGGTAGGGAGTCTCCCCTCCAAATACTGAGCAATTCTGTGTTTGAACTGGTTGTCGATTGCCGGTTCTGGCATGAGAATCTCCTCCTGAGCTCTGCATTGGCTTGACTTTATATAGATTAAAAATACAACATAGAAGACGTCCTGTCAATCTTCTCCAAACCGATCCCTTGTCGCATTCCGGTTATCAGGTTAAGAATACAAAGGGGTCCAAAAAATTCTCTAAACATAAGCATTCAGGAAATAGAGGAGACTGCTAAACGTAGACTTCCATCCATTTCCCCGACCCCAACGCCGACATGACCAAAGCACACTCTGGTGAACAAACCCATCCGTCTGTATTCCAAACCCAGCAGGTATTGACCGTGGCCGCGGGTCATTTTGTCCACGATGTATTTAGCAGCTTTCTTGCCCCGTGGCTTCCCCTGCTGATTGAAAAGCTCACCCTTTCCCTGGCACTCGCCGGCTCTTTCACTATATTTATCCGCATCCCTTCCCTGTTGAATCCACTCATTGGCATGGCGGCCGACCGCGTAGATATGCGCTACATGGTCGTTGCCGCCCCTGCGCTTACGGCAGTCTGCATGAGTCTTATCGGACTTGCTCCCAGCTATGGGGGGGTGGCCCTGTTGCTCTTTGTGGCCGGCTGCAGCGCCGCCGCCTTCCATGTGCCGGCTCCCGTAATGATTGCACGGGTGTCCGGCTCTCAGGTAGGAAAAGGGATGAGTTTCTTTATGGCGGCAGGGGAACTGGCTCGAACCGTCGGCCCTCTGGTGGCAGTGGCTGCCGTGTCTGTGTGGGGCTTTGAGGGAAGTTACCCGGTAATGACTATTGGGCTTCTGGCATCGGCATTGCTCTGGTGGCGGCTACGACACGCCACGGTCCACAGCAAAAGGAAAGGGCAGGCTTCCGTGCTGAAAACCTGGCGAGCCATGCAACATGTCCTCATTCCTTTGTCCTGTCTCGTAGTGGCCCGCGCCTTCATGGTCGCCTCTTTAACCGCGTTCTTGCCCACATACATGGCCGCGCAGGGAAAAAGCTTGTGGCTGGGAGGCTCTTCCCTGGCCGTCCTTGAATTTGCCGGGACCTTTGGCTCGCTGACTTCCGGCACAGTCAGCGACCGTTTGGGACGGCGTTTTGTGCTCCTGGCGGCCATGACCGTGTCGCCGACGCTGATACTCATGTTCCTCCTAGCCCGCACGTGGGTGGTTTTTCCTGTTCTGGTTCTCCTCGGATTCACCGTCTTTGCTGCAGCGCCTGTCATGCTGGCCATCGTTCAGGAACATGCCCATGGCACGCGAGCCACGGCCAATGGCATCTACATGGGGATCAATTTTGTGGTGATGTCAGGCATTACCGTGCTTGTAGGCTGGATCGGAGATCTGTTAGGGCTTCGTGCCGCCTTTGCCTGGAGTGCTGCGCTGGCCTTGGCCGGCGTTCCAGCCATCTATTTTCTTCCCCGACAGGTCATAGACAACAGGTAGTGGATCTTTGCTCAACGCCTTCCGCCCCATTTCTTGGCCTATGCTACGGCTCCTCTTGGCCAATCGATTTTCCCTTGACAAGACCTGCTGACGAGATCGCAGACCTCGAACAGGTTATTGATGGTCATCTTCCAGAACCAAGAAAGAAGGGGCCCGCCAGGAAGAAAGCCGCCTTCGAGAAGGAAATCAGGAAAGGGATGCAGGATATCGTAAAGGCGTTGAAAAAAATAGACAGGGCACTGTCATCGATGAGTCACATACTCAAAAGCAAGAACAAGTAACAGCCAGTGTCGTGTCCTAGAAGTAACTATCATTAGTCACCATGTAGCCGAAAGCCTTTTCCGCGCGATATTGAGCATTTTCGGAACGAGAGGTCAGCTGAGTGAAGCGTTAAGAATCATAAACTGTTTGAGGGCCTTAGCCCGAGTTTTTATGATTCAGCGCAACGAAGCTGACGTCCCGGAAATGCTCACGGAGCCCGGAAAATGGCTTGATGGCAACACGTTACTTTTTAAAGGAACTTCTGGGACACGACACTAGAATAATCCAACAATGGCTGAGATAATCTTAACGATGCCCGGGGAAAGTATGGCAAGCACTATGGGCAGCATAATCCTCGGATCTTCCGTCCAGACATAGTCGTCTTTCATAACCGTTTCCCCCTCTTTTCCAATGTTCCCAAAATCAGGCCTCTCATTTGGAGACATGGGGTTTTGGTACACAACTCGCCAGTCCCCCATATCCTCGCAGGTTGGCGGTGAACTGCCAAAGTTTCGGCGATGATACCAAGATAGAACATTTTTGTCAAGGATTTAAAGAAGTAACGGGCTGCTGCGGACAGACCAAAAAAGCCCGACCAGCGTGGTCAGGCTTTTTTGGAGGTCTGGTCCATCAGGCGGGATTGAAGCTCCCTGTAGCAAGCCACAGGGCATCTTCGACCGTAAGGAACGCTGACCGGCTTGCTCCCCGCAAGCCCCATCCTTTAGGACGGGGTCGAGGGGAGCTATAAAAAAACTGATTTTCTTCCTTACCGGGAAGCCCCGCCCTTTAGGGCGGGAGAGGCTTCACTGTTTTAGATACGCTCGCTAACCCCGCAGCAAGCTACGGAGAATGCGCTCGCTTTTTCGGTTCAGTCACCATCGCCGTCTTCATGTTCTGCAGGGGAAATGAGATAATGGAGGTTATCAAACTTCAGTGCATCAATGCTTTCAAAACTCTTGATCATGCTTTTCTTCACCCGCTCCGCTGCCGCACGCAGATCTTCAAAGCCCTTTCCACTGAAGGAAAATGTCATATTTACACAATATTTGTCCATGGCTGCATTCTGCCGTGGGGAGGCTCTACGTGTTACCCGCCTTATGGATGTCATTGGCGCCGTGCCTCAAAAAAAATAGGGTTCAAGAAGTGGCAGCACCGGAGCCGGGGTCGGTGTCTCATCCTAATATTTGGTATATGTGCGGTGAGGCCACGTGTTGCCACCGGCCCCAGACTTCTGCCGCGCAGAGTAATATGCATAAAGTATGCCTTAATCTGTTTCTCATCCTATCCGGCAAGCCCTGACCATGGCAGTTGTCTTTTTTCATTTGGAGGGCGGTATGGGATCCGTCCGAAGGTGGACAATCAAGAGATCCCAAAAAAATGCGCATAGGCATGTTTGGCCACCCACTGGAGGACATAGACGACGGACTGGCTATAGTGGCTGACCTGAAAGTTGCAAGTCGAGAGGCAACGGGGGCTACACGCTTGTTTTTGCTTGGCTAACCTGGCGGGATTAAACTGAGGACCATCATAGATATTGCCCCAATCCTCTGTTGAGCCATAAAGCTCAAAGCAAGGGGCAAAACTGCCATCCAGCCGAATAATCACGGAGAGCTGTCCGGCCCGACAGGGCCAAGGGGGCAATTGATGTCGGATGAAAGGCTTCATGGCCCGCAGGTGTTCAACCGAGTTTACCATGGTGTAGCCTTGTAAGTTTTTCTGGATCAACCAGTCTATGAGTTTGTCCACCGTCCCGACCTCGTTCTCGGTGATCCAGGCGCCGTCGTCTGGGTGATGGAAAGTGTCATATTCGATCGGCGGTGGCTCATTGATGTGATAATCGGTAGCAATGCCGTATCTGTGAGCCATTTCTGTCAGTGTCCTGACATCTTCCACATTCTTCTGAGTCACATTGATATTGAGAAAGGTAATGTAACCATATTCTTTTCCCCGTTCCACCAGATATTCAAGTTGAGGTCTTATACGCTCGATGCATTTTGGAATGCCCTCATAGGGCTCGACGGCATCCACAGCCAAGTTGACCGTGGACACACCGGCTTTTCCGATCTCATCGATAAAAGACTCATCCATGAGAATGCCATTGGTGGGCAGGTACACAAAAAGGCCTCTTGCCGTCGCATAGCGCGTCACGTCAATGATGAACTCCTTACGCATCAAGGGTTCTCCTCCCATATAAGCCAACACCCTGCATCCCACCGATTCGAGCCAGCCCACGGCATCCTTTGCCACCTGCATGGTCATGCCCGGTATTTTCTTGCCTCTGCTGTAGCAATAGTGGCAGTGCAGATTACAATTGAGATCCGTGTATAGAAAGCTGACAAGTGGTCTGAATTCTTGCAAGTGGATGCGCGATTTTAGGTAGGGGAGGAGCCAGCTTCTGTAAGCCCTGGCGAAGTTATACAGATGATACCCGGAGCGGTGCATCTTCTCGCCAGCCCGGGGAACCCGATGGATCCATTCAGGCTGACAGCTGGAGGCTCTCGCTTTCTCCGGAGTTGCCACTAAAGACACCCCCTTTGACCGTTCCGGTCAAGCCATGCTTCGTTATTAGAATAATCCTCTAATACTGTTTGTCAACTCTTGTCTTGATCAAAACCGCGTTACAGGACTCGGAGTTTGATGTAGCGCAGATAAGACATATCTCCCACCTCATCCATCAGGAAGGCTTTACCCTGGCGTGTCTTCAGCGGATCCTTCAAGTAGCCCCCTGCTGGAATATTTTTGACTCCAAGGTAAAGGAAAAATGTCCTGCCTACCAATTTGCACAAAGGCCGTACTATGAGACCAGGAAAGTGAAACCAACCTTGTGTACCGGTCCCTGTGAACAGTGCGCGGTCTACATCAACCGGTCAGGGGACAAAGGTAAGGCAATACGAGGACCTGCCCACCGCGGCAATAAATAATCCTATCACGGGAGGCAATGTATGGAAAACAAAGATGTCAAACACCTGACGAACATGCTGGATGCGGCCAAGAATGCCGTGGGCTTCTTGCAGGACAAGACAACGGCTGACCTGGACAAAGACCGCCAACTCACCCTTTCTCTTCTGAAGTCCCTTGAGATGATTGCAATGGCGGCCGCCAGGGTCTCCCAAACATGTCAGAATGGCTGTGAGCCCATCCCCTGGGAACAAGTGATTGAGATGAAACAACAGGTGGTCCACACATACTGGGAGATTGACCGGGATTGGGTCTGGGACCGTGTGACAAGAGATCTTCCACCCCTGATAAAGGCGTTGGAGACCATTCTG
>CAZCXI010000048.1:16655-23511 GCA_964502635.1 uncultured Desulfobacterales bacterium
GCTATGGTCTCGATGAATCGCCTGCCTGCGAGGGGCTCTAATACAAAGACACTCGTGGAAAGGGCGTCGGCGTCCATGACATTGGCCGCCATGACCGTCACACTCGTGCTTTGAAGGGGCGAACGGCCTGTCTTCGGGTTGACGATGTGATGGTAAAGCTTCTCCCGATCAAAATAGATCTCATAGTTGCCGGAGGTCGCCACGGCGCCGTCCACCATGGTTAAGATATCCACATAGGGGCCGGCCTTCTCTGGATCTTGAACAGCCACTCGCCATGGGACATTGCTTTTCTTGCCCCCAATGGCCCGAATATCGCCTCCGGCATTGATGAGCGCGTGTTGGATGCCGTGTTCCTTGATCACCCTGGCACCGCAATCGATCACGTATCCCTTGGCAATCCCATCCAGGGTAATGCCCATCCCCTCTTTGGCAAATCGTACGCTGTGCCCGTCAAACAGCACCGCGCCGACATCGATCAGATCAAGCGTCTTCGCCACCCGGACCTCCGAGGGGGGGGTCCCGTGGACGGCAAAATGCTCCTTGTAGAGATCCACGAGGGGCTTGACCGTCATGTCAAAGGCGCCGCCGCTCGCCTTGTGAAAATGGAGCGACCGGGCCAGGACCTCCGACACTTCCGGCGGCATATCTGACAGATATCCGTCCCGGTTCAGGACTCCCACCGGAGAAGTCGACTCATAACGGTCCAGCAGCCGGCTCACGCGGTCCATTTCTTCAAAAGCCTTGCCGATCACGTCATCGGCTTCAGCCCTGGACCGATGCATCAGCGTGATGGCGGCGAAGGTCCCCATGGTCAGTCTTGTCCTGGTCACCTTGTACAGCTTCCTGTTAAGGGTCACACTCTCAGAAATGGGCGCCAGGCCCCCAAAGGCCGCTCCTATACCCAACATCCCGGAGTACTTGAGAAAGGTCCTCCGATTGATGTTCTTGTGGTTCCTCTGTTGTTGAGACATCCTTTTGTCCTCCGATTCGGTTACGCCGCAGCTTCCTTGAGCTTCTTGTATGTTTGCTCGAGGCTCAAGGGTTGTAGTATATGCACTTTCTTGCAGGCGGAAATACAGACCTCCTCACAGGCCGGGCCATAGTCCATGCATTTTTCCTGATCAATGGTCACCACCCCGTCCACCTCAGAGATGGCCTTGGCCGGACATTTCCTGATGCAGGCCTTGTCATGAATACAGCCCACCTTACAGACCGACATGGTAACCTTGGCGCTATCCTTGGTGCTGCATCGGATGATCACCCGGGCATCCTTTGGGATCAGCTGGATGAGCCCTTTTGGACAGGCCTTAACGCAACTGCCGCAGGCCACGCAGGCATTAGGATCCACCACTGGAAAGCTATTCACCATGTGCAGCGCGTCAAACAGACACGCCGCGGCACATTCTCCAAAGCCCACGCAACCGTACTGGCAATCCATGGGACCGGCAAAGGCCAGGTTCGCCCCGGAGCACGTCCCATATCCGATATAGTTGTACTTCTTGTGCACGTCTCCCTGGATTCTCGAGCATCGGACTACCGCCACCAGCGCTTCCACGGCCCCTGCGGTCTTTCCCGTGATTTCGGCCACCGCCGTGGCCACCGCCTCTTTTCCAGGAAAGCATTTGTTGGGCGGGACATCCGGGTCGTTTACCACGGCCTCGGCGTATGCTTCACACCCTGCGAAGCCACAACCACCTCATTGGGCCCCTGCCAGGGTTTCCAAAACCTCTTCAACCTTGGGATTAATCTGCACTGCGAACTTGTTGGCGGCCATGGCAAGCCCAATACCGAAAAATAGACCAATGACCCCCAATACGACCAACCCCCCTAAGGCCAATTTGACTAATGCTGGATCCATAAGCATTCCCTTCCTTAGTCTTTCTCAATAAATCGACATACCGGAAAAGCCCAAAAAGGCCAGGGCAAAAAGTCCTGCCACCACGAAAGCAATGGGCATCCCTTTAAACGTCGGCGGCACATTGGCCAGTTCCAGCTTTTCCCGTACACAGGACATCAAAAAGAGCGCAATCAAGAATCCGAGCCCTGCCCCCAGGGCAAGCATAAAACTCTCCAGCGCATTGTACTCATTGTCTGCAAGAATCAGCGGTACCGCCAGAATAACACAATTTGCAATAACCAATACGAGGTACACCCCGAAGGCCTTAAACAAGGCCGGGTTGATCTTCCTTAAAATCGTGTCCACTGCCTGGACCGAAAGGGAAACCAGGCCGATAAAGACGATAATTTCCAAGAAAAACAGATTGAAGGGTTTGAGCACATACTGGTAAAGGAACCAGGACAGCATGCACGCAAAGACAATAACAAGGGTAAAGGTGACGCCCATGCCCACGGCCGTTGTCTTCTTCTGTGAGGTACCAAAAAACACGCAAAGGCCCAGGTACTTGGTAAAGACAAAGTTGTTGATGAGCATTGCCCCGATGAGAATGGAAAGAACATAGCCAAAATACAGCTTCTTCACCGTCAGCACGGCTGCCCCAAGGGACTTGCCCTCAGACATGATCTCTGTGGTCGTTAGGATATGCGGCTGGTCGCGATTCAGGGGCTCTTCAAAGGTCAGGGTCACCGTGGTCTTGTCAGGGCTCAAGGCGACATTGGAAATCTTCAGCAGGATATCTGGATCTGGTTTTTCGTATACCGAATAGCCACCCACGTCTTTTGCCCACGTTTCATCCACGGGCCCTGCAAAGACAATCTCAATCTTGTCCGTGTCCTTGAATGCCGTCTTTTTGACAAAACGGTGTCTGGTCTTGCATCCTGTCAGAAGAAGCACCACAACAAGGAGCACACCTACCAACACATGAAATGGCCTTATGTTTTTCATAAGCGCTTAGCCCTTTTTCATTCGATTATAAACGATGTCTGCATAGTTGAAAAAGCCCATCATCAGACCAACAACAATGAACCCTGCAGCGGGCAGGGCGAAGTAAAGCAGCGGCCGGAAGCCCAGAATATCATGGCCCAAAAGGGTACCCATCCCCAAGAGCTCCCTGACAAAACCCAGGGTTACCATCGCAAACAGAAACCCCAGCCCCATGCCCACACCATCCCAGAAAGACTTGGACACGGCATTCTTGCAGGCAAACACCTCCAACCGCATGGTAATAATGGCAAAGGCCACAATCAGTTTTACAAAGATGCCCATCGCCTTGTATGCCACAGGAAAATAGGCGCCCAAAACCAGGTCAATGACCGTCACCCACATGGCGATTGTCAATGTGTACGTGGGGATGCGGATACGGGGGTGGATGTGATTCTTGATGATTGAGATTGTACAACTTGATGCGACCTGCACAAAAAGGACGGCGATGCCAAGGAGGAGGCCGTTCATAACGGTTGTACTAATCCCCACCGCCGGGCACATGGAAAGGGCCAAACGAAAGATCGGGTTTTCCGTGAGGATGCCGTCAATCAGCAGCTGTGTATTCGTCTTGGTTGTAGCAGCCAATGTCTTTCTCCCTGTATGAAGCCTGTGTTGTCAATAGAGCCAGCCCCTTTCGGTCCCTGGAGAGGGGTCGCACGCTAAAAGGCGACCGGGATGTGTTGACTGGCTATCACCTTATCCAATCTGTTTGCGCGGTATGCAAACTTTTTGACCACACCCTTAACGCCGTTGGTTACACTCCTGCTGGAGATCGTGGCTCCGGTGATGGCATAAATATCGCTATCTTCATATTTCTGACGAATATTCTCAATCTGCTCTTTGGAAAACATCCCTTTCTTCCATTTCCTTGTTTCCAGATACTTCTTGTACTCATCGGGCAGGGGCTCCTTGACGACCTTGAGCTTCCTGACTTTTTCAAGTTTCTTGTCTGTAAACTGATGCTTAAAATACTCCTGTTTGATCTCGCCCCCCAGCCCGGGGTCCTCCTCGCTCTCCATGATCTCCAGACCAAGAATTCTGAAGCTTGGATCCAAAGCCAACATCACAGAGATGAATGTCTTGAAACCGGGAAATTCACCGGGAAGCAGGTAGGCCAGTCGCTTGTCGCCCAGCTTGGCAACAACCATCTGGTCGGCATATACAAAGGTCTTTGGAGGCTTCAGCACGGCCCTCAAGGCCTTCTCCCGATCCGGCGGTTCAATGGCCGCCTCCGGCGAAATGGCCAGTCCCTGCTCCTCTACGAATTTGCCCTGCAGGCTGAGCACGACCAAGTCATAGGCCTCTTCAGCCCCCTTTCTAACCGGAACCATATATCCAAGGTATTGCGTCTGGCCATCTGCGATAATATACCGATATACGGGATGAAGCTGAAGGTCTGAGGGGGCGGGATTGGCCTTGCCGTATCCCAGCAGAGCAATCATGGTGTCCTTCACATTTTGATGTTCGTTGTGCTTCTTGGCCTTTGCCGTTACGGTAAAGGTCAGACCCATGACTACGCCTGCGACCAAGCAGGAGATGACCAGCGCGACCGTAATGTGTACAATGTTCTTCATTTTTTAGCACCTTCTTCGGATTGTGGGGCAAAACGCTTGGGTCTAAACCAGCCGTCAATGGCAGGGGTCACAGCATTCATCAGCAAAATGGCGTAACAGACGCCCTCTGGATAGCCACCCTTCAACCGAATCAGAACGGTGAGGGCACCGATCCCGACGCCAAATACCAATTGGCCGGACTTCTGGATAGGACAGGTCACATAATCGGTGGCCATGAAAAAGGCCCCCAGGATCACGCCCCCAGAAAGAACAGCCAACAAGGGGTTCCCGGCAAAGAATCTTTCCCCACCGAAAACCCAGGTAAAAAAGGCCACCGATACAATGACCGATACCGGGATATGCCAAGTGATGTACCGCTTATAAATCAGGAAAACGCCGCCAAGGACAAGAAGAAACGCGGAAGTCTCGCCAATGCAGCCGGGCCTCCAGCCGACAAAGAAATCTTTGTAGATGACCGACAGCGCGCCGAATCTTTCAATGACAGCCGCGATACCATAGTGTTTCAGCACATAAAGGGGCGTGGCCGTTGAAACCGCATCAACACCAGCCCCCATGTATTTAAAAACCGATGCATCCCGGATGGGTAAAAGCCACGCCGAGGTCATGGCCACCGGATAAGTAGCTACCAGAAAGGCCCGGCCGATCAAAGCGGGATTGAATACGTTAAACCCGATGCCGCCCATCAGGGCCTTTGTTATGAAGATAGCAACCACTCCCCCCAAAATCGGCAGCCAGTAAGGCACGCCGGGCGGAATCACGTACGCCAGGAGCAACCCGGTGATCACGGCGCTGCCATCCTTGATGGTGTCCGTCGGACGCTTCAACGCCCTGTTGGACAGGTACTCCGTGCCAACACAGCTCAGCACGCTGACCAAGGCGATGATCAGCGTTTGAAAACCGAAGATGAAGACGGACAAAATAAGGGGGGGTAGCAGGCAGGCCACGACCGTCCACATGATCTCAGACACCGTGACTGTGCTCTTGAAGTGAGGCGAAACCGATACAAACAACTTTGGAGCCATCACCTCTCCTGCCCCTTCCACTGTGGTTGCTTCTGCTAGTGGTGCGCTCATTGTGCTCCTCTTGATTAGCTCTTCTTGGCTTCCCTGATGTTCTGCTTGGCGATACTCATGAATTGGACGAGAGGCCTCTTTGCCGGGCACACATAGGCGCAGCTGCCGCACAAGAAGCAATCATCCACACCAAATTGTTCGGTATCGGCGCCACGGCCCGCCTCCACATAGATACTCACATTGTTTGGCTCAAGCCCCATGGGGCACACACTCACGCAGAACCCGCATCGAATACACGGATCATGCGACTGTGTATCGATCTCTTCGCGTGTGAGAAAAAGCACTCCTGATGTGGTCTTGCTGACGGGAATATCGAGCGTGGACACCGCAAAACCCATCATCGGCCCCCCCATGACGACCTTGGCCAGATCAGGTGTCGTTCCGCCCAAATAGTCCACGATGTCACCAACACTGGTCCCTACCCTGACCATGAGATTGGCAGGCCGCTTGATCCCCCTGCCCGAAATGGTAACAATCCTTTCATAAAGCGGCTTGCCGAGAGCCACGGCGTCATAGATCGCCTTTGTGGTATATACGTTTTGAACGATGATGCCGATGGCTGACGATCGTACACCCGCGGGCCGCGCCCGACCGGTTACGGCCTGCATCAACTGGTCCGCAGACCCCTGAGGATACTGGACCTTAAGAGGCTTCACCACAATGTTGTAACTATTCTTAGATCCATCTTCAGAGATTACCTTATTCAAGGTTTCTATCGCATCCGGTTTGTTGTTTTCAATGCCGATAGCACAGTAACGAATGCCAAGGATCTTCAAGATAATCTTCGCCCCTTCAACCACCTCCTTGGCATGCTCCACCATGAGACGGTGGTCGCTGGTCAGGCAGGGTTCACATTCCGCCCCGTTTAGGATAAGCGTGTCAAGCTTAACACCGGGTCGAATCGTCAGTTTCACTCCTGCAGGAAACCCTGCGCCGCCCATGCCCACGACGCCCGCGGCCTTGATCCTGGCCAGGAGTTCTTCTTTGGAAAATTGTGTCCAGTCCACTGGAGAATACGATCTGGGCTGTGTATCCGGGTCCGCCGAGATCACCAGGGCAGAGGCGTTTCCCACCATGGGGTGGAGCGCGTTTTGAACACCCTTCACCGTGCCCGTCACGCTCGCATGGAGGTCAGCCCTCAAGCCCCTTTCTACCGATGCCACCAGCTCCCCTTCAGTCACCTTGGCCTTTTTCTTGACTAAAGCCTGACATGGCGCCCCGACATGTTGTTTCAAGAACAGGCGCACCTCTGAAGGAGCCGGCATCACCTCCACGGCGAGTTTTTCGGTCAGTTCCTTGCCTTCTCTGGGGTGGATTCCGCCCATTGG
>CAZCXI010000049.1:0-23239 GCA_964502635.1 uncultured Desulfobacterales bacterium
CGGGTGTATGGCCTTGTCGGCTGCCGTCACCAGGGCCGTAGCTGTTGTGTCTTCGGTATGTAGGATCAGAATTTTGCCAAAATCGACAGGCGCCAGCAGAATAGAGGCTTTTCCCCTCCAGCCAAAAGATTCCTTGTCCTGATAATAGACGCTGTATGCCTGTCCTACCCGAACCCTGTCTTTTCGCCCCTTGTCAATAAAAACGACGGCTGGATCGCCGATGATTTTTTCACCTTCTTCACCACCAATGATCTTGCCGTTGAGACCCGTCTCGCCCCGGGTGAGCGTAATCTTTGGTGATCGGGTCTCATAGGGCATCAGCAGATCCTGGAGTTCAATATACCGGAAGGATTGCACGACTCGGCCCGTAGAAAACTTGGGCTCCACGTGCGTCATTTCAACAATCCCCACGATATAATGCTGAACTCCGATAAGCGCCTTGGTTTGAGGGTCCTTCACCGGAGCCAATGTCCGATACACGGTGAAGCGATCCCCTGGCACAAAGGTCACCCCCTCGGCAGGACGAACATAGACCAGGTCCCCTTCACTGATCAAGGCCTTGCCTTCTTTCTCCTTGAAGATGGCGCCCCAGGGGGTCACGGGCTCCTTTCTCACGAACCCTATCCTGTCAATGCCGTCATAGATATAATATGGGGCCTCTCGCAGCTCAACTTTAGGGGGGATTTTGGGCGTAAATTTTGTTTTGGAAACTTTTTCCATTCCCTCACGGCTGAAAATACGGATACGTTCTCCGGGATAGATCCAGTGGGGGTTGGCAATATAGTCGTTTTTTTGCCACAGATCCGGCCAAACCAACGGAGAATCATAGAAATGCTGGGAAATATCCCAGAGGGTGTCCCCCTTTTCAATGGTATAATAAAGCCCTGATTCAGGTTTGAGGACCTCCTCGCCAGCCTCCTGCCCATAGGCGCTTGCAGGGTTCAGCCCGCCTGCTGCCATGGTCATACAAAGCAAACCCAACGTATAGAAAAGCGTTCTTGGTGTCATCTTATGAATTCACCTACTGTGCCTTTTCAAGCTCAACAATGGTTGGGGTCACAAAAATCAACAGCTCTTTGTCATTGATTTCTTTCAATTCGGACTTAAACAGCCATCCTAATACGGGGATTTTGGAAAGCCCGGGTACTCCCCTGTTCAAAAATGATTCCTCCCTCGTGATGATCCCGCCGATGACGATGGTATCTCCATTATTGACCATGAGTGTCGTGCTTGCTTCTTTTTTGTCAATAGCCGGGACGCCCGCGGCCACAATGGATTTGTCCGGGTTATCGTTCTTGGCCACGATATCCATCTTGATACGACGGTCCGGAGAGATTTGGGGCCTTACATCCAATCTGAGGACCGCCTTTGCCCATTTAAGGCTGTAGCTTCCCTCTTCAAGAACTTGGTAGGGGATGTCAAGGCCTTGTTCTATATAAGCCGGCGTATTGTCCAAGGTCAGTATTTTGGGCGCGGATATGACCCTTCCCTTTCCCTCTTCTTGCATGGCTTGGAGTGTCGCGTCGATCGTTAACGGAGTCACACTCAATCTGCTAAAATTAAATCCAATACCACTTGAGGGAGCCAATGATGGAAGAAGACTGACTACAGCGTTATCGCCCAGGCCTACATCCCCAAAGAAGTCAAAGGTGTTTTTGCCTGTGTCGTTATATGTGCCGCCCCACCGTATGCCGATCTCACGAGAGAAATCGGTGGCGACCGATACGATTCGGGCCTCTATCATGACTTGGGGGGTCACCACATCCAAGTTTTTGACAAACTCTCGCCCCTGCTCAATGGCAGCCCGTACGTCTGTCATGATGATCATATTGGTCGGTTCATAAATGGTCACCTTGCCGCGAGCAGACTTCATCTTGACGAGCTCTTTTCCGATGTCGGCGGCGGGATGGTAGTTAATGGGGATATATTCTGTCATCAAGGGCTCTTGCTCTTCAGCATCCTGTTCAGCCTTCATTTTTGATACAAGGGCCCGCTGTTCTTCCTCTAACGTCTTAAGCGTCGCGATACGAACAATATTGCCTTCAACCGCCGTGCCGAGCTTGTTCATCTTGAGAACAAGATCCAAGACCTGATCCCAGGGGACATTGACAAGCTTTAAGGTGACTTTGCCCTTGACATCGCCACCTATAACGAAATTCTTGCCGCTCACTTCATTGAGGATTCGAAAGATATTGTGGATGTCCGCATCCTGGAAATCCAGGGATATTTTCTCCCCGGTGTATTGTTTTCCTGTTTCGGTCACCACCGGCTTCTCGGGCGGCCGGGTGACTTCTCTCACAGCCGCAGCCTCTGTTTCTTTCATCGCCTGTACCCATGCGGGTCGTTCCACCTCTGGCATGGGCCGTGGAGGCACGCTGGAGGCCTCAAAGTCGATGAAGTAAAGCCCCCCCTTCTCATGAACCCTGTAGGGAACGACCTCTCGGAGGTCTATAGCGATGACGGCCGTATCCCCCATGCTGGGGGTTTGTATGGGAAGAATGCGGTCGATGGCGCTCTTGAATCGGGTGGTGATGAGGGGGCGCTTTTGGAACTTGGGAATCCTCGCGTCAAAAACCTTGAACAGGAGCCTCTTGTCTGAAACCCTCTGCGTCTCATACCGGGCCTTTTTCGTGGTTTCTACGATAACGCGAGATTGACCCTTTTCAAGCATTTCAAAGTCGATACGCTTGACCCAGGCAGGCCCCTTGTCCTCCGACACTGGTGGCTGTGGCTGTGGTTGGACCTCCGGCTTAGGCTCTTGTGCCGCCTGCACTTGAGGCTCCGCCTGCCTTGTCACTTCAATCGGCTTTTCGACCGGCACGGCTTCCTTGGACAAGGCCGCGGGCTTTTTGAAGCGCACCAGAACTTGATTTTCGGCCTGGGTCACTTGATAGGGGACGTCTTCCTTCAGGCGGACCTCAATGCGTGAGGATGGCTTTTCCCGCTTCAGTACGGAGGTCTGAACAGACTGGATCAGGGAGCTTTCCGGCGTGTAGGTCTCTTGGATTCCTTTCAAAGCAGTATCAGGAAGATAGAGGACAATGCCGAGTGGAAACTGATGCTTCACCGCCGTATAAGTGAGCGGCTGATTGGCGTATATGGTCAACAGGGCTGTGGCCTCGTCCTCAGAAAGGGCAATACGGTGCACCGTCTTTGCCTGAGAAGCGATCTCAGGCAGAGTCCCTGCCGGTTTTGCAGGAGGCTTAGATGCGCAACCTGCGATCAGAAACAGCACCGCAACCACAAACAGCGAGCATCGCACATTCCAAAGGTCTTTATAGTTGGCAATCATCTTACCCATCTCCAACCTTCTTCTGAAGTTTTAACTCCGTGCTTCGAAGCTCCCTCTCGCCAGAAAGGAAATCCTCGACCTCCTCTTCCACAACGACCTTGTCCTTGAGAATTCGTTTGACGCGCCCAAAATTTTGGCCAATGTATGTGCCCTTGGAAATGATGTATCCCTTGCCGGAGGGTTCCTCCACCAACGCCTTGTTTCCCCCACGAGACAGAATAACCCCGACAAGCTTAAACTGGGCCAAGTCTATCCTTTGAAGGGGCGTAAGAGGGAGCCTTTTCCTCTTGAGCTCCTTTTGGGCGGGCATGACACGTTCAGCTTCCGCGGCAAACAGTGGTCTGAAGGGATCAGGTTTTCCCGTCGGGTCATAGAAGTAGGTCGGCCTTTTGCCAATAGCGGCGACAATCTGCTGGCTGCCTGATTTGCCGGGCTCGATCAGTCCTTTTTTCTCAGGCGCCGCGGGCTCCGACTTGGCCCGCTCAGAAGGAGGCGTGGCTTCGCCCTTGGCTTCGAAAACGCCGGCCTTGGCCTTTTTCATCGGTGTTACGGCCTGGGCCGCTGGTTTTTTGGGCAGGGCAATCTTCTTGCGAAGCTCTGGAGCCTGTCGGGAAGGCTCGGACTCTGAATGATCGCCGCATCCCGCACACGCCAGCATCAGGAGCATTAACCACAAGAGCACATTGCGAGCGCTGGCCGCTATCTTCATATCAGCCATATCAGCCTTTTTCCCTATCGAGCCTTTTTGGACTTGCCCTTTGCGGGTTTTGCCTTTGCAGTTTCCACAAATCTGAATGTGGTGGCGACACAGGATGTGTTCAGATCGCCTGCAGCCTTACCGGAACCCTTTGCACCCTTGATTTGCACGTTAGAAATATTCACGATTCTGGAAAGCCTTGCAACTTTGTCGAAAAATAAAGCCAGGTTGTGATAACCACCTATGACCTCTATCTTGACCGGGATCTCGGCATAAAAACCCTTTAAGATTTCCGGCTCCGGCTTGAACAAGAGGAATTCCAGGCCAGAATGTCTGCCCGATTTTGATATGGCCTCTAGGAGGCTCGGGATCTCTTTCTTGTCGGGTAGAAGCCGAAGGACAAGCCTGAACTTTCCCTGGGCCTCTTTGTACTGTTTTTGGTACTTGTCAAGGCTTTTTGCGGCGGCCTTGGCCTTGGTCACCTTCATCTGAAGGTCCCCATAGTCTTGTTTCAACTGGCTGATTGTGCCGGATTTCGGCATATAAATCAGATAGAAATAGCCCCCTCCAAGGAGCAGGAACGTGCCCACACAGAGCAGAATCCTCTGGACCCGGGTCAGGGCTGCAATCTTTTCAAAGGGCAGACTTGATAATGAGGGCTTTGCCATATGGTGTTAGGAGGCTTTCATAGCCTTGTCGGGTCTAGTGTTTGATACCTGACAGGTGATGGTAAAGGCCTTAAGCTTCTTGTCCTGCTGCTTGACCTGCTTTGAAGATATGAGGTCTACAGCCCTGAAACAGGTTGATGTTTCAAGGCGACTCATAAAATCAGCAATGGTCTTGTTGTCCGTGGCCACCCCCGCCAGTTGCATCTTTCCCGCGGTCTGGGTCAGGGTCGTAAGCCACATCTTATCTGGCAAGACCAGGCCCGTAAGGGCATCCATGAAACGGACCGGTCCACTGCGGTTTGCTTCAAGCTGGGCAATGATGTCCATCTTTTCTTCCAGCTTCTGAAGTTCTTTCTTGATCTTCAAAACCCGCTTCTCGATCTCCTGATATTTCCTAAGTTCTCCCTGGGCCACCTCGATCTTGCCATTGAGCCCGGAGATGGTCCTGTTCATGGAAATCGTCAGGTACCCCATCACACACAGGACAAACACAATAAACAGGAAAAACATCGAAACCTGCTGACGAATGTTTTCCTTCTTGCGTGCTGCTCGAACGGGTAAAAGGTTAATCCTAATCATTTGTCGTCCACCCTTCTGGAGGCCAGACCCATGCAAATCGCAGCCTGAGGGGCAATTCGCTTGAGATAATTGGTGTCGTGATCGTTCTCGCTAATGTCCAAACTCCTGAAGGGGTCGAATGTCTCCACGTCAATAGAAGTCTCGGTCGCCAGATGTTCGAGAAACCCCGGCGTCTGTGATGCCCCCCCGCTCAAGAGGATCTGCTGGATATTCTCGTTGGGGTACGTGGAATAGTAAAAGTCGATGACCCGTCTGATTTCGCTACACCAGTTGGAGACAAAAGACAAGATGATTTCCTGGAGGTCTTCCTGGGGCATCTTGTCGGCTGCAGTTCCGAGCTTTACCTCCTCTGCTTCCTCAAAGGAACAATCCAGGTGGGCAGCGATCTCACGTGTGATCTCTTCCCCGCCAATGGCCACGTCCCGAGTGAACGCAGAGGTGTTGTTCTTGATGATGTTAACATTTAATTTGTTGGCCCCGACGTCCACCAGGGCGACACTCTTTTCTTCCAGTAAGTAGCTTTCCTCAAACACCTTTTCCAGGGCGAAGACATCCACATCAATGACGCATGGATTTAGGTCTGCCATTTCAAGGAAGTCTACGTATTCATCGACCACTTCCTTCTTGGCCGCCACAAGCATCACATTCATTTGATTAGGATTCGCTTCATGGTCGCCAAGGATATGAAAGTCAATGTTCACATCTTCCACGTCAAAGGGGATGTACTGTTCCGCCTCATACTGAATGCTATCATGGAGGTCTTCATCCGACATTCTTCCTACGACGATCTTCTTGATAATCACAGAGTAGCCGGAGATGGAGGTGGCCACATTGTGCCTCTTAACTTTAAGGTCTTTCACCAGCCCTCTGATCGCATCGGCCACCACTTGAGGTTCTTTGATGCGTCCTTCGACGATGGTCCCTTGCGGTAAGTTGGCCATGCCGAACTTGTCTAAGGTGCGACGCCCCTTTTTTTCGAGTATCTCGCCCAGTTTGATCGTTCGGGAGCCAATGTCCAGGCCAATCAGGTGGTCCTTCTTTGCAAAAATCATAGGAGTCTCTTAGTCAGCGAATATCTTGTTCTTGTCAGAAAGCTTGTATCCGAGGGCCAACAGGATCTTCCGCTTGGTCTCCAGCCGACAATTCTTTCCCTTCTCTATTCTATCGAGCGTGATAGGAGAGACACGGGCCTTTCTAGCAAGTTCGGCCTTGCTCATCAAGAACGATTCTCGAATCTCTTTCAACGCATTCTTGCCCATGTGAGCTTGCCTCCCATACGGCATGGTGCCGGAATTGTAGACTGGTGCAGAATGCATAATCTGGGCCAACTTGTCAAGCAAATTACACTAAATTAAGCATAATTAATATTAAGTTATTATATCTTGTGTTTCTCATTTCCCGTTCATACTGTATGTACCGACGGGCCCTGACGAGGATTCTCAAAGGTCGAAAACGCATGAAGGGTAAAAGGCATTAACGGCTCCGCATCGCCTTCAAATGGTGAGCACCCCAAGCGGGCAAACCGGAAATCCGAAGTACAAGATTTGAAACTCGACACGAAGACGTCAACCAATCAGTGCAAAAGGAAATAGTACGGGTGAACCTTGCAGCCGATCACAGGACGGCATAGCTCGGTCCGTCGCCACCTTCCGGGCAGGTCCAGGTGATATTGCCATAGGGATCCTTGATCTCACACGTCTTGCAGTGGAGACAATTGGAAGGATTCAGCTTAAGCTTTTTTTCCCGGGTCTTCTCTTCAAGCTCTATCTCGTACACATTACCGGGACAAAACCTGGTGCAGGGGGATTGATAAGTCTCAAAACATTCATTGACGCACAGATCCAGGTCATGGACAATCAAATGACACGGCTGATCTTCCCGGTGCTGTGTCTTGGATAGATAGACACCGGTTAATTTGTCCACAAAGAGCACATCGTCGTAGTCCTTGCTCCCATATTTTTTCCCTGAAGCCTCCAAGTCGCCATGTTTCAAGGGTCGTAAGGTCTCAGAGTCTTTCTCAATGGACATTCTGTCAAAGAGCCCCCGGCCCCCTGTCAAATATTGGACACCCAAATGGACAAATTTCACCGGCCCCTTCCTGGATACGGCCTGGGCAAAATTTCTCCCAACATAGAGTTCCTTCTTGAGCCAACTGTTCTCAAATAAATCATGATAGCGAGCCAAGACCTCTTGTGTGAAACTTCCCTTTGAGAAGGCCTCCAGGATCGCCTCTGCCGCCAGCATGCCCGATTTCATGGATGTGTGGATCCCTTTTAGCGCCGGGGCATTAAGCATGGAGGCGCTAGCGCCGACAAAAACCGCCCCATCAACGGCCAGCCTCGGCATGGTATAATAGCCCCCGTTTCCAGTCACCCTCGCCCCTTGCTCCATGACGCGACCCTCGGCTATGATATGACGCACGAAGGGATGCCTCTTGAATCGCATAAACTCTTCATACAGGTCAAGCATGGGGTCTTGATACCCCAGTCCCACCAGGAGCCCAAGCGCCAATCTGTTGTCCTTCATCTCATAAATAAAGCCGCCGCCGTGGGTAACCAAGCCTAAAGGGTAGCCAAGGGTGTGAATGTTATTGACGGCGCTGTCCCCAAAATAGTTCTTTTCAGGCAGCTGGATTACCTCTTTGATGCCGGTCTCAAACGTCTGGGGCACCTTTCCAGCGAAGATGTTCAGCTTAGTTGCCATCTCTCTGAGAAGGGCGCCTTTGGCCCCTTCTCCCAGGACGGTCACTTTGGCCGTGATGTCCACACCCGGTTCGAAGTTTGACTTGGGTTTCCCGTCCTTGCCAACGCCCTTGTCGCCCGTGCGAATTCCAATGACTGTTTTGTCATCCGGGCCGTAAAGCACCTCCTTGCCCGCAAAACCTGGAAAAACATTCACGCCCAAATCTTCTGCAACGGCAGCAAGCCAACGCACGAACCTGGAAAGGCTTATGATGTGGAATCCTTTGTTCCTCATATACTTAGGTACCAATGGAAGGGAGTAATGGGACGTCTCCGTCAAGAAACACAATGTCTCCCCCCGAACATCTTTTTCTATAGGGCAGCCCGCTTCCCTGTAGCCGGACATAAGCTCCTTGAGGGCGATGGGGTTTAGGACTGCCCCGCTCAATGCATGAGAGCCGACCTCGGCCCCCTTTTCGATGAGGGCCACCTCAAGGTTGAGATTCTCCCTCTTGGCAAGCTGCATGAGATGGATGGCACCAGCCAGGTTGGCGGGGCCGCCCCCCACAAAAAGGACATCAAATTCAATCTGTTCTCTATCTGTAGTCATCGTCTCCGGCCCAGCAGCAATGGTATGGGTTTAGCATCGAGCCCGTACAGGGCAGCGTGAAATTATGTTGATGGAGACCTTCCATAGCACATAAAATGAAGCGTTCAAAGCTCAGAAGGGGCAGTCAGTCGTGGAAGGGGGTCGAATTAGGATCAATTTACCGTCGAAGCTTGTCTGGGCCAATGTGTTTTATGAGGCCATGATGACACCTTGGAGCCAAAGCCGTGTTTACGAAAAATGTTTGACAAGGGAAAGAAAGGGGTATAAATTATTTTTCAAAGTTGAGGCGGGCATAGCTCAGCTGGTAGAGTACAAGCTTCCCAAGCTTGGTGTCGCGGGTTCGAACCCCGTTGCCCGCTCCACTTTTGGCGTTACGCAGTGTCTGCCCTTTTCCCTTTTCGAGGCGATGCCTTGTGCGGCTAGGCAGCCAGGCATAGGCTTTGATGAGTGGATTTACTGGTAACTTGTGCCTTTGGTTTTCTCTGTAGAGACTCAATAATACACCTTATTGAGACGTAGTCGCGGCGCGGGAAACGGGCAACAGCCCGTTTTTTTTTGGTAGACAGACGTTGCTGCGCCGTGGGAAAAGGCACAGGCGTTGTCGTATGTGCCATGACGAACCGTGGATGAATGGACCGGAAAAGTTGTCGCCGAGGTAGAGGCCTTGGCTGAACCGCTCCTGAGGTCCGAAGGGGTCACGCTGATCGATGTGGAATACCGAAGGGAACCTCATGGGTGGGTCCTGCGGGTGATCATGGACAAGGACGGCGGTGTGACCCTGGCGGACTGCGCCGATATCAGTCATCAGCTTGGGGATGTTTTAGACGCCAAGGTGGACTTCCGGGGGCCTTATCATATGGAGGTCTCTTCCCCGGGGCTGAACCGACGGCTGACCAAACCGAAGCATTTTAACCACTTCAAAGGTCGGCAGGTGGTTATTCGAACGCAGTGGCCTGTAGACGGGAAGAGGGGGTTTAAGGGTATCTTGAGCGGGTTTTCGGATGGTGTGGTCATGCTCTCGGCAGGAAATCAGACCATCGGTATTGCCTGCGAAAATATCGTAAAGGCTCGCCTCGATGATTGAGGCAAGCATTGAGGCCAGGAAACGTGAAGGGGATCATCTCGTAACTACAATTACATTTTAAGGTGTTGCAAATGCTAGTGTCGGATGTGAAGAGGGTGATTGACCAGGTGAGTCGCGACCGGGGGATTGACCGGGAAATTCTGATCAAGACCCTGGAAGAGGCCCTGAAATCTGCGGCCAGAAAGAAATTTGGGGCCGAGATCGAGATTGAAGTTCGATATAACAAAGAACTGGGTGAGATTGAAGTGTTTCAGTTCAAAGAAGTGGTTGAAGACGTGACCGAGCCCGACCTTCAGATAAGCCTTGAAGAGGGGCGTAAGCTCGACCCAGGGTGTGAGTTAGGAGACGAACTGGGTGCCAAGATGGACACGACGACCTTTGGCAGAATTGCTGCCCAGTCGGCCAAACAAGTCATCATCCAGAAAATGAAGGATGCCGAACGGGACGTGGTGTATGAAAACTTTGTTGACAGAAAAGGCGAGATCATCAACGGCATTGTACAAAGGATAGACAGGGGCGACATCATCGTCAATCTTGGTCGAGCCGAGGCCACTCTTCCAGTGCACGAACAGGTTCCCCGGGAGACGTATCGCCGGGGTGACCGGGTTCGGGCTTACGTCCTGGATGTACTGCGTGAAACTCGTGGGCCCCAGATCATATTGTCCCGGACACATCCTCAGTTCCTGGTGAATCTGTTTAAGACAGAGGTGCCGGAGATCACCGAAGGCATCGTATCCATCATGTCGGCAGCTCGTGAACCCGGCGGTCGTGCAAAGATAGCCGTGGCGTCGAATGATTCAGACATCGACCCTGTGGGGGCGTGTGTCGGCATGAAGGGAACTCGGGTCCAGAGTGTGGTGCAGGAACTGAAAGGCGAAAAGATCGACATCATTCCTTGGCACAGCGACCCGGCGAAGTTTGTTTGCAACGCCCTGTCCCCGGCGGAAATCTCTCGGGTGGTGGTGGACGAGACCAGCCGATCCATGGAAGTCATCGTCCCAGATGAATATCTGTCCGTTGCCATTGGCAAACGAGGCCAAAACGTTCGACTTGCCTGTAAACTGACAGGCTGGAGTATCGATGTCACGAGTGAAAGCCAGTATAGCCATGCCATGCGGGCGGGTTATGAATCCTTGTTGGATCTTCCGGACATAGGAGCCAGTACGGCTGATGCCCTGTACGAACATGGGTTCTATTCAGTGGAAGAACTGGCTAATGCCGTGGTTGCGGAACTCACTCAGCTCAAGGGAATCGGCGAGACAAAGGCACAGGCCTTAGTGGAGGCGGCTCGGCAGGCTGTCGAGGAGATGGAGCGGGCGAAGCGTGTGGAAGAGGATGAAGCGGTATCTCATGTATCCGGAGAGCAAGACGCCCCCGAAGGCGTTTCAGGGGAGGCTGAGACATCCGACCAACCCACAGTGCCTCCTGAAGATTTGTGAGGCCATGGGATCCATGTCAGGCTGGGGGTAATGAATGGCGAAAATCCGAGTGTATGAACTTGCGAGACAGCTCAATATGACGAACAAAGTGCTGTTGGAAAGGTTGAAGGAGATGAATATCTCTGTCAAGAGTCATATGAGCGTGGTGGATGAAGAGACGGCCTCTCGAACGAAAGAAGTGATACTTGGTCGAAAAAAGGAAGTCCTGATCGAAAAACGGGTCAGGGAGACCGTCATCAGAAGGCGGAAAAAGCTTGTCAAGAAGCCCTCGGAAGTCCCAGCCATTCCCCCTGAGGCCGAGGCGGAACCCACTGATGTTTCACCGGCTGTTTCTGAAAAGACCTCCCCCAAAAAGGTGGTCGAACAGGTTGAACCGGAACCGGATCAAACAGAAGCCGAGATCGAGGCGGGAAAGCCCGGGGAGCCTTCCCTTGCACCCGTGGACAAGAAAGCCAAGCTCGAAGAGACACAACCAGTCAAAAAAGTCAAGGCCAAGAAAAAACCTAAGACCAAAAAGGATAAACCGGCCAAGATCATAAAGCTGCCTGAGGTAAAACCCCTTGCTCCATCCCGTGAGGAAGCCGCCCCTGAAACAGGAACGGCGGCCCCTGTCGAAGAACAGCCAAAACCTTTAAGCCTTGTAGGGCGTGGGGAAGAACAAGAAGGGGCTCGCCCTGTTGCCAAACGCAAATTAAAGAAAAAGGACAGACGGTCACCGGAGGTGCTGGAAGAGGATAAACGTTTCCTCAAGAAGAAGATCACTTTTCGTAAGAAGGAGGTCTTGGAGAAGTCCGACCTTTATGACGGCAAGGTCCTCAGGGGCCGAAAGGGCCGAAAGATTCGTAAGGGCAAGGTGGCTATCAAGGGCGAAGCGACCTTGATCACCACGCCAAAGGCGATCAAACGTCGCATCAAGATTGACGAAGCCATTATGGTGTCGGACCTGGCCAAACGTATGGGAGTGAAGGCGGGCGAGGTCATCAAACAATTAATGGCCATGGGAGTTATGGCCTCCCTGAACCAAGCCATTGATCTTGACACGGCAACGGTCATTGCCAGCGAGTTTGATTATGAAGTTGAAAAAGCCGCCTTTGAGGAAGAGGACATTATCCGTGTTGAAGAGGACGATCCTGACAAGATCAAGCCCAGACCGCCCGTGGTGACCGTCATGGGCCACGTCGATCACGGCAAGACTTCTCTGCTGGATGCCATCCGTGAAACGAACGTCATCGGAGGTGAGGCGGGGGGCATCACTCAGCACATTGGGGCCTACCGGGTGACCGTGAGAGATAGGCAAGTGGTGTTTCTTGACACGCCGGGCCACGAGGCATTCACAGCCATGCGTGCCAGAGGTGCGGAGGTGACGGACCTGGTGGTGCTGGTCGTCGCCGCAGATGACGGGGTCATGCCACAGACCGTTGAAGCGATCAGCCATGCCAAGGCCGCCAATGTCCCCATCCTCGTGGCCGTCAACAAGATCGACAAGCCAGAGGCTCATCCTGAACGGGTCCAAAGGGAATTGGCCGAGCACGGCCTTTCGCCGGAAGAATGGGGCGGCGACACCGTGGTTGTGAACGTATCAGCCAAGCAAAAGACGGGTCTTGAAGAGCTTCTCGAGATGATACTCCTGCAGGCCGACGTTTTGGAACTCACAGCGAATCCCGACAGGCTTTCAAGAGGCCGCGTTATTGAAGCTAAACTGGACCCCGGGAGAGGCTCGGTGGCCACGGTACTGGTCCAGGAAGGCACGTTACGCTCCGGAGACGCCTTGGTGTGTGGTCCCCATTACGGAAAGATCCGGGCCATGGTTGACGATCGGGGCAACCGTTTGGACGAGGCCGGACCCTCCACGCCTGTTGAGGTCCAGGGGCTTTCAGGTGTCCCCATGGCTGGTGACGAGTTCGTTGCTGTGGCTGACGAAAAAGTGGCAAAGCAGGTGGGGCTGCATCGTGCCCAAAAGCAGAGAGTGCTGGAGCTGGCCAAGAGCAGCAAGTTGACCTTGGAAAAGTATTATGAACAAATGCAAGATGGCCTTATCAAAGACCTGAACCTTATTATCCGGGCAGATGTTCAGGGATCTATTGAGGCCTTGGCGGAAGCCGTGCAGAAGATTCCATCCCGTGAGGTCAATGTGAACATTGTGCATTCCGCAACCGGAGCTATGGCGGAATCGGACATCATGTTGGCTACGGTTTCCAAGGCGATCGTGATTGGTTTTAACGTTCGACCCAACCCCAAGGTGAGAGACCTTGCGAACGAACATCATGTGGATATTCGATTCTACGACGTGATTTACAATGTGGTTAATGACATCAAGGGGGCGATCGAAGGACTGATGGAGCCCACCTATGAAGAACATCTTGTTGGGCGGGCAGAGGTCCGGGATGTTTTTGCTGTCTCCAAGGTGGGTACCATTGCAGGCTCCTATGTCACTGAAGGAAAAATTGAACGCGGGCGACCGGCCCGACTGCTTCGTGACGGTGTCGTGGTCTATGATGGTAAGGTACGGTCTTTGCGTCGCTTCAAAGATGATGTCAAAGAGGTGCAGAGCGGGTATGAATGCGGCGTGGGCATTGAAAACTACAATGATGTCAAGGTCCATGACGTCATTGAATGTTACGAGGTAGAGGAAGTGAAGCCAGTGCTGGAGTAAGTACTTGCGCTCACCTCAATCTACCCTAGCTCAGTTTGGGCGTTTTTAAATGGTGGTAGGAACCGGCACAATCGTCCTCAGGATCCCGGGTAATACTTCTTTAAAGGGTAAGCGCAGGGTCGTAAAGGGTATCGTGAGCCGGCTGCAACACACCTTCAATGCCTCTGTAGCCGAAGTCGGGGCCAACAACAGTCACCAGCGTGCAGAGATTGGCGTGGCATTGGTGGGCAACGATCGTCGCCTGATCAATTCGAAGCTGGATAAGGCCTTGAATCTTATTGAAACCATGCAGCTGGCCGAAATTATCGACACGGACCTGGAGATTATCAGCCTGTAATGTCGGTTAGACGAGCTGAAAGAGTCGGGGGCTTGATTCGAAAGGAGTTGTCCGACCTCCTGGCAACAAAGATCAAAGACCCCCGTTTGGTGCTGGTCACCATCACCAGGGTAAAGATCACAGACGACCTGCGTTCCGCTCGGATCTATTTCAGTGTTGTCGAAGGACAAGAACGGAGGCAGGGGGCTCTGGGGGGCTTTGAGAGCGCTGCGGGCTACCTGAAGCGCCAATTAAGCCATCGCCTGGCATTGAGACATGTACCGGAACTCAAGTTCGTTTATGACAAATCCTTTGATCAGGCTGCTACTGTGGATAGGATCTTTAAGACAATACATCATGAAACCCGGTCAACGGTTAGCAAATCGCCCCAATCATAGACACCATGTTTTCCCGGCCTCTCGTACTACCGCTGACGACCATGTCATAGCTCCCCACCATGGCCCAGGGCACGGCCCTCAACGGAATGACGGAAAGCTGATGAACGGCATTGTGGTTGTTGACAAACCCGCGGACATAACATCCGCGAAAGTAGTGGCTGAGGTGAAAACCGTGCTGGGGGCAAGAAAGGTCGGCCATACAGGGACACTCGACCCCTTTGCCACCGGGGTTCTGGTTTGCTGTGTGAATCAGGCCACGCGTCTTGCCCGGTTTCTGACCAGCGGACGAAAATGTTACCAGGCGGTCATGCGCCTGGGGATTCGAACCGACACCCATGATTTCACTGGGCGGATCCTTTCCAAAGAGGCAAGGCTGACCGTTACACACCACGAGATACGCTCGGCCTTCAAGCGCTTCTCAGAGATCAAAGAACAGGTCCCCCCGGCCTTTTCAGCTCTGAAACACCATGGGGTGCCCCTTTACAAGCTCGCTCGCCGGGGGACATTTGTACAGAAACCGTCGAGACGGATTTCCATCTACGGGCTTGTCGTCCACGAGATCGATCTCCCGGATGTCCGCTTTGAAGTGAGTTGCAGTGAGGGGACCTATATTCGGACCTTGTGTGCTGACATCGGAGACGCCCTGGGATGTGGTGCCCATTTGGTCCGGCTGCGTCGCACGGACAACAGCGGCTTTACTTTAGGTGAGGCCATTTCCTTGCACACCATGAAGAAGCTTTCCGCTGAAGGAAAAACCTTAAAGTGTCTCATGCCAATGCGTCAGGCCCTAAGAGGACTTCCCGAGATCCAGGCCGGGCGTGCCTTGGTGGAAAGGATACGACATGGGCAACCGGTAACAAAAGCGGAGTTGGGTCCTCTCGAAGGCGGGACCGCTCAGTGGATCAAGGTGACAGATGCCGAAAGGGCCCTCATTGCAGTCCTTGGGTCGAGCGAAAAAAACGGTGTCTTGCCCTACATGTGTGTCTTTCCGAAGACACAAGGCCCGGTGGTTGCTTAGTCTCATTACAGGTTGAGCTTTTGCCTTGGCGCCTGTGGCGGGGATGTACTCCGCACCGAATGAGGTCGTCACAGACGAAAAGAACATAATCAAACAGATAGAGGAGGTCATGACAGTGGTTTTGGCAGCAAAAACAAAGGATGAGTTGATTGATCGATTCAGGCTGCATGAGACCGATACGGGGTCGCCTGAGGTTCAAATTGCTTTGCTGACTCACCGTATCAGCTATCTCAATGAGCATTTCAAGGTCCACAAGAAAGATCACCATTCCAGGCGGGGATTGTTAAAACTGGTAGGTCAGCGAAGGCGGCTGCTGAACTATCTGAAGGCGAAGGATATCAATCGCTATCGCGCGCTCATTCAAGCCCTCGGCCTTCGAAAGTAGTCCTGAGAACCGGAGAAGCGATGAAGCGTAAACGAAAACGTGCATTCGGATAACCAATCACGAATGACAGATCTTGAGGAGACGTATGATGGAAATATCTTTTAAAGGAGAGGTGGGTGGTAAAACACTCACCGTTGAGACGGGTAAGGTCGCCCGGCAGGCCGATGGCGCTGTCCTGGTTCGGTATGGGGAAACCATGGTCTTGGTGACGGCCGTTTCGACGGATGACATGCGGGAAGGGATCGATTTTGTCCCGCTGACGGTGGAATATCAGGAAAAGGGATATGCTGTCGGCAGAATTCCGGGAAACTACTTTCGTAGAGAGATTGGACGACCAAGCGAGAAGGAAACCTTGACGGCCCGGATCATAGATCGGCCTATCAGGCCTTTGTTTCCAAAGAATTACAGGCACGAGACACAGGTCATCGCCACGGTGCTTTCCGTGGACGATGAGAACGATCCTGACGTGCTGGCCGTGATCGGCTCTTCGGCAGCCTTGGGGATATCGGATATCCCCTTTGCCGGGCCCATCGCCTGTGTGCGTGTGGGCCGGATCAATGGAGAGCTCAAGGCCAATCCTACTCGGCAGGAACTCCAAGAAACCGACATTAATCTCATTGTGGCAGGGAGCAAAGACGCCGTGGTGATGGTGGAGGGAGGCGGGCTCTTTGTCACGGAGGAAGACATGCTCGAGGCCATCTTCTTTGGCCACGAGGCGATGCAGCCCATCATAGATCTTCAGGTGAAACTCAGGGAGGCCGTCGGGGTGACGAAACGCCCCGTAGCGTCTGGTGAAGTGGACCAGGGCCTGGCCGATCAGATAGAGACTGTCGCTGCGGAGCGCATGAAAGAAGCTGTTCAAATTCCGGACAAGCTCGAACGCCATGATGCCCTCAAAGAGATCAAGGCTGATGTTCTGGCGGCCCTTGGACCAGACGCGCTGGAACGCCACGGCGAGGTCCATGACATTCTCCACGCCCTGGAGCGGCGCATCATCCGCAACCTTGCCATCGAAGGGGGGCGTCGGATTGACAGCCGTCTCTTCGATGAGATTCGTCCCATTCAATGTGAGGCAGGTATCCTGCCCCGGACCCATGGTTCAGCCCTTTTCACTCGAGGTGAAACGCAGGCCCTTGGCATCGTCACCCTGGGCTCTACCAGCGACGAACAACGGATAGAGACGTTGGACGGCAACATATTCATGCCTTTTATGCTTCACTATAACTTTCCCCCTTTCTGTGTAGGGGAAGCAAGACGATTGGGGAGCCCCGGCCGCAGGGAAATAGGGCACGGGGGTCTTTCGACCCGGGCTGTTGAAAAGGTGTTGCCGGACAAAGAAAAATTTGACTATACCATCCGAATCGTATCCGAGATCTTGGAATCGAACGGTTCGTCTTCTATGGCGACCGTGTGTGCCAGCAGCCTTGCCCTGATGGACGCGGGCGTCCCGATCACCGCCCATGTGGCGGGGATTGCCATGGGCCTCATAAAGGAAGGGGAGACGGTGATCATACTCTCGGATATCCTGGGTGACGAGGACCACGTGGGAGACATGGACTTCAAGGTGGCCGGCACCCGTCAAGGGATCACTTCCCTTCAGATGGATATTAAGATTCAAGGTCTGACCAAACCGATTATGCAGCAAGCCCTCGAGCAGGCACGCAAGGGGCGCCTGTTCATCCTGGACAAGATGAAGGAAACCCTGGAAGAGCCCAGGCCGCAAATTTCTCCGTATGCCCCCAAGATACTGACCTTGCAGATCAACCCTGACAAGATTCGCGACATCATTGGGCCTGGCGGTAAAGTGGTGAGGGCTATCCAGTCGGAGACCGACACCAATGTGGAGGTGGAAGACACGGGCTTGGTCAAGATCGTTGCTGTAAACACGGAAAAGGCAGAAAAGGCTCTCAAGATGATCGAAGCGATTGTCCAGGAGGCCAAGGTTGGAGCGATCTACGAGGGAACTGTCCGAAAGATCATGGATTTCGGGGCCTTTGTGGAAATATTCCCCGGGACGGATGGGTTGGTGCATATTTCTCAACTCGACTCAAAGCGTGTCAACAGGGTGACTGATGTCTTGAAGGAGGGGGACCAGGTGATGGTCAAGGTCCTTGAAGTCGATCGCGATGGGAAGATCCGCCTGAGCCGAAAAGCTGTCCTGGAAGGGCAAAAGAGTGCATAACGATTTCAATAAGACCACCCTGGATAACGGCATTAGAATCGTCACCAAGCAAATGTCCCAAGCTCGCTCAGTGACGATGGGCGTCTGGGTTAATGTGGGTGCCCGTGACGAGAAGTCGCAGGAAAGCGGTCTTTCGCATTTCATCGAGCATATGATCTTCAAGGGAACAGAAAAGCGGACCGCTGTTCAGATCGCCAAGGAGTTTGACGCTATTGGCGGCCAATGTAACGCCTTTACCAGCAAAGAAAACACTTGCTATCACGCCAAGGTTATCGATACGCGTCTGGGTACCATGGTGGAACTCTTGTCTGACGTTTTCCTGAACTCGGTCTTTGATTCGACGGAAGTGGAACGGGAGCGCCAAGTCATCCTCCAAGAAATCAAGATGTTGGAAGACACGCCCGATGAGCACGTCCATGTCCTCTTGGCGCAGGCCGTTTGGGGCAACCATCCCCTGGGGCGCTCGGTCCTGGGCCGCCCTGAAACCGTGGCTGAATTTGATTCTGAAAGCATCAAGGAATACTTCAGGCGAGCCTACCAGCCCGAGCGTATCGTTGTTGCCGCGGCAGGGAACTTGAAACACGAGGCTTTTGGTGAATTGATTACTCAAGGCTTTGCAGTGGTTCAGGAGACTGACAACTTTCCAGGACGTGCCGTGCCAGCCATGGGTCGCGTCATCATGGCCCATCCGAAGAAGTTGGAACAGGTCCATATTTGTCTTGGGACCAAGGGGGTCCACGTCACCGACCCGAGACGCTATGCCTGCTCTGTCTTGAACGTCATCCTGGGGGGGAACATGAGTTCGCGGCTGTTCCAGGAAATTCGCGAACTCCGTGGCCTTGCTTATGCTGTTTACTCTTTTCTTTCGCTGTACTCCGACACGGGGATGTGTGGCGTTTATGTGGGGACGGATCAATCGAACATGCAACAGGTGCTGGAAATCATCAGCAGGGAGATGAAGAAAATCAAGGGGTACCCTGTTGAAAGTGCAGAACTCAGAAACGCGAAAGAATACTTGAAGGGCGGGCTCTATCTGGGCGCCGAAAGCACTGAAAACCAGATGATCCGCCTTGCTCACAACGAGATCCATTTTGGCCGTCACGTACCCTTAAAAGAAGTGGAGGGCCAGATCGAAGAGGTTACGGCCGAAAACATATTGGAACTCTCCCAGGACATTTTCCAAGACGAGTCCATGTCCTTGACCCTGCTCGGGCCGGTGGATAAGGAGCGGTCACGCGAGTGGGCGTTGAGTTTGTAGAATGGCGGGGCTTTTTTCCAAAGATGCTCAATATAGGTCATAAGCGACTTCTAACGGCCCCATAATTTTAGGCGCCTCCCCGGCTGATGACTAATCCCAAGATCAAGATCCGCAGACTCCACCCAGAAGCCGATTCGGATATTCCCCTTCCCCGCTACATGACCCCCCGTTGCTCAGGGATGGATCTTTGCGCAGCGGTTGAAAGCGAGCAGGTCGTGGAGGTAGGCGCTGTGACAGTCATCCCCACAGGGATCGCCATGGCCCTTCCGGAGGGCTTTGAAGGCCAGGTACGTCCAAGGAGCGGGTTGGCATGCAGACACGGTATTAGCATCATCAACAGCCCCGGCACCATAGATGCTGATTACAGAGGTGAAATAAAGGTCGGCCTCATCAACCTGGGCAGCGAGGCCTATACTGTTCGGCGGGGCGACAGGATTGCCCAGCTCGTTATTCAGAAGGTGTACCAAGCGCGCCTGGAATGTGTGGAGACCCTGGATCAAACCGTGCGCAACGAGGGCGGCTTCGGACACACCGGGACTTAGGGGTTTCACATTTGTAAGATGCTCAAGGATGACAAATGACGAAGGTCTGCGTACTAGCCAGCGGAAGCAAGGGAAATGCCATTTATGTCTCTGATGAGAAAACCGCCGTCCTGGTTGATGCCGGCCTGTCGGCCGTTGAGATTGAGCGGCGCCTTCGCTCGAGAGACATCAACCCGCAGGCCCTGGATGCCATTGTAGTCTCCCATGAACACACGGATCATGTCCGGAGTGTGGGTGTGCTGTCGCGCCGCTTTCGGCTCCCCGTCTATATCAATGAACAAACGCTTATGGCAGCCACCAGCCAGCTTGGCTGTCTTCACGAGACTAGAAGATTCCTCTGTGGGGCCCCCTTTCATATAGGCAGCCTCAGCATTCATCCCTTTGCGGTCTGCCATGATGCGGTGGATCCGGTGGGATTTACGATCAAAGACGGCGGCGCCAAAATAGGCATTGCCACCGATCTCGGCGTGACGACCCGACTGGTGAGCCACCACCTCAAGGGCTGCCGCATCATGGTCCTGGAAGCCAACCATGACCTTAAAATGCTGGAAGACGGCCCCTATCCGTGGGAACTCAAACAGCGCATACGAGGGCGCCTGGGGCACCTTTCAAATGAGGCCTCGCGCGACGTGTTGGGCGATGTGTTCGACAGCCGGCTGGAGCATGTCATCCTTGCGCACATGAGCGAGACGAACAACCAGCCTGATACGGCCTTGGCTTGCCTGCGGGAGGCCGTGGGCCGAGATGCCGTCCGGCTTACCGTCGCCGAGCAGCATACGGCGGGCGATGTGATCAGTCTGGACGACTCCTGAACTCACATCTGCGGACCTGTTGCTGAACAGTCTTTTCCATATCTGTGGTCGGTTTGCCATCACGAAAAGTGTCGAACACTGTCATTGTATGATTAACAACGCAGCGCCGATTATCATCAGAACACTCAGGCTCAGGTTTCTTGCAGGCCTTGGTTCCCCGAACAGGATATGACCCAGAAAGACACTAACGACGATACCCGCCCTCTTGAAAGCGATGACATAACTGACATACAGGTATTGCAGGGCGGTAAACTGACATATCACCACCCCGCTGGATATCAATCCCAACAGTAACAATTCCGGTATATGAGTTCGCACGTCGGCGAGTTTGGCCTTGTGGCAGACATAAGGCGAATAGGCGGCTGCCAACAAGAAATGAATTGCCAAGCCATAGAATTCCGGAGAGCTGCTTAAAATGGCCACCTTTTCCACTGTGGCAGACAAGGCCCATATGATTGCCACAATAAGCATATAGCGGGTACCCTTTTCGCGGAACAGATTCAGCAATGGCCCAAGCAGGTGACCCGACTCAAAATGTAATCCGTAGGCGCCGGCAATGATGAGAATGATTCCTATGAGGCCCTGAGGACCTGGAAGCTCTCCCAAGATGACAAACGCCACAGGGACCAGAAACACGGGGGTTAATGATGTAAAGGGCATGGTGAGAAAGAGTGGAGAGAGCGAGAGCGCTCGGAAGAATAGATTCCAAGCTACGACATTGACGACAAAGCTAACAGTGGTGGACCACAGGAAATCCGGCCAGTCTATGTGGGGTATGCCCCGGTATGCAAGCAGGATTGAAATGAATGGGACCGCAAAGGCAAACGTCGCCCAGGTGAGTGTTGCAGGCGAAAACTGTTTTCCCATATACTTTCCATATGTCCCCTGCAACCCAAAGAGCAGGCCGGTCAAGATCGCCAGAATATAGCCGGTTGTCATGTCAACAGAACGTAGTTCAATTTGCTCGCAATTGGAATAATGATGAACTCGCAAAATACTTTTTACGAGTCCATCAAGGTCGATGGACAAGAGACGTTTCAATGAACCGCTCAGAGACATTCCTGTTTGGGCAACAGCCTGTAGAAGTCGGAGGTGACAAAAATGCTTGAGACGGCATGGAAACGCAGAGACTACTTGCGCAGGTTTTGGTGTGCTTTTTGCCAGTTGGGAGGATGTATTCTTTTTTGCAATGTTTTGTTAGAAACGCAGGACGTCTGGAGACGCCTGTTTGCCGGATTCGCTCTCAACCTGGCTCTTGTGGGATTGGCATGGGTGACTATCTACGACTTGGAAAAGCGGATACTGAAACGCATGGATGAATAAGACCTTGTTATACAAGCGTTTTTTAACAGGCTAAACGGGTGATGAACTCGAAAAGGACGTTTCACGAGTTCATCAAGACTACATTTTCACCAGCTCGTATTCCCTGGTCCCCAGGCCGATCTTTTCCGCGTATTCAAGCTGGATTTCCCACGCCACGTTTGGATAGAGGGCTCGGAACTTATCTTTGCCGGACTGGAAGTTCTTGGTCAGACAAGAGTCTTTCCGCCCTTGTGCCTGATTGACCAGGTCGGCTGACGCCTGGTCAATGGCTACCGGGTCGTTTGATGCCACGATACCAATGTCGTTTACAATAGGCGTATCATTGTGGGGATAACAGTCACAGGCCGGGGACACCTGAGTGATGAAATTCAGGAAGACGGCGGCGCCTTTTTTTCCTTTCAGGACCCCGGCCGTATACTCCACCATGTTTTCCAAGAAGACGGGGATGGCCTGATCCCACTGGATCTGAATGGCCTGGTTGGGGCACACGATGATACACTCACCGCAACCGACACACTTCTTTGGGTCGATCCGCGCCTTGTCGTCAACCAGTCGGATCGCCTGCTGGGCGCAATATTCCACACATTCGCCGCAGCCCTCACATTTTTTCCGCTTCACCTTGGGGGAAACGGTGGAATGCTGGGCTAATTTGCCTTTTCGAGAGGCGCACCCCATCCCGAGGTTCTTGATCGTGCCGCCGAACCCCGATAGTTCGTGACCCTTAAAATGAGCGGCGCTGACAATGGCGTCCGCGCGGACGATTTCAGAGCCGATGAAGACCCTTTTGAACCGTTTTAGGTCAATGGCCACGGCTGTTTCATTGCCGCCCCTCAAGCCATCGGCAATGATCAGGGGTGCGTCGACGACGGCATAGGCAAACCCGTTTTGGATGGCCGTGATGAGATGGTCAACCGAGTGGCTTCGACTTCCGACATATAGGGTGTTGGCGTCGGTCAAAAATGGCCGGCCTCCGGCCTCCTTGATGGAATCAACGATCTTACGGATAAAGACCGGCCGTATGTAGGCCGTGTTTCCCGCCTCTCCAAAGTGGAGTTTCACGGCCACGAGGGCCCCCGTCTTGAACTTTTCTGCCAGCCCCACGGCATCCAAGAGCCCTTTCAGTTTACCTGGAAGATTCTGGTTCGGCCCTGCACGAAGATCGGCAAAGTATACGAGACTTTTCATCCTTTTCCTCCTAGTGTCGTGTCTCAGAAGTAACTATCATTAGTCACCATGTAGCCGAAAGTCTTTTCCGCGCGACATTGAGCATTTTCGGAATGAGAGGTCAGCTGAGTGAAGCGT